>JBHAEB010000128.1:0-88676 GCA_041855345.1 Arachnia sp. | reverse complement strand
GGCATCGCCCCTCCTTTCGTCTCGTCGTCAGCGGTGATAGCCACCCGCGGCGAAGGTTCCGCCTCCGGGGGCACCTGGCCTAGGGGAAGGAGGCCAGGGTCAGCCCCGGTGACGAACCACCGTCGCGGGGTGCTACAACCCCAATTGGCTCAGCAGTTCCGAGTCGAGCCCTGCAAAACCCGCTTCCTGCTCCATCTGGTACGCCTCCCACCCGGCGGCGTCCCAGACCTCGGCGTGGTTGCCCGCGCCGATCACCGCCACGTCACGCTCCAGGCCGGCATAGGCCCGCAGGATCGGCGGGATGGTGATCCGTCCCTGCTTGTCAGGGACCTCGAAGCTGGCCCCGGCTGTCAGCATGCGCTGATAGTCGCGGATCGGCTTCAGCGTGGAGGGAGCGGCACTGATGGGAGCCAGTAACGCCTCGAAGGTGGCTTTGGGGTAGATCGCCAACGCCCGCTCCTGAGCACGGGTGACTACCAGCCCCTCAGCCAGAGAGTCCCGGAACTTCGCGGGCAGGATCAGGCGCCCTTTGTCGTCCAGCTTGGGTGTGTGAGTCCCCAGGAACACCAGAGCACCCCCTTTCTACCCAATTCACTCCACTTCTCTCCACTGCCCACCACATTACCCCACTTTCCTCCACTTTCACTCCACTGCGCTCCCGTTTGCGCCATGTCCTAGGCTTTGGTGCGACCCGACAGCAGTTCCCCGACCCTTGAGGAGACTCATGACGAGCACGGCCGCCCCCTCGATGGCCTTGGCCGATGTGGCCGCCCTGGCGACCCGAATGAAGCAGTCCATTGCTTCGGCGATTGAGGGAAAGCCCCAGCAAATCCACATGGCAGTCGTCGTGTTGCTGGCCCAAGGGCATCTGCTGCTCGAGGATGTTCCAGGTGTTGGCAAGACGGTGTTGGCGAAGGCTCTTGGCCGTTCCATCTCCGGTGAGGTCAGCCGAATTCAATTCACACCGGATTTGCTACCCAGTGACGTCACCGGCGTGTCGGTGTTCAATCAACAAACCCGCGAGTTCGAATTCAAACCTGGGGGGATCTTCGCCAACATCGTGGTTGGCGATGAGATCAACCGGGCATCTCCGAAAACCCAGTCGGCACTGCTAGAGGCGATGGCTGAAGGACATGTCTCTGCTGACGGTCGTACTTATCGACTGCCTCAACCGTTCATGGTGGTCGCAACCCAGAATCCCATCGAAATGGAGGGCACCTATCCGTTACCGGAGGCCCAGCGGGACAGGTTCATGGCCCGCATCGAGATGGGATATCCGGCCCATCACAGTGAGGTCGCGATGCTTGAGGCCCAGGCCGCAGGCGAACGCCTGACCGCGGTACGTCCCGTCACCGATGTTGCGACGCTGCAGCAGGCCAGTGCGGCGATGCGTCAGGTTTACGTTGCCCCAGTTATCAACGACTACATCGTCAGGCTGGTCGCTGCCACCCGTGAGCACCCAGAGCTAAGGCTGGGCGCCAGCCCACGTGGTTGTCTCCATCTCATGCGGGCTGCCCGGGTGGAAGCGGCATTGGCCGGACGTGACTATGTCATTCCAGAGGATGTGCAACAGTTGGCGGTGCCTGTCCTAGCCCATCGAGTGTTGTTGACCGTCGACGCGCAGGTGGCTCGAGCAACCAACCAAAGCATCATGGCCCGCATCGCGGCCAGCGTCTCACGACCTCACCGGAGCTAACATGCGCTCCCGTTTCGGGTTGACTGGGCGAGGCTGGACGCTGACTATCGGTGGGGCCATCCTGGCTGCGACTGCCTCATTCATCGGTGAGGCAGATCTCACCTGGGTGGGGCTGTTTCTTTCTGCTCTACCCCTGATGGGGATGGTCTGTGTGCTTGGTTTTCGCCCTCGGCTGGCTGCCCGACGCAGTATCGAGCCGGATTCGGTTCCCGTGGGTGGCAAGGCCCGCGCCCATGTGGCCATCGCCAACTCGCGTACCGCATCATTTTCTTCCCTCCATTTCATGGACCAGATTCCCCCCCCGTTGGGCCGCGAGGCCGCCTTCGATCTGCCACGGGGTCTGGGTCGCTGGCGTCAGGCGGCTGGCTACGACCTGCCAGCCCGGCAACGAGGACATTTCCAATTGGGGCCACTGAAGGCGCGGCTGGTGGATCCGTTGGGTACTGCGTGGCGCTGCTGGCAGGTCAAAGGACCCTCCACTTCTATGCGAGTGACCCCAAGGCTGTGGCCACTGTCGCTGCCGAGGGGTGGTCGCAATGCTGGGGCGAGCGGCGAAGCCACACCTCAACGTATCGGCGCCGCCGGGCCCGACGATGTCCTGATTCGAGAGCATCGTCACGGCGATGGGATGCGTCGGGTCCACTGGCGGATGAGCGCAAAACGTGGAGAACTGATGGTGCGGGTTGAGGAGCAACCGTGGGACCCAGCAATGATCATCCTCATCGATACCCGAGCCGAGGCTCATGTGGGATCAGGCCCCGACTCATCCTTGGAATGGGCTATCTCGGCCGGTGCATCCTTAGCCACAGTGCTGCTTCACGATCGGCTTCGAGTCAGTGTGGTAGGCGCTGACGGAACGATCTTTCGCCCTGTCCATGGTGAAGCCATGGGCGCGGTGGCTCGGCTACTGACCGCGGTGACCGATGTAACCCCCTCGCCCAGGGCCTCCTTGAAACATGTTCTGGCCGATCCTGATGAACTTGGTAATCCGCAAGCGTTGACGGCGTGGCTGGGATTGCTGACCTCCGCGGATGCCGCGGCCTTAGTTGCAGCCACAATTCGAGTGAGGCAACTCGACGCTCTGGTTCCAGATGCCCGCGCCTTCCGCCTTCCCATAGCCGAGGTCGCAGCCCACGAAGAGGCCTGCCAACTGCTGCGTTCGGCCGGGTGGAATCTCGCCAACTTCGGTCCGGAAACGACTGTTGCTGAAGGCTGGCAGCGTCTATTGGCCCAACGGGAGGCCCGATGATGCGCAGTTATCTTCTTGCCCCAGCAATCTCAGCAGCGATCCTGCTAAGCCTGCTCCCGTTGACAGCGATCACCACCAGCTCCCCTATCACCATGACCGTGGTGCTGGTCATCGGCATTCCTGCCGTCATTGGCATGGTCTGTACCGCCCTGCGTCTGCCTCATGGATGGAGTGTCTTCTTGTCCCTGGGCGGCGGTCTGGTGGCATGGGCCTGGCAGGGAGTGGCGCTCTCCCCCAGCCCTGATCCCGGCTCCGCCTGGGGCACCTTGTGGCATGACGGGATCACCGAGCTGGCCGGCGCTTCCCTTCCGTTGACGCTTACCCCAGCCCTGACCTGGCTGTTAGCTGGGTGCACACTCCTGTTGTGGTGGGTCGCGACCCTTCTGGTCGACACCTTGGAACAACCTGCCTGGGCCATCGCCCCACTGGTTTTGCCCTATGCGATTCCCGCCATGCTGGCTCCTACCGACCTTCCACTGTCAACCTTCCTGACAACGGCTGGGGCCTACCTGTTGCTTCTGGTGTGCGCTCCACAATCCCACCACCGGCCGGGGGATGCTTCTTTTGAGATCTCTCGCTGGTTCGTTGGCCTGGCCATGGGTGCTGTCGCGATCCTCATCAGTCTGGCAGCAACCTCAGTGATGCCGATGGGGACGAAGCAACCGTGGCTAGCGGCTGGCCCCAATACCCCCATTCAGTTGAGCGACCCCACGGTTGATCTGACCAATAACCTCAATCGCCCCGAACCAATTGATGTATTGACCTACCGTGCCAGCGACGGCCAAGCCCACTATCTGCGGGCAACAGCGCTGACCAAGCTCACCTCCCAGGGAGCCCAATTGACTTCGATGAGGCTTGCTCCAAGTGGACTCGAAGCAGCCTACGATGCACCGGGCACCCCGATAGAGGTCAATGTATCGATGCGCTTCCCCTCGCAATACCTGCCAACGCCCTTTGCGCCAGACCGCTGGGAGGCCGCAGGGGACTGGGGTTTTGATCGCAATACCTTGAGCATCGTTGGGACTGGGGCCTCTGGTCCGCAACAAACCACTGCCTTGGATTACCGGGTCTTCGCCACCCTTCCTGTCAGTGACGATGCCACGATCTCCCAAGCCACAGCGGGGACAGATCCGGCAGGCCCGGAGACCCTTGAAATCCCCGGTGAACTTGACCCTGGGGTGACTTCATTGGTCGCGACGATCACGGCCAATGCCACCACCGATGGTGATAAAGCCTTAGCCATTGAGCGTTTCCTCACCTCGGATGATTTCACCTACACCTTGGATGCACCCCAGACCGCTGACTCAGATGTGATCAGCGATTTTCTCCTCAACTCACGCCAGGGCTACTGCGTTCACTACGCCACCGCGATGACAGCTATGTCGCGGATGGTCGGTATCCCGGCTCGAGTTGCTGTGGGTTTTACCGGGGGTGCCCAACAAGGCGACGGCTATCTGGTGACCACAGACAATATGCATGCCTGGCCGGAACTGTACTTCGACGGCCTTGGCTGGGTTCCTTTCGAGCCGACCAAGGGCTTTAATGCAAGTCCAGAACCCGTATCACCGGCAGCACCTGAGCCAAGTCCCAGTCCCGCCGATGAGCCCACGGCCGCGCCTAGCCCTGCTCCTGAGCCGTCTGCCCAGCCCTCACAGCCAACACCGTCCCCAACTGCTACCCAGAGCGAATCTCGGCCCCCGGATCTGACCGGTGTGATCCGTTCGCTCGCCTTGGTCCTCACGGTGATCGCCGTCGTGCTGCTACCAGCGGCACTCCGATGGCTATTGGCTTGGTTACGGCTTCGTCCCCAGCGAGCGGTGCTCACCATGGCCGATGATGCGTGGCGAGAGTTAGCGGCAACCAGTATCGACCTGGGCCTCCCTTGGGAGGGCGGCTCGCCGGTTATAGCGGCCCGCATCATTGGTGAGTCGTGGACTCAGCCCACCGGTCAACGCTTGATTCAGCTTGCCGAGACCGTACAACGTGCCCGCTACGCGAAACACCCACCCGATGTGATGCATCTTGCTGCCCAGGTTCGGCAGCTCAAAGGCGAGATGTTCGCTCAGGCCACGCCGGCTCGACGGGTTCGTGCGGTGTTACTGCCGACCTCGTTGTGGGCACTTTCGCGACGGTTAGGTCACAGCACACGGAAAGAGTCGTGATGTCTGCACCCAGACACCTACAATTGCCCTACCGGCATGCCGGAGCAGATGTTTTGAGGACAGGAGACCACGATGGCTTTGTCTGAGCAGGAGCGTAAGCGCCTGGAGCAGCTTGAGGCGTCATTGATGGCCGAAGACCCCACATTCGCGGAGACACTGCGAGGTACATCTCAGTTCCGGGTGCATCGCCAGCGGGCGACGCTGGCGGGGCTGGGATTCCTTCTTGGGTTGGCGGCCTTGGTGGGTGGAGTTCAGATCCACCCAGTCATTTCCATCGCTGGTTTTGTCATCATGTTGGTGGCAGCCATCGTCGGAATCAGCGCCTGGTCTCGGGTGGAGGGGCAGGAACAGCCAACGAAACCTAAGTCTCCCAACCCTTCAGTGAACACCAGCACCGATTTCATGGCCAAGCTCGAGGAACGTTGGCGCAAACGGCAGCAGGGCGGCGATCTCTGAGTGCGACCAATCCGTGACTTTCCGGTGCTGAGGCACCGTCTCGCCAATGGCCTTAACGTAGCGATCCTGCCCGACCCAGGCTCCCCCGCAGTAGCCCTGAACCTTAGTTTCCAAGTCGGCTCGGTCGACGAGGTTCCCGGTCGTACCGGCTTCGCCCACCTCTTTGAGCATCTGATGTTTCAAGGATCTGACCAGGTAGCCCCTGGTGAACATCTAGCCAGTATCGAATCAGTTGGGGGTGCCGCGAATGCCTATACCTCCTCAGATCGAACCGTCTACCACGAAACGGTGCCTGCCGGCGCCTTTGAGCTTGCGTTGTGGCTCGAAGCGGATCGGCTGCGTAGCTTGGCCGTGACGCAGGCTAACCTCGATGCCCAACGTGGGGTTGTGGTTCAAGAGAAGGCTCAACGCTATGACAATCGTCCCTATGGGGACATGTTGGAGGCTCTCGTAGCTCAACACTTTGGGCAGCAGCACCCCTACGGTCATATTCCCATAGGCTCATTGGCTGATCTTCATGCCGCAAGCCTTGACGACGTTACAGCCTTCCATCGCCGCTGGTACCGGCCTTCCCAAGCCCACCTGGTCATCGTCGGTGCGGTGGACCCCGAGACGGCCATCGCTATGGTGGAGCAACACTTTGCCGACTTGGAGGATGCCCCAAGTCCCGATCGAGGATCTATCACCCACGAAGCGCTGCCAGGTGGGACCCGTGAGTTAATACGGGAGGTACCTCATCCCTTGGTACATCGCTCCTGGCTGGCCCCCGCTGCGGACCAGCGCGACCATCTTGCCTTGGAATTGGGGGTCGCTGTGCTCACTCAGGGACATGCCTCACGGCTGCACCACAGTTTGGTCAAAGACCAAGGGGTAGCCCGTGAAGTTCATGCAATCATCCTGCCTCATATGCGAGCCAACAGCATTGCCTCGATCATGGTGCGCCCCGCAGACGGCATCGACACACAGACCGTGTTAGGGCATCTCGATCAGGCTCTCGCCGCGTTCACTGGCCCGCTAGGAAATGAATTAGAACGCGCCAAGGCCCAATATGAGCGCGATTGGCTAGAGCAGCTCGCTACCGTGGAGGACCGGGCCGAGGCCGTCGGCCAGCTGTGGTTCACCCACGGCGACCCAACCGCCATCAACACCTGGCTCGATGAACTCGCCAGCATCACCCCCGAGGATGTGGCACGAGTCATCAGTTCCCGTCCCGGGGAAAGCCAGCTCCATTACCTGCCTAGGAACCCATCGTGACTCGACCCGACATCGCGTTACACACCGATTGGCGTTTTCTCATCCCCGACCAGGATCAAGGCGCCCACGGTCTGAGCCTGTCCCGTTGCCAGCTTCCTGGTCAGCATCTGGCAGCGGTGGAGCTGGTTCTGCCAGCACCATTAGAGGCCGAGCCCCGTCAATGTGAGGGTGTTGCCACCATCTCCGCCCAAGCCAGTTTGGAGGCGACGACGGTACTGCCGGACCTGGTGGAGCAACTGGAGTTGCATGGTGCCGCCGTCGCCAGCACCGCAGCCTGGGGCACCACTCGAATCTCTGCTAGCGCCCCGACCTGGCGGCTGCCAGCCGTGATGGGGCTCGTGGCCGCAGCGGTCAAGCAACCCGCCTTCCACGTCGATGATCTGTCCCATCATGTAGAAGCGCAGGTAGCAGCCTACGCAACTCGGATGGCTTCTCCGGCTGCCGTTACCCAGCAGGCCTTACGCACCGCCCTCTACGGTGACCACAATCGTGAGGGCCGCCCGCTGGCTGGCACTCCGGAGACCCTGTCGGCCATTGACCGGATGGCGGTAGAGGCTTGGCATCGCGAGTGCTGGCAGCCCCAGGGTGCCACCTTGGTCATCGCAGGTGACCTCGACGGCCTGTCCCACGAGGAACTCATGGCGGCCTGGGAAGACTGGCAACCGGGTACTGCACCTGCTCCCCTCACCGAAACCGAACCCCAGCAGCCCCAGCTCTTGTTGGTCGACCTGCCCCAAGCTGCTCAAACCACCGTCCGGGTGGCGGCCCCAACTCCGGGTCGACACCACCCCGACTGGGCTGCGTTACGGCTGGGCAGTCACGCCATGTGCGGGGCCTTCGCCTCCCGACTCAATGTGGAACTGCGGGAACGGTTGGGATACACCTATGGGGTCTCTGGCGGAATCTCACCCCGTCGCATTGCAGGCACCTTCCATGTGGGAACTGCACTCAATACCGATACCGCCGCCGACGCGGTGGCCCGGTTACTGGCTGGGTTAGCCCTAGAGAAGGAATTCACCACAGAAGAAATCACCGACGCGGCGAAATACCTTCTTCTTGCCGGGCCGTTGAACTTTGAAACAGCCGCTGATATCGCCCGCCAAGTTGCCAGCCTCGCCGCTGTCGGGATACATCCCAGCTATGTCAACCGCTACCGCGAGGCACTGGGAACCACCAGCGTCGAGCAAGTCAACCAGGCATGGCGGCGACACCTGAATCCGCAACGGCTCACCGTCGTCATCGGTGGCCCGGCCAGGGTGTTGGAGCCCCAGTTACGCGCCCGTGGCATTCCTATCACGGTGGCAGACACCACAACCGGTTTATCCCAATAGCCGCAACACGATCCCATCGGCCAATAGCCGACCGCGCAGGGTCAATACCAGGTGGTCATCCTGAATGTGGGCCAGTCCTTCGGCCACGATTTCGGCTGCTCGCTGCTGCTCTGGTCCAGTCAGCACGGCAGTGTCTAGGCCCTCGGCAAGCCGTAACTCCAACAGGATCCGCTCGTGACGACGTTGCTGGGCAGTCAAGATCTCCTGGCCCTGAGCGGGACTGAGCCCTTGGGCTAGCCGGGCGGCATAGCTGCGTGGATGTTTACGGTTCCAGAACCGCACTCCTCCGATATGGCTGTGCGCCCCAGGACCGATACCCCACCAGTTGTCACCCCGCCAATAGGCCAGGTTGTGACGGCACTGTCCGCCCGCACGCGCCCAATTGCTGGTCTCATAATTGGTCATGCCCCCAGCAGTGAGCAGCTCCTCCGCCACTAGATATTTCTCAGCCAACTCATCTTCATCGGGCAGAGGCACCTCGCCTTTACGCACCCGCAAGGCTAGACGGGTTCCCTCCTCCACGATCAGGGAATACGCGGAAACATGGTTCACGGGCGCTTCAATGGCCGCCGCCAGGCTTTGACACCAGTCGCTGCTGGACTCCCCCGGCGTGCCGTAGATCAGGTCAACACTGATATGGCGGAAACCGGCAGCTCGTGCCCAGTGCGCCGCCTCGATCCCCCGTCCCGGGGTGTGGCTGCGCTCCAAGGTACGAAGCACATGCGGAATCACCGATTGCACCCCGAGCGAAATCCGGGTGAAACCTGCCTCTCGCAGCGCCTCGAAGTAACTGGGAGTGACCGTTTCTGGGTTGGCTTCGGTGGTGATCTCACAATCCTCGGCGAGTCCCCACGACTGTCGAAGATGCTGTACCAAGGCGCCAAGATCGGCTGGACTGAGCAGCGTTGGGGTGCCCCCACCGACGAAAATCGTCGCAATCAAGGGCCGGTTGGGCCCTAACACCTGGGCAGCCAAGTCGATCTCTCGGTGGGCTGCTGCCAGATACTCCGTCGGCGACATTCCCCCGAGCTCTGTTGCTGTATAGGTGTTGAAATCGCAGTAACCACAGCGGGTTCGGCAGAAGGGTACGTGAAGATAGACCGAAAGGGCGCGCTGACTCAATTCGGCCAGGGCGGATACAGGCAGCGAGCCGTCATCGGGAACGGGATCGCCAGCAGGCAGCAGGCTGGGCACCAGAGCAATCTACCGGCACACTGGTGCCGTGACCCACTGCCCTGCCACAGCCAGCGCCATTCGACGCACGGTCGCCATTGTCGCCCTAGCGAATTTCGCCTATTTCGGCATCGAGTTAGGTGTGGCGGTGGCCATTAGTTCAGTGTCGCTCATGGCAGATTCGGTGGACTTCTTGGAGGATATGGCGGTCAATCTGCTGATCTTTGTGGCCTTGGGATGGCCGCTGGCCCGTCGAGCTGTCCTCGGCAAGATCATGGCAGTCATCATCGTTGTTCCCGCCATCGCCGCGATCTGGACGGCTGTGCAGAAATTCCACCATCCACAAGCCCCCGATCCGCTATCGCTTCTGGTGACCGCGGGCGGCGCAGTTGTGGTCAATGCGTGGTGTGCTTTATTGCTCTCCCGGTATCGCCAGGAGGGCGGATCGTTGACTCGGGCGGCTTGGCTTGCTGCCCGCAATGATGTGGTGGTGAACCTAGCCATCATCGTCATGGCGGGTGTCACATGGCAGATGGTGCCCAATGGCTGGCCAGACCTGGTCTTGGGGGTCCTGATCCTGGGGTTGAATCTCGGCGCCGCAAAGGAAGTGTGGCAGACCGCAGAGGAGGAGCGGCTCGCTGCCAAAGCGCTAGCCGGAGAGGCTGGCTGCTGCGGCTAAGGACCGGCTATCACTATGGACACCGAGTCGCTGGACTAGCTGCTGGGCATGACCACGGCGGCATCCTCTAGGTCTCGTTTCCTTCCATCGCTGTCCCGCACAGCTGTGGGGTGGTTCAACAGGAGTAGCTGACCCCAGCCACTCGGCTGGCCGATGACCTCGGTCACCATAGCCGAGTGATGGCCTGTCATAGCTGGCTTGGTCAGGCCACTATTTCTTCGGGGCAGTTGACAGGGCGGCGACGAAGGCCTCCTGGGGCACTTCAACCCGCCCCACCATCTTCATCCGCTTCTTACCTTCTTTTTGTTTCTCCAACAGCTTGCGCTTGCGGGAGATATCGCCGCCATAGCATTTGGCCAGAACATCCTTGCGCATCGCACGGATGGTTTCCCGGGCGATCACCCGAGAACCAATAGCGGCTTGGATGGGCACCTCGAATTGCTGCCTGGGGATCAGCTCCTTCAGTTTCCCGGCCATCATCAACCCATAGGAATACGCCTTGTCCTTGTGCACAATGGCAGAGAAGGCATCCACAGGATCGCCGTGCAGCAGGATATCCACCTTAACCAGGTTCGCTTCCTGTTCTCCGTCTGGCTCGTAGTCCAATGATGCATAACCCTTGGTCCGGGATTTCAAGGCATCGAAGAAATCAAAGACGATCTCTGCTAACGGCAGGGTGTAGCGAATCTCGACTCGATCCTCGCTGAGGTAGTCAAGACCTTGTTGGACGCCTCGGCGAGTCTGACACAACTCCAGGATGGTCCCGATGTACTCGGCGGGTGCCAGGATGGTGCCACGGACCACGGGTTCATGAACTGCGGCGATCTTGCCGTCAGGATATTCCGAGGGGTTGGTGACCACATGCTCTGACCCGTCCTCCATGACGACGCGGTAGACGACGTTAGGTGCGGTGGAAATGAGATCGAGGTTGAATTCCCGTTCCAACCGTTCCCGCACGATCTCCATATGAAGCAAACCGAGGAAACCAACGCGGAAACCAAATCCCAACGCACCGGAGGTTTCGGGCTCATAGGTGAGTGCGGCATCGTTTAGTTGGAGCTTCTCAAGGGCCTCGCGAAGCTCATTGAAATCGTCGCCATCGATCGGGTAAAGGCCGGCATAGACCATCGGGTTTGGGTGGCGATAACCACCAAGATCCTGTTGGGCACAACGCTGGGCCCCGGTGATGGTGTCGCCGACTCGGGACTGGCGCACATCCTTCACCCCGGTAATGAGGTAGCCCACCTCCCCCACTCCTAGAGCCTGAGCTTTGACTGGCTCAGGTGAGATGACACCGACCTCAAGAAGCTCGTGTTCCGCCTTGGTCGACATCATCAAGATGCGTTCACGATGGCCAAGTTGACCGTCCACGACCCGAACATAGGTCACCACCCCGCGATAGGTGTCATAGACGGAGTCGAAGATCAGGGCTCGGGCGGGAGCATCCGGGTCACCAACAGGCGCCGGAATCTGAGCGACGATCTGATCAAGGAGTTCTGCAACTCCGACACCGGTTTTCGCCGAGACCTGCAGCACCTCGGAAGCATCGCAGCCGATGATCCCTGCGATTTCATTAGCGTATTTCTCGGGATTGGCGCTGGGCAGGTCGATCTTATTGAGCACCGGGATGACATGGAGGTCGGCTTCCAACGCCAGGTACAGGTTGGCCAGTGTCTGTGCCTCTATGCCTTGGGCGGCGTCGACCAGCAGAATCGCGCCCTCGCAGGCAGCCAGCGAACGCGACACCTCATAGGTGAAATCAACGTGGCCGGGGGTATCGATCATATTGAGAATGTGTTCAGTGCCGTTGACCGTCCACGGCATCCGCACCGCCTGCGATTTGATGGTGATACCTCGTTCCCGCTCGATATCCATGCGGTCGAGATATTGGGCGCGCATGACGCGATCATCGACGACCTTTGTCAACTGCAACATCCGGTCAGCTAGCGTGGACTTGCCGTGGTCGATATGCGCGATGATGCAGAAATTGCGGATGATCGCCGGGTCGGTCGTGCCGGGAGCGGGCATACGTCATTCCTTGGGCCGGGTGCGGGACGTGCCATCATCTCATGAACTCGCCAAAACCACGACAACGACCCTGTTGTCAGCTGTCCTCCATGAAGCTGTCGCCACAGCTCTCAGCCCAGCCCACTGACCCCTAGCAAAGCACCGACGAGATAGGTCACCACCATCGCGAGGGCACCGCCTGCCACCACACGGACCACGGCACGAGTGGTGTTGACTTTGCCGAGTTTGGCTGAGATCCAGCCCGTGATAGCCAAGAAGAGGGCCACAGCGACGAAGGCCACCGGGATACGCCAGACTGGCGGCGGTATCAACACACACAACAGTGGCAATAGCGCACCGAGGGTGAAGGCCAGAAAACTGGAGATCGCAGCCTGGGTGGGACTGGTTAACTCGTCGGGGTCGAGTCCGAACTCAGCATCAAGGTGAGCCCGCAGCGGATCAGCAGCAGTCAGTTCCGCAGCGACGGTGTAGGCGGTGGCTGTCGAGAGCCCACGCTGCCGGTACAAACTGGCCAGTTGCTCCAATTCCCGCTGCGGGTCATCGGCCAGATCCTTAGCGACCAGATCCACCAAGGAGCGTTCAGTATCACGCTGGGTGGAGACCGAAACATACTCACCCATAGCCATCGAACAGGCACCGGCCACCAATCCGGCAAGACCGGCGGTGAGGATGGCTGGGGTGTTGGCCGGGTTCAAGGCCGCCACACCAAGCACCAGTCCCGCCACTGAGGTGATACCGTCGTTGGCACCCAGGACGGCAGCTCGCAGCCGGTTTAAGGTGGCCCCTAGCGAAGGTGATGGTTGCTGCGGGGCCTGGGCCTCAGGGAGGATGGCTGCGGTCATGTCAACAACGCTAGACCGGAATGGTTGACCCTTCCATTAAACCCTGGTGTGCCTGGCCAAAGGCTCTCGACTAGGGGATCCATACCTTAGCCGGGTAACAGATTTGGTCGATCCCCCGCCCCTCGGCTAACCTGGACCGTCGCGCCAGCATGGCGCACCAACCGAGTAATCGATTTAGCGAGGCCTGCCCAGTGGCAAACATTAAGTCCCAGAAGAAGCGCGTCAAGACCAACGAGATCGCGCGCCAGCGCAACAAGGCAGTGAAGTCCCAGTTGCGCACCTATGTGCGCAATTTCCGCGCCGCCGTGGCTGCGGGCGACAAAGAGAAGGCCGTCGAGTTGGCCAAGATCGCCAACCGCGCCTTGGACAAGGCTGTCTCCAAGGGCGTTATCCACGCGAATCAGGCTGCCAACCGCAAGTCGGCCATCAGCCTCACTGTCAACTCGCTAGCCTAAGCTAGACACTGAGTGCAGTCAGCGCCGGGACCCACTCGCTGGTCCGGGCGCTGTTTTGCGTGACAATTTCGACCGAATGGGGAAAGACGATGGGTGCCGTGGGATTCGACCGCAACCGTTACCTGCAACTCCAGGGTGAGCACATTGAGGCTCGCCGCCGCCAGTTCGGCGGCAAACTGTATCTGGAGTTCGGCGGCAAACTCGTCGACGATATGCACGCCTCCCGGGTGCTACCTGGCTTCACCCCGGACAACAAGATCGTGATGTTGGCTGGACTCACCGACGAGGTCGAGATCGTCGTGGTGGTGAATGCTGAAGACTTTGCCCGACGCAAGGTGCGCGCCGATTTCGGTATCTCCTATGAGGATGATGTGCTGCGCCACATCGATGCCTTCGGTTCCTATGGGCTCTACGTCGGCAGCGTGGTGATCTCGCACTGGTCCCATGAGATCCGTGAAGCTGTCGCCTTCAAACGGAAACTGGAACGCGCGGGCGTGAAGGTTTACCGGCACTATGTGATCCCTGGATATCCGCACGATGTTGCGCGGATTGTCTCGGCAGATGGCTACGGTCGCAACGACTACATCGAAACCGAACGGGATCTCGTTGTCGTCACCGCTCCTGGCCCGGGCTCTGGCAAGATGGCGACCTGTTTGTCGCAGTTGTACCACGATCATCAGCGGGGCATTCGCTCGGGCTATGCGAAATTCGAGACCTTCCCCATCTGGAATCTTCCCCTTGACCACCCCGTCAACATCGCCTACGAAGCCGCAACAGCGGACCTAGACGATGTCAACATGATCGACCACTTCCACCTGGCCGCATATGGCGAGCAGACGGTCAATTACAACCGCGACATTGAGATCTTCCCGGTCCTCAAACGGCTCTTTGAATCGCTCCTAGGCACCAGCCCATACCAATCCCCCACCGATATGGGGGTCAACATGGCCGGGCATTGCATCAGCGACGACGAGGTCTGCCGGGAAGCTTCCAAACAGGAGGTGCTGCGTCGCTATTTCAAAGCCAAGGTGATGGAGCATCGCGAGCAACTCGAACCCATCCAGTCAGAACGCATCGCCTTGTTGATGAGCAAGCTGGAGATCTCGGTGACAGATCGACCGGTGGTGCTTCCAGCCCTGGAGAAGGAGCGCGCCACCAAGGCACCCGCAGCCGCCATCCAGTTGGCAGATGGCCGAATCATCGTTGGGAAGACCTCACCATTGTTGGGGGCTTGCTCTGCCATGCTGCTTGATGGGCTCAAGGCATTGGCGGGGATCGATCCCGAGGTGAAGCTACTGGATCCCGAAACCATTGAGCCGATCCAAACCTTGAAGACGGAGCATCTGGGTAGCCAGAACCCCCGACTGCACACCGATGAGGTCCTGATCGCCCTATCGGTTAGTGCCCGTCATGACGAGAATGCCAGGCGGGCCTTGGCTGAGCTACACAATCTCAAAGGTTGTGATGTTCACTCCAGTGTCATTCTGGGGCCCGTCGATGAGGCGATCTTGCGGAGCCTTGGGGTACAGGTCACCTGTGAGCCGGTGTTCCAGTACAAGAAGCTCTACCGGAAACGCTAGTAACCCGCGCTAGTCGGCGATATTGGGGGTAGACAATCCTCCGCCCAAGGGTCTGGCCCGAGGATGATTCCACCGTCGTCCCCGGGCAAGGCCATACTCCAGTGGGCAGATACGTCGGGAACGATTCCACCGTCGTCCCCAGGCAAGGCCATACTCCAGTGGGAGGGTGTGCCGGTATTGGATGGGGAGTACCTGTCAGCTGCGGGGCGCCACCTGCTGGCAGGTTGAGTGACTCGCACCGGGAGCAGATCGCCCTCAGATTCAATGCCGACGCTGCTGGAGCACCCCAATCACCATGCGCTCCAGCGCATATTCGGGGTTTGTGGCAGCGCCCTTGACTTCAGCGTCGGCCTGCGCGATGAGGGTGATCGCGGCAGCTACTCCAGCAGGTTGCCAATGCCGGGCGGTGCGCTGATACTCCTTGAGTTTGAATGGTGGAATGCCGATCTTCCGTGCCAGATCAGCCCCGCTTCCCCGGGCTTCGAGGAATTTCCCCATCCCTCTCATAGCGCCAGCCATCGCTGAGGTGACGAGCACCGGAGCTACTCCAGTTCCCAGCGCCCAACGCAGCCGCTCTAAGGCCAGTGAGGCATTCCCGGCTAGCACGGCATCGGATACCTGGAAGGAGGTGACCTCTGCCCGACCAGCGAAATAGCGATGGATGAAGGCGACATCGACAGCTCCGTCAGCGTCTTCACTGAGTTGTGAGATCGCCGAACTTAACGCCCTCAAGTCACCACCTACCGCAGCCACCAAGGCTTCAGCCGCTTCTTGCCCAAGTTTCATATGTCGGCGCCGGGCTTCTTCCTGGCAGAATTTCGGCAACTCCCAAGGTTTAGGGGCGGTGACGCTGACGACCTCTATCTTGGCTTTCTTCAGTTTGTCGATGAGCCCCTTCCCCTTGTTCCCACCCTCGTGGGCCAGGATGAGACACAGCTCCGGGCCGGGGTTGATAGCCAGATCCACCAGTGAATCCACAACATCGGCTGGTGTGGCGCCCAGATCCTCGATGATCGCGATGATATGGGAGGCGAACAGTGAGCCTCCAGTGACTTCGGAGAGCATGGTGTCTGCCAGTTCCGCGGCCTGGATCCGATTCACCTCAGCATCAGGTTGTTCGGATACCGCAGCGCTGCGGCGTTCGTCAATGACTCTCGACGCTAGCAACGTCTCGGATCCGGTCACCAGCACGGTGGTTCCAAAGCTACTCACCAGGCCAGCATGCCAGCTGTGAGACTCATCAGCCATACCAGTTGCGTATCTGCAGTCCCGATGCAGTCCTTCCCAGGGCGAGGTGGCCCTGGGTATCGGTGCGTATCACTGTCATCGAATGGGCAGCTGCTAAATCTAGAGCGGCATCGCCGGGATGACCATAGGGGTTGTCTGCACCGGCGCTGACCACAGCTATGCGGGCACCAGTGGCGGCGAAGAAGGTTGAGTCTTGGCGGGAGGAGCCATGATGGGGCAGTTTGAGGATGTCGGCCCGCAAACTAAGCCCCGCCTTTCTAGCTGCCATTAAGGCACGTTGTTGGCCCGCAGGCTCGACGTCCCCAGGCAGCAGCACAGCCAAGCCATCGAGGTGAGCCACAGCCACCACCGACGAGTCATTCTCCGTGGTGCTTTCGCCCTCCTGGGAGGCGCCGACATAGTCTGGTTGCCACGCTGAGATCGTGGTCCAGCTGAGGTTTCCCACCTCAAGACGTTGCCCAGTTTCGGCGACGATGATCTGGGTGCCGAATTCTTGGGCGAGATCTTGGATGCGTTGAGCGGCATGAGCTGGCGAAGCCAACGGGCTCACCACCAGCAGTGGCGGTCGGTACCTGGTGATCACGGCTTCCGCTCCCCCAACGTGGTCCTCGTGATAGTGGGTCAGCACTAGCCCCACCAGCTGCGTAACCCCAGCGGCCTGGATGCAGTCGAGGGTCGCCTCCGGTTCTGGGCCAGTGTCGATGAGCACCGCGCTGTGCTGCCCAACCCGAAGCAGGGTCGCATCGCCCTGCCCTACGTCACAGAAGATCACCTGCCATGGCCCAGGCCAGCCGAGCGGTGTGATTCGTAGCCACGCCACCGCCAATAGCAACACCGCCATCCCGGCCGCGGCCCAACGCCGCGCCAAGGCCCAACCCGCAACGGCGCATCCCACTGAAGCGATGAGCGCACCGACCATCACACTGGCGGGCCCAGCAGGGGTGGGCAGCGTCGCTTGGGGAGCTGCCGCTGCCCAATGGGCTACCCAGAGGATCGGTTGCACACACCATCCTGCGCACCAGGCTGCGGCCGTGGCGATCGGAGGCAAAGCACAGCTAAGGGCAGCTACCAAGCCGAGAACCGTTGCTGGACCGACGAAGGGACCAACCAGGGCGTTCGCTATCACTCCGACGATGGAGATTTGACCGGCCATCATGGCTGTCAACGGGGTGGTTGCCAGTTGCGCAGCAAGGGGTACAGCGATAGCTTCCGCGACCCAACGGGGGGCCCAGTTCTCCATCGCAGTAATCCAGGGCGGGGCAAACAGGGTGATGCCAGCGCAGGCGGCAGCCGACAGGGCGAATCCCCAGGAACGCGCCAGGTATGGGTCGAGCGGTATCAGTACCAGCACCGCAAGGCTCAGGTGCCGCAGGCTACGGCGGTCCTGGCCCAAACCGATGGCACTTAACGCCACGACCCCCATGGCGGCAGCCCGGAGTACCGATGGCTCGGCCCGGCATACCACGACGAACAGAGCCACCCCGAACACAGCGACCCCACGCACCCACCAACCCCGCACCCCTACGGCCTTGACAGCCATCAGCAACGCACCCAGCATGAGGGTCAGATTTGATCCACTCACTGCCATGAGATGGCTCAGCGCGGTGGCCCGGAACTCTTCTCGGATCTCAGCAGTGATCTCGCTGCGATCTCCCACGACTAGGGAAGGCACCAGGGCCGCCTGCTCTGGAGGTGAGTGGGCGGTCGCGGCCCGTAACCCAGAGTGAATCGAGGTCACGAGGGCATTGAGGCTATCAGGGGGTGAGATCTCAACCGACAGCTGTCGTAGCCGCAGCACGGCTGCCTCCGGCGCGCCAGGCTCGGAAGGGGCTAGGGTCCCCACCGCCTCATGCTCCGCCCCAGGAGAAATATCCGCTAGCCTCTGCCCGACATCGCCGCTGGCAATAACGGTGATGGGTACTCGTTGCGCCACCCTTGACTCTTCACTGAAGACTTTCGTGGTTTGAGCACGAGCTATCACCCAACTCCGTCCGGCGCGCTGAACCACGGTGGCCTCCCCTTCGAGACGCAGGTGCACGGTGGCCACCGCCTCGTCGGCAGCCAAGTCGGCCACCAGCCCGTTGTGCAACTGCCAGGACCGGGCCCCGCTCATCAATGTGACCACCACCAGAACCAGGCCAGCCATCCTCAGCCAGATAGGCCACGTCGGCCACATGATTATGGCAAGGATGAGAGCCCCAGCAATTACCAAGATCTGGGTGTCCATCCCGCTGGTGCCCAGCCAGGCTCCGATCCAGCAGGCTACTGCCAGCGGAACCAGGCGCCAGTCATGATCCTGGATCACAGCACCACCAGGTCTGCGAGTTTCGCCATGAGTTTGGGACCCACGCCGGTTACTTCCTCAAGTTGAGACACATCGGTGAATGAGCCGTGTTCTACACGCCAATCGACAATGGCTTGAGCCAGCACCGGGCCCACCCCGGGTAGGGTTTGGAGCTCCTCAACCGTCGCGGAATTGAGATTGAGCTTCGACTCACCGGTGTGGCCCCCTGGGCTGAGTACCTCACCTCGAGGATTGTCTGTCGTTCCCACGATGATCTGTTGACCGTCACTGAGCGGCGCTGCCAGATTGAGTTCAGCCGGGTCTGCCGCCGAGGTCATGCCTCCAGCCGCAGCGATGGCATCTTCAACAATCGATCCTTCTGGGACGCTAACGACCCCGGGTTGCGCCACCCCACCCAGAACATGGACCCGCACCATCGCTGGTGGCGAGGTTGCGGTGGGAGAGGGCATCTCCACTGAGGGCTGAGCCACCGGCAGTTCCGTAGCCTGGCTTCGGCCCAGCAGTAACCAGCCAATGAGCAGCACTAACGCTAGCCCAACCACCACCGCTGGGATGTGTTCACGACGGATCATCCCCCGCCATCGTCCAGATTCCGGCGCGAAGGTCTGGGGCCCAACACCCTCGATGTCCTCCCCTCGCCTGGCCCCGCCAATCACTGGAGGGCCTTGGGTGATCAGGCTCAGTCGGGCTCGCTCAAGCTGCTGCTGTTCGTGCGTATTGACCATGCACCACTGTGGGCGGGAAGGGCGCTGATTCTCCATCTTCCTCAACTTCGGTGGATAACAGCACGCCAGCCGACACCCAGGTAACGTTTCGATAACTACTTGATAGCGGACTTGACCTGCTGCCCGGCGCGTACCAGGGTGTCTGTAGGGGTTCGACAACAGCGTCGCCCATAACTTGGAGTCAGATATGTCCCTGCTCAAGACCCGTACCGGCGCGGTCCTCGTAGCCTCCGCCTTGACCCTCAGCTCGGTAACCTTCACCATTCCAGCGGTTGCAGATCCGGCGGATTGCACCGCAACTTCAGAGGTCTCGATCTTCAGCTACAACGATTTTCATGGTCGCATCACGAACGCGGCCGCTCTGTTTACCCCGGTGGAGGCCGCCCGAGCCACGCTCGGCGAGGATCGGGTCGCGTTGATTAGTGTCGGCGATGATATAGGGGGGTCGACTTTTGAGTCCATGGCCGACAACGACAACCCCACCCTGGCGGTATTGGCGGCTGCCGAATTGGATGTCTATACCGTCGGCAACCATGAGTTCGACAAAGGCTGGGCTGATCTTGCCGGCCGGGTCAGCACTGCGGTGTCCCCTATCCCGCAGCTTGGTGCAAACGTCTATCTCAAAGGGACGACTCAGGTGGCTGCCCCACTGCAAGAGTATGCAGTCATCCAGGTAGGTGGTCTTGATGTCGCGGTAGTGGGTGCGGTTACTGGTGATCTGCCATCGCTGGTATCCCCCGCCGGGATCGCTGACCTGACCATCGGGGACCCGGTTGAGGCCGTCAACCGGGTGGTGGCCAAACTTCCCGAAGAGATCGATCTGATCGTGGCCTCGATCCACGAAGGTGCCCCCTCAGGTTCAGGCACAGGAGCTGAACAGGCCGCCGCCAATGCCAATTTCGCCACGATGTGGAATGGGATTGATGAGCGCGTCAAGGTGGTGCTCAACGGTCACACCCACCAAAGCTATTCCTGGACCAATGACAAGGGCCAGCTGTTTACCCAGGCAGGTTCCTATGCCACCAATCTCAATGAGTTGAAGGTCGGTGTCACCGCAGACGGGTCTGCTTGCGGCATCAGCAACACCCCCATCAAGATCGATCCCAAGACCAGTGACACCTCCTACCCAAGGATCCAGCGCATCCAAGAACTCGTAGCGGCAGCCTCGGCCAAGGCAGATGAGATTGGCGCCACTGTCATCGGTAATGCCACCGAGGCGATCTCAACTCCCACCGGTAATGCCGATGTCCGCAACATTGAATCCCCGATGACCGCCATGGTGGCGCAGATGTTCGCAGAGGTCCTTGGCGCCGGTGACCCTGAATTCATCGGCATCCAAAATCCTGGAGGGACCCGGGATAGCTTCGATCAAGGTGCAATCACCTATAAGGAGGCTGCACTGACCCTCCCCTTTGCCAACTCGCTTATGACTACCCAGATCACTGGAGCCCAATTCAAGACTGTTTTAGAGCAGCAGTGGCAGCGTAACGCGGCCGGTGAAATCCCCTCTCGCCCCTTCCTGAGGTTAGGGCTATCCAGCAACGTCAGCTACACCTATGACGAATCTCGGCCCGAAGGTGATCGCATTACCTCGATCTTCATCAACGGCACCCCGATCGACCCGGCGAAACTGTACACGGTCGGCTCTGGGTCATTCCTCATCTCAGGTGGCGACAATTTCCGTGAGTTAGCCAACGGTGTCAACACCAAGGATTCTGGGCGAGTCGATTTGGAGGCCTGGACCACCTGGGTGAAACAGCAGGAGATTTTGAGCCCCTCCTATACCAAACGTGGCGTCTCAGTTATCGCCGCGCCAACCTCCCTCACAGCAGGTGGCCCGGCTGGTGTCTACAGCTTCGACATCGCCGTAGTGGATCCGAAGTCACCTGAGGGCCTTGATATGCTGCTCGGCGAGGCTTCGGGCTCAGTCCCGAAGGACCCGGCAAAGGTGTCTCCCATGGTGGCCAACACCACCGTGACAGCCAGCATCGGTTCCGTGGAGATCGGCACAGCATCGGTTGCCGACGGTAAAGCCCGGCTGGCGGTCAGTATCCCTGGAGATTGTTCGGTACCTCCTGGTGCCCACATCGTCACCTTTAGTTTCGCTCCGACGCAGACTCTCGGTTATGCCCAGCTGACAGTCACCGGAGATGACTCCGCTTGCACAACGACTCCGGCTACCCCAACCCCAGCACCAGCATCCCCTACGCCGACGAAACCCGCGGTCTCCAAGCAACCTGGTTTGCCTAAGACCGGTGGCTAATACCGCCTCGCCGGTAAAGATGTGCTGAATGGCGTTAAAAGGGTGCCCGATCATCCGGACGTCGCGGGTGCCCATGCCGGGTAGCTACGGTTGCTCATGCCGCGTCCCCTCGACGACTGCACGCAATCCAGCCCTGGATGCGGCCCCGCGCGGCGTCCTCCTCACCACCGTCGCTGCCTAGGAGTGCTGCTCTCGTTGTCCTTATCATCCGTTCACCCCAACACCGATAACCTCATGAGACAACACCATGTCCTGCCACTGCTATCTGTGATACAACGACGCGGTGACACCGCTCCGGCCCAGATCGCGGGTATCCAATACCAGCCTGCACCTGTGACTCACCATAACCCCTAAGTCTTGGGACAATCATTATCCAGAACCGATACCGGAACCGGTGGAAGCACCTGTCGCACAGCAGGCCCTTGGGAGAGACAAAATTAGGGATAAGTCTTTTGCAACCAGATTTCGATCAGGCTTGTCAGACAGTCTTGAATAGGGCGAGGAAGATTGAATGTCCACGTTAATTCAACTCCATCCTTCGTGTCGACAAAAAGACAGCCATCCTCAACCCGGATAGATTTCAGATCATATTCCTCGGAAGGTTCAGGAAATCGCTTATCTATTGTACGTCGATACTGATTGTCACAAATCAGCAGCCTATTCTTATTATCGCCTATAGAAAGATCAATATCAATACTTAGATCACTACCAACAGCTATAGAAACGGGATCATAGTCACCTTTGAGATCCATCTTTGATTCGTTTACCGTCTTCAACAGCTTGGCTAACTCGCCAGCCCCCTTCATTTTGGAGTACTGAATTTTAAACACAGCATCATCATTCTTATGGACAGACTCAAAAGTAAACGACTTGTCGCCAACAGCAATATTCCTCACAGCAACTAGCGTTTCATCAGCATATGGCGTCGCATCCATGTACATCAGGTTCTTTAGCGATCGAAATATTTCCGCCCCAAAATTAATCGTCAACCAGCCATACTCCGGCTGGTAATCAACCTCGAGATAGGTGGCCCTTTTTGTTACAGTCTTCATTGTAAACCTTTCTAAAATACTGTTGCCAAGCGGCGCTCCAGGCCATAGGACCTTTAGGCGATTAAAGCAGATCAACCGGGCGAACCCCGACCCATTTCAGGATACCAAACCAGTCTCGAGTGATCCGACCCTTTAGCCCCATCGGAATTCCCCGAATAGGTCAGCACTGTTCCCACCCGCGCGATCATTCACCCTTTAAACCCTTACACTTGGACTTCAACGGCTATTCGCAGATATTCGTGGCGCCTTGGCTGGTTAGGGCGTCGACCTACCGCCTAGATCTGATGAGTTCCTACGCCCAGTGTCATAATTGGGGGTCGTGCAAGGCCAAAGGCGACGCCACGTCTCGATTGTCCTGTTCGAGGGTTTTGAGTTGTTGGACGTTGCTGGCCCTCTCGGTTGGTTCGCTCGGTTTCCAGAGATTTCAGTGGCTTTAATCGGACCGACAGTTGGCCCGGTTCGCAGTTCGATGGGCATCCACATGGTGGCGACTCACAGCTACGCAACTGCCGAGGATCCAGATATCGTTCTCGTCCCCGGTGGGCAAGGGACCCGTCGCCTGGTCCAGGACCCAGACTTCCTGGGTTGGCTCGCTGGCTGGGCCACGGATGCAACACTGGTTTCCTCGGTGTGCACTGGGTCAGCGCTATTGGCCGCCGCAGGGCTGCTCGCTGGGCCGCGAGCCACATCGAACAGCCTTGCCTTGGGCTGGGCGTCAAGGTAAGGCAACGGTGTCGACTGCGTAGCCCAGGCGCGCTGGGTGCAGGACAGCGATCGATGGACTTCATCGGGTGTGATGGCAGGCATGGACATGGTCGCAGCTCTCTTGGCCGAGATCTTCGGGCCTCAACGAGTCGCACGTGCGGCCACAGAACTCGAAGCCGTGCCAAATCAGAAGGCCGACGAGTGGTCAATGGGTCGATGGAAGGCCGTTTTCCTCAAGATGGTGAGGGCTGGCCTCGGGACACTTGAGGGCTACCCGATCAGCTGTGACGCAGCCTGATATGGACCTCGCCATCGCCTAGTAGCTGGCGCAGCTGTTCGGCGGTCACACCGGTGATTCGTCCGATCCGAGTTAAGCTCCACGAACTCGTGTCGTAGTAGATAGCCAGTTGGTCCCCCTGATAGAGGATCACGTCGCCCGGCTGCAGGGTGAGTTGCTCATTATTGGTGGGAAGTTGCTGGGGCAGCCTCCCCACTTTCTCAAAACCGCCATAGTCCCCCATCGTGAGGTCGAGCCCGTCCTCACCAACTAGCTCGACTAACGCTCGAGCCGATGAGTTCTCTGACAGTTTCAGTTGAAGGTCTTCCCCGCTGACGGTAAGGATCATGGTTGATTCCTCCTGTGTCGTAGCGCTCATCGACTCGGAAACAGTCGGGATTGCCGACTCAGAAGGGCCGCAGGAGACCAGCGTGGCAACTACCAAGGCCACACCCACCAACCCCGATACCCCTCGCCAAGCAGTTCTCGTCTTGTTGAGCTTCATGACGTGATATCTCGGATAGGACGTGCGGGGACACCAACCACAACGGTGCGTGCGGGAACATCCTTGGTAACGACCGACCCCGCCCCAATGACAGCGCCATCACCCACAGTAACCCCGGGCAGGACAGTGACATTCGCCCCCAACCAAACATCACGTCCAATACGAACTGGCGCCGGATACATGTCGGCCCGATGTGCCGGATCCAGTTCATGATTGAGGGTGGTGATGACCGCATTGTGCCCGATAAGAGCGCCGTCACCGATATCGATGCCTCCCTGGTCCTGGAACCGGCAACCACTGTTAAGGAAGACCCGCTCGCCAAACCGGAGATTCCTGCCGAAATCACTGGTGAACGGCGGAAATAGACGGAACGAGTCAGGAACCCGCCTACCGGTGAGAGCACTCATGAGTTCCACCACCTCCTCGGGAGTGTGGTACCGCCCATTCAATTCCGCCGTGATGCGCAGCGCCTCTTGGCTGACCGCATGCATCGTGTGGTGGTGTGGGGAATCGCCCCGGACCCTTCCTCCAGCATTGAGCAGAGCTAACAGAGCGTCTAGCCCTTCAATCTCAGCTCCTAGCCACCGAGGCTCTCTCCCACTTGGCGCGGAATCACCCATGACGTGTCTCCAACAGGTGTGAGGTGAAGAACCCCTCGATCGAGTCGAAGGGGATAGCTTGGGTTGTGCCACCGTCGTAGAGGTCAACATGGCTAGCCCCAGGCACAATCACCAATTCCTTATTCTCGCCCCGCAACAGCGCGAAAGTATCCTCGCCCATGTAGCGTGAATGGGCTTTCTCACCATGCAGCACCATCACCGCATTCTCGATCTCAGCAGCGAACTGCAGCAGATTAGTGTTCACCCAGGACAGATTCGACGTTATATTCCAGCCATCGGTCGAGTTGCCCGACCGCTCATGGAAACCCCGCGGGGTTTTGTAGTACGAGTGGTAGTCCACGAGAAACTGAGGGGCATCGCCGGGCACCTCGTCCGGAACACCCCCAGCGCGCCGGTAACTGCCGGACACATAGTCGGCCGTGCGCTGCTCGGCGAGCATCCGACGGGTAGCCATCCGCTGCTCGGCGGAATCTTCAGCGTCGAAGTAGCCCTTGGTCGCCACCCGGCTCATGACATACGGCGTCGATGCGAGAGTCGCCTTAATCCGGGGATCCAAGGCGGCGGCATTCAAGGCAATGCCGCCCCAACCACAGATGCCGATGATCCCTACCGCATCCAGGATCACGTCATCGCGAGTTACGAGATAGTCAACAGCTGCGGAGAAGTCCTCAGTGTTGATATCCGGGGATGAGACCCGACGCGGCAGACCACCGCTTTCCCCCGTGTAAGAGGGATCAAACGCGACGCTTAGGAAACCACGCTCGGCCAGGGCCTGGGCATACAGCCCCGAGCACTGCTCCTTCACGGCGCCGAAGGGACCCGACACTGCCAGTGCGGGAAGCCTTCCCGCGCGATCCTTCGGCCGGTAGAGATCGGCGGCCAGTTCGATCCCGAACCGGTTGTGGAAGGCCACCTTCTCGTGCTCTACCTGCTCGCTACGGGGAAGGTCTTGTCCCATTCAGCAGAAAGTACTAGTGGTCTTCCTGTCATAACAGCTCCTTGCGACGATGACTTGGATTCGAGCATTCTTAGCCTAGAAGTTGAAGTTCACTTGAAGTCAAGGTCGGGTATGGGTTACCAGATAGGTGAAGTAGCCAAACGGCTGGGGGTCTCGACCTCAACCCTGCGCTACTACGAGGCCGAGGGCCTGCTGCCCGCGGTGAAACGCACCTCCGGCGGGCAACGCCAGTTCTCCCAACGGGATCTGGAGGCGTGCCGCGTGATCGAGTGCCTCAAACGCTCCGGGCTTTCCATCAAGGAGATCAAGACCTTCATGGGCATGGTGGCAGAAGGCGACGCAACACTGCCAGACCGGCTAGCGCTCTTTCGCGCCCGCAAAGAACGGGTCGAGCAGGAGATCCTAGACCTGAAACGGGTGCTGGCGGTCTTGGAATTCAAGACCTGGTACTACGAACAGGCCGTCGCCGCAGGCACCGAAGAAGCCACAAGGGAGTTGGATCCAGGCCTGATCCCCAAGCAACATCGCCCCGCCCACGCCTACCTCACCGGAGCATCCCACCAGCCGTGGCAGTAGCGTCATGCCCCCGGATCCTCGCCGCACTTCGTTGCTGATGTCATTGCCCCATGAGATCGTGTGGCCGTTGAGTAGCCGTACGTGGCGGCAACCATAGAAACTCTCTGAAAACAGGGGGGTCCAACGGGGCAACACGCTAGAAGGATGCCACCACGATGCCCCGCTCAAGGGGTCTCGATCCTGAATCAGACGGCGCAACGGGGCGACACGCTAGAAGGACGCCACCAACGGTGACGTCCTTCAGCTGCGCTATCTCACACCGCTATCGGGTTCTACGCGTCGGGAAGAAGCAAGGATTTACCCCTTCCCCGGCTGTGCTACCGGGTGGCTTGCTCCACCAGTTCAAGAATGTGCACGTAATTCTTTCCGGTGGCGCGCCCAATACCGATCTCGCAGGTCCGGTTCAAGGATGCGTAGGCGTCGAAGTCTCGGGACTTGATCTCGGCAGCTTCTCGCTTGGTGGCAGAGGCCGTCAGCTCGGGATGCAACATGCCGCGATCCCCAGCAAAGGCACAGCAACCCCAATCGACGGGGACATAGGCCTCCTCAGCGATGGCCTCGGCGAGGCCCTTCAACGCGTCGTTGAGACCGAGGTGGGTCGATGAGCACGTCGGGTGTAGCGCGATCGAACCGAACCGTTTGGTTACTGTCAGCTTCGGCAACAGGTGTTCAAAGGCGAATGCGACAACATCGACGAACTCGACATTCTTGAAGGCCGGATCCTCCGACTTCGACTGCATCACCTTGTAGCCTTCGGTGCAGCTGGCGCCATCAACAAGGATCGGCACCGGGGCACCACCCAGCTTCTCTGCTGCACGTTGGAGCTGGGTCTGATATCCCTTGAGGTAGCCCTTCGACTTCCATGGGGTGCCACAACACAAACTCCCGGAATCCAAGGTTGTCACCGCCACACCTGCCCGCTTGCACAGGGTCTTAAAGGCGTCAGCTACCCCACCAGAGAACATTGTTTGGATACAGGCAGGAAGGTAGAAGGCCACGGGGGTGGCGACATTTTCGGACTTGGGTCGCTTGCCGCCCTTGGGCAGATCCTTCGAGTATTGCGGCATGAGATCGGTGCTGATCACTTTGCGGGCTACCGAGGTGATCCCGGAGGCGACTGGGGCCACCATCTTGGCGGTTGTCATCGCGAGACTGGCTGTCTTAGTGAACGGTCCCCAGGCCTTCGCCGCCGCACCCCAGATACCGCCCATCATCCGGCCCGCATGTTCAGCCCGCAGTCGCCTCACCAGATCCCCGGTATTGATGTGCAATGGGCAGGATTGGCCACACAGACCGTCCACAGCACAGGTCTGAATAGCGTGATAGTCGTAATCCTTGGCAAGTTCTTCGAGCAAGTCACGATCTGGAGTCGTCGATGCCAGCTCCCGGCGCAACGCAATGCGTTGCCGAGGGGTCAACGTCAGTTCCCGTGACGGACAGATCGGTTCGCAGAAGCCACACTCCATGCAACGGTTGACCTCTTCTTCCACATTCGGCACGAGTTTGAGGTCATGCAGGTGAGCTTGGCTATCCTCGGTGAGCACTACACCTGGGTTAAGCATGCCCTGCGGATCGAAGAGCTTCTTGATCTCCCACATCACCTGATGGAGTTCCTCACCATATTGGCGTGCGATAAAGGGAGCCATGATGCGACCCGTGCCATGCTCGGCCTTGAGGTTTCCGCCATGGCCGACCACCAGATCAACCATCTCTTCGGTGAAGAGGGTGTAACGCTGCATGCACTTGGGATCAGTGAAGTCCTCGTTGAGCATGAAGTGGATATTGCCGTCCTTGGCGTGACCAAAGATGACGGAGTTTTGGTACTTGAATTCGTCAAAGAGTTTGATGAGTTCCGTGCAAGTGTCCAGTAGCTTCGGTACTGGCACCACGATATCTTCCAGCAGCGCGGTGGCGCCCGGGTCGCGGTGACCGGCGACGGTTGTGTACAGGCCTTTCCTGATGTGCCACAGTTGTGCCCGGGTCGGGCCATGGCTGGTGGCCTGAGTTGGGCTGGTCAGCGGCAGCGAACTCAGCAGCGGGCTAACTGCCTCGATCTTGGCCTCTACACCCTCGGCGGTAGCGTCCTGGAGTTCCAGGAGCAAGGCGGCCTGACCGGTGACATCCAACGCCAAGATTTCCTTGGTGGCTTCCGGCAGGGTTTGGGCCACCCGAAGCGATTGGGCATCCATGAGTTCCACGGCTGCGAATCCAGCGGCCACCAAATCGGGCAAGGCGGCCGTGGCGTCGCGTAGGGTTTTGAAAATCGCAAGGGCCGATGCGGCATGGGGGGCCACCGGGATGGTGCGGAAGGTTGCCGATGCCACGAAACCTAAGGTCCCCTCAGATCCGATCATCAGGTGGCGGGCAATCTCCAGCGGGGTCTCAAAATCAAGGATCGAGTTGATGCCATATCCCATCGTGTTCTTCATGGCGAACTGGCGTTTGATGATCGCCACGGATTCGGGATTGTCCAGAACCCGTTGCCGCACTCGCATGAGTCCGGCTACGAGTTCCGGTTCAGCCTCCGCAAAACGACGAGCGGCATCTGGGTCGGCGGTATCGATGCGGGTGCCGGAGGCCAGCACGAATTCCAAGGACTCCAGGGTGGCATAGGAGTTTTCGGTTGTGCCGCACTGCATACCCGAGGAGTTATTGGCCACCATGCCACCGATGGTGCAGGCGACCTCACTGGCCGGGTCGGGGCCTAGCTTGTAGCCATAGGGCGCTAGCCGGGTGTTGACAGCCCGGATGGTCTCCCCAGGAGACACTTTCACTTTTCGGCCCCCGTCGAGGATCTCGATACCGCGAAAACCCCGTCGCACATCGACAAGAACCCCATCGCCCACGGACTGCCCCGACAGCGAGGAGCCTCCTGCCCTGAAGGTCAGTTTGGATCCAGTCAGCCGGGCATAGGCGAACAGGTCCAAGATGTCGGCCACGCTCTGCGGGCGGGACACCTGGGCAGGGGTAAACGCATAGTGGGACGCGTCATGGGCCATAGACAGGCGATCAAGCGCCTTCGAACTGAGCATCGTTGCCATGACGCAAAGACTAGCCGTGATGCACTACACCCCGTCGTGAAAACGCCGAAAATCCTTGGTCCTGATACACCAGGGCTTATTACCGGGCGGTGCCGAGGAACTCATCCAACTCCACCCGGGTTGGCGGGTTAGCTCCCTTCCGGGTACAGACAATTGCCGAAGCAGCGGCCCCAGCACGCAATGCCCCCTCGATATCGTCAGGGCGACGCGCATAGGAGGAGAGGAATCCAGCCATGAAGGTGTCGCCTGCGCCCACAGTATCCACCAGCTCGATGACGTGCCCAGGAACCTCGAATCGGCGGCCGTCTGGTTTGAATGCCACCGCACCATCAGGGCCTAAGGTAACTACACACAGAGCCAGCCCATACTCGGCGCACCACGCTTCCGCATAGGGCAGTGGATCGGGATCATCCACCAACCAGGAGATGTCCTCATCGCTAGCTTTAACGATGCCGCCACCGGCTCCCACCGCTGCTACCAGCTGCTCAACCCGCGAGAAATACTCCTGCCGGTCTGGAAGTACGGTGGGACGCACGTTGATGTCGTAACTCAGTGACGCATGGGTGGTACGCACAAAATTCAACACGGCCCTAGCCCCTGGCCCGGTGACGGTACCGATCGAACCGAAATGGAACCAATCGTTCTCGCGCAGTTCAGGAAATTCTCCGGCCTTCCAGTTGAAGTTTGAGGTCTCGTGGAAATGGAAGGTGTAGGAGGCTCGTCCCTGGTCGTCCAGGGACACCACAGCGACCGAGGTCGGTTCTTTTGTTCGAACCGCCAGGTCGGTTGCTACGCCATTGGTTTCAAGATGTTGGGCAATCTGGGCCCCGAAGGCATCACCCCCGAGTCGACCAAGGAAGTGACTGTCCTCACCGAGCCGGGCTAGGCCCAGTGCCGTGTTCATTGGGCCTCCCCCACACAGTGCCGACCATCGGGTCTCGATGGAGGAGATCTGCTCATAAGGCAGCAAGTCGATGAGGGCTTCTCCGCACACCACGAAACGCATGACCTCACTCTAGTGGCCAAGCTCAACGACCGGGGGAATACTGACACACTTAAGTCACCTATCCTCGACGCGGGGGCCTGATAGCCCGATGATGCAGCTCGGTGAGGAATGGCAACCAGTGGTGTGCCGGGTCGAGGGCTTGCAGTTGCCGGATGCACTCGGTCTGTTTCGTCCCCTCCAGGTCAAACCAATAGGCCAACGCCAGCACAGCAAGCAGATTCGGTGCCAACCAATCCGGACAGCAGCGACGAGCAGCGGCCAAGTGGGCACGGATCGTCGGGTTGTATGGCGACCCCAGCCGGGCAACCATCCCCTCAGCCAGCGAGCTGGATTGCATCATGACAGCGACCTCAGCTGCCTGCGCTGGCGTGAGACTGGCCAGGTCTAGGTACTCGTCCAACCGCTCACCACACTGTCTAGGGGACAGCCGTTTCAGTCGACGTTGTGCGCGCCGGATCTCAGCCGCCGCGCACTCAGCATCGGCTGGTGGCGCTAACTCAGTCAGGGCCTCCTCCCGATTCGGCGCTATCGGGACCCCGTGGTACACAGCCGATGCGGTCAGGGTGCTGGCTTGAGCATCCCATGGCAGCCCCGCCGAGGGATTGGCTGCTGTTGGGGTCAATTCCCAGTAGCGCTCGGGGCTAGCGATGAGGACAAGCTCAACCGCATCGCCTAGCTGGTTCGCCAGGCCACGTACCTGTGACATCCACAGCTGTGGATCCTTCGAATAAGCCAGTACGTGGAGGGAGAGTTCGTGCACCTGAGCAGCAGCCGCTTGAATCTGGGTGACCAGACGGTCGAGTCCCTCCAGTAGCCAGGGCAGGTCGGCTCTGAGACAGAACTGGACCCGGCAGCCACCCACCCCCACGATGACAACGGATTCGCCGGGGTGGAAGCCCAGACAAACTCCCGGCAGTGATAACAGGTCTTCATATGTGGTGCTTCGCAGCACAGTTTGGGTTTTCATGCGGACATGTTGAAAAGGATGTGACGGCATTCTCAGTTAGGGCACACATCCGATCTCAATGTGCATAACCAGGTAGGGTGGCAGCCACCATGAGCAATCATCAGTGGAACCCTCAACCGCCACGACGCGATCCCCGGCAGCCATTCGGCTCCCCTACCTCCCAGACCCCGCAGCAGCAACCCTCCGTGGCTGCATACGAACCGCCGAGAAGCAATACCCGCCGAAACATCGTCGTCGGTTGTTTCGTCGCTGCGATTGCGTTGGCTTCAGTGTTCTTGCTGCAGGGTTTGGGGGCCCCAGCCGAAGACCCACGAACAGCCTCGAATGGACCATCGTTGGCCTCATCCTCGCTGGGCGCCCAACCAACATCGGTACCCTTCGACCATGCTGAGGGTGGACTCTTTGAGATTGTCTCAACCAGCTGGCAAACCGACCGCTTGGTTGTCAAAATCAAAGTCACCCTGAACTCCGGTTCCGCTGAATTCGGCGTGCAGTTATATGACAACGAGTCGTTGAACGCCTACCAGTCTTCCTCCGGCTCCCGGTTGCGGGTAACTGCTGGGCAAAGCAAAGAGGCGACCTTTGAGTTTCCGTTGCCCAGTGGCGACGGTGCGATCATCTTGACCGATGATTCCGGCCACGAACCGGTCGCGATCGCGGCTCTGCCCGTTAGACGGTAGCGGCTCAGCCGCACTCCGCTGCTGCAGCCTCGGCCGCCGCTTTGCGACGTTCTTCCACGGCATCGGGATGGTCCTTGGACAACAGGACGACACCGTAGACGGCAACTGTGCCAGCAACGATCATGCCCGATGCTGGCCCCAGCCCCATGCCGGAGCCTTCACCCAAAATGAACAGCCCGAAGAGCACCGCCACGAAAGGATCCACCGTGGTCATGGTGCCGACGGTGATCTCGGCAGGACCGGAGGCGTAGCCCTGCTGAATCATCCACACCCCCAGGCCGTAGCAGGCAAACATGTAGCCGATGACGATCAAGGTGGTGGGGTGGAACAGCTGGAACTGTCCCGATTGGACCATGTTCATGGCCGCCTTCATCATCCCTGAGGCCAAGCCGTAGAAGATCGCTCCCACTGAGGACCACAGCATCGCCTTTGCCCACGGTGCCGCCTTGGCGGCCGCGAAGAAGGACAACACTGCGCAGGCGACACATACCGCGACGAAGGACCAAGTGATTGCCCAGAAATCGAATTGCTTGTCACCAGTGGCGAACAGCGAAGAGAAGACAGTGAAACCGACCACACCAACAACCGTGACAGCCACCGCGCGCCACACCCTGATCGAGATGTGATGACCGTGGATCTTTGAGGCCAGCAGCACCGCCCAGGGCACAGCCAAAATACCGACAGGCTGCACCACAGCGACGGGGGCCATCGTCAGTGCCCACAGATGTAACCCGGCCCCAGCTAACACACAAACCAGACCAAGCAGCCATCGCGGGATCAAGAACAGGCGCAGGAGACCACCTAGCGTCAGCTTGTTGGATGAGGCGGTGGCATTGGGATCAAACGTAGATCTCACACCTAGCGACTGGAGGGTCGCCCCACTGGCAAACAGGAAGGACGAGATCACCTGCAATGTGATCGCCAGGAGAATTCCCACGTTTCAACCTTTCACATGTTTCAAGCTGCATCGCACACCTTATCGGGTGAACGAGTATCGCTCATCAGCTCACGGGCTGATGAGCGAATCGTCAGGGTAAAACCAGGGGTCTAGCCGGTATAGACGATGACCTTGTCGCCCACCTTCACTTCATCAAAGAGGGTAGCGATGGCAGCCTTGTCGCGGACGTTGACGCAGCCGTGGGAGGCTCCGTTGTAGCCATTGGCTGCGAAATCGGCCGAATAGTGGATGGCCTGACCGCCTGAGAAGAACAGGGCGTAGGGCATGGGTGTGTGGTAGATCGTTGAGACGTGGTCACGCGATTTCCAACCGACGCTGAACTCCCCGTTGCGGGTGGGAGTTTCGGAGGAGCCGAAGCGAACATCCAGGGTGGTTTGAATCTGGCCGTCGATCACCCAGGCCAACTTCCGCTGCGATTTAGACACGCAGAGCACCCGGCCGGTCAGGCATCGTGGATCTAAACTCATCTGACTGTTGTTGCTGCGAGCCGGGGCCCGGTTATTCAACTCATCCTCAGTGGGTTTGCGGGTCATAGCGTGGAGCCGATCCAAAGTACGTTGATCGACCTCACCGGTGACCGGGATCTCTCGTTTGGTCTGGAAACCACGGACAGCCTCAACAGTTTCAGCACCGTAGGTGCCGTCGATGAGTTTGTCGTACCACTGGATCTGCTTGAGTCGGGCTTGAAGGTCCTTGACCTGATCACCGGAGTCACCTTCTTTGAGCAAGGCAGGCCCTGGAACCAGGATGTTGTGCATCTCCTCGTGGGTGGGTTGCCGTGTCATCGAGACCAGCACATCCCAGGTGGCTTGGTCGACGAAACCAAGCACGGGGAGACCTCGCTTAGCTTGGAAACCGTCGACCGCGGCACTCGTGGTGGCGTCGTACTCACCGGTGATGGGTCCGCTGTACCAATCGAGCTGGAGCAAACGGTGCTGCAGTTCGCGGATAGTGTCTCCGGTTTCCCCGACACCATAGAGCACTGCGGGGGTTTCGGGTTCGCTGGTCGATGGGGCCACCGGTTCTGGAGCCACGGTCTGATCGACGACGGGGCTGGGTTCAGTGGGTGTGGGGCTCGGTGCTGGCAGGCTGGTTGCGGAAATCTGGTGCGCTAACTGCTCGGGGGTGGCGACGGCGCAACCAGTCACACCCAAGGCGGCAACGACTAAGACGGCAAGGCGAGCCCGCATAACAACCTCTTCTCTCAGGGCCCCTCACCGGTGATCCGGCTGGGGAATTCGCTCCGTTACCTGGTTACACGCGTAGAACTGCCGATCGGTTCACATGATCGGGCAGAATTCTTGCCACCAAATCCCAGAACTGGCCGGAGTGGTCGGGATGCACAAGATGAACCAACTCATGCACCACGACATACTCCAAAGCTGTCTCAGGGTACCGAGACAACTGTGTGTTTAGCGTAATGACTCCGGTCTTGAAATTGCAGGAGCCCCACCGAGATGTCATCCATCGTGTCCGAATCAGGGTTGGGAATATGCCAATTACAGGTGCCCAACGCATGACATATTGTGGGGCACGCTCCGCCACCTGATCGGCCCGCCAGCTTCGCACAGCCCGCTCGGCTCCGAGATCGTCGTGGGCACTGATAATGATCCTCGATTCGCTGTCAGACTGCACCCCCGCCCGCCCAATGCGGCGGTGGACGGGCAGCCACTGGCCCCACAGTTTGAGGGCTCCACCGTCAACGAGTCGATCCTGATCTGCAGCTTCTTGTTGTCGACGGCGTTGTTGGGAGCTGATCCAGTCCTCCTTGGAGGCGATAAATGCAGCGAGTTGGGTCAGCGACACCTGCGGAGGAGCCGAAACCATCAACTGCCCATCTCGCGTCACCTTCAGCCGCACCGAGCGGATGGGTTTTCGAGTCAGATGCACCAGCTGTCCTGCCAGGGTGATGGACTCAGTCCGTTGCCTGGTCACGTCAAACGCACCTGAGTTGCACCACCGATCTGGCTATAGCGTTCCGGCTGACTGGTCAAGATGATGATCTGGGCCGAGGCGGCTACCTTATTCAACACTGCACCCAGGCGGGCCAGTCGCTGTGGATCGGCGAATCCGAGGGCATCGTCGATGACCACTGGCACACCCTGGCCAGGCTGAACCAGTTGGGCACAAGCCAACCGACCCAATAACGACAGTTGCTCTCGAGTACCTGTTGATAGTGACTCGAAGGGCACCGTGACCCCATGCAGGGTCCGGGATCGAAGTCGAAGATCGGGCCCGACCTCAAGGTGCACCTCGGGACCATAGACCAGTTTGGCTAGACGTTCGATCTGTTCCCGGAACGGTCCAACATATCGTCGTTCAGCTGCCAGCCGATGCTGGATCAAGGTCTCTCGTAGCCTTTTGATGGCCTGGGCTGAGCGATGCCGGGCCGCCTGTGCTGTTTCTGCCTGGTCTCGTTGAACCCGAGCGTCCATCAATCGGTCATAGACCCCACTGGCCAAACGGTCCGCCAGCAACGCTCGGCAACGGGTAAGTTCATCTCGAAGCTCCGTGTGCTCAGCTGCCAGCCGGGCAGCCACCTGTCGCTGATTCTCCAACAACAAGGTGTGGGTGTCGGCATCAGCAGCTTCCAATTGTGACCTGATGTCCTCGCCTTGGCTGCGAGCCTGTTCCAAGGACGTGGCAGCTTGATTAACCCGATCCTCAAGCTGATCATCATCCAGTTCCTGTCTGGCCTCGCGCAGTTTCAGTTCAGCCTGCTCCGCCTGTGAGAGCAGAGATTTCGTCTCCGCCTCGCTGCGGATCCACGATTCCTGAGCCAAATTCTGGGCGGCTCGTGCCGCATCCAGGCGCTGTTGGCATTCGCGGACTTCCTGGTCCCGCTGGCTGACTATCTCTCGGGCTTGGTCGACCAGCTGCGCTATGTCATCCGGATCGCCCTCCTCAACTACCTGGGCGAGCACAGCTAAACGCGCTTGCAGTGCAGCCGTAGTGCGTCCAGCCAGCAGTTGGGCGATCCTGTGGCGGGCAGTATCGCGGGCCGACTTGGCTTTGGCCGTCCGGTCTGCCACCAGCCGCGCCTGTTCCAGGCTGCCGAGGCCATGGGCTGCTAGCGCCTCACCAAGGGCAAGCACCGCGTCATTGGCCTCCTGATTCCCCTGAGCTGTCCCCTCCCCCGGATCGATCCGTAGCTGGAGTTGGCCAGGAACACTCACCTGAGTCGGTTCGGTAACAGGCAGCGGTCCGTGGTGGCCGGGTCTCAAAGCTGACTGATTGAGGCTGACCTCACCACTGACCTCCAAGGTAATTGCTGCGGCACTGGCCTGCCAGCGAGCTGCGGCCAACCGACGCTGAACCTCAAGTTCCTCTAGCTGTTCAAGTTCCGTAGGCTCGAGTACGACGCCGCTGAGTATGCGTTCCGCTTCGGCGAGTTCGGTCTCACTGGCGGCGAGTTGATCAAGGAGTTGCTGCAATGAGGTGCGTTCTTGTAGCTGCCGTACCCGATCCAGCCGCTGCATGAGCTCGGCGGAGTGCCCTCGTGCCTGTTCGTGGGAGGTTATGGTCTTGGTGAGATCATGGTGCGCCAGTTGGAGGCTGCGATCAGCATCGTCCAACCGTTCCCGCAACGCAGCCATGGTGTGCTGTGCCTGTTCAGCCTCTGCGCTAAGACGTTGCGCATCCTCGATGGCTAGCTGGCGCTGGGCGTAGGCAAGGTGAGCCGCGCTCTGTTCGGCTTCGGCTAGGACCACATGGTGCATTGCCTCGGAATGCTTTTGGCGGAGCCGATTGAGTTCGGCTTCTTGCTGCTCCAGTTCAGCAACCGCCTGTTGTGCCTGAGCTGCTTGCCGAGCGATACCTTCAGCTGCCTGTGTGGTGTCACGTACCCGCTCAGTGAGTGCGTCGATGGTAGCGCTGGCATCGGTGAGCTCCTGGAATCGGGCTTGAAGTTGCTCGATCTCCCGGCTGCCTCGCAAATACTCTCCGGTGGGTTTCCCGGTGGCGGTGAAATACCTGGAGTACTCATTCTCTACAAGCGCCATGAGCTGATCTGAGCCGGTTGGATCCTCAGCAGCAAGGTCTAGAGCTCGACGCAGCGGCGGCAGCACTGCCAGTTCGGGTTGGCCCAAAGACTGCCCCTGGATGATCTCAAGAGCCTCAAACAGTCCCTCGTCGCTGGTCTCGGCGATAATGTCTAGAAAGCGCTCATGGGCTTGGTCCCCCACCAGCTGTTCTGGCCGCGGCTCACTGATATGCAGTTCCGTCTTCGGGCTCTTGAGCCAGCGTTTGGCGTAGGTCAGCCGATAGGGACCGGTACTGAGTTCCACAAAGACGGCAGGGCCGACGTCGCGTCCTACCGGTTGCACCGCTTTGATCTCAGCCTTGCGGCTGCTTGCTTTGTGCACTCGAAGGAAACGTAGCGCCTCCATCAGCGAAGACTTTCCTGCTTCGTTGGCTCCTTCGACGACGGTGACGCCACCGGAGAATTCGACGCTGCGGTGAGTTGTCCCCCGAAAATCGGTGAGGTCCAATCGGTGGAGTCTCATGGTTTCCTCCCCACGAGCCGAAACAACAGTCCTAAGGCGTCACGAGCCTCAGCGTCGTCCCGGCTGGCCGCCTTCAGTTCCGCATAGGCCGCTTTCGCGAATCCCGTCAACGGCAGGTCAGCCTCGTCGAGTTCTTTGGGGACCACGACGAGGTGGCTGTGTCGCTGCCATAGTCCCAACCTCGCGAAAAGGGGCTCGCGTTGGGCCAGCGCATCTTCCAGTCGGGCATGCTCGGTGATACTCAGGCTTCCCTGCAGCTGCAGCCACACGGCGGTACGTGCTTTTGCGTCGATGTCGTCGAGTTGGCTAAGCAGTGCGGAAACGTCTGCCGCACTATTGAGATCCTGGGCTATGACTTGGAATTTCCATTGGCCAGTTCGCAGCGGGGTCACGGCAGCCGTAGCCAAATCCACCAACAGCACCTGCCCAGGGTCTACCTCACGTCGACTGGTCACCTCTGGGCTGCCGGGGTACCACACTCGGGGGGCGACTTGGGTGGTGGAGTGCCTATCTCCCAGCACCGCAAAATGGATATCACCGGCATCGAGAGAGTTACTCAGTGCGGCATCGTCGATGGCATCGAGGCTATCCCGGTTAGGGCTGAGACTTGCCACCGCACCATGCCCCACAAGCACCCGGTAGGTCCCCGGTGATGGGGGCTCTATCGCAGCCAAGGCTTGGGCGACTAGGTCAGTCTCGGGACGTTTAGAGAACCAGGGGGCGCCGAGGATCTCCACTCCTGGGGCGACGGCCACGGGGCTCGAGTCGGTGAGCACTATGACGTGGCTGGGACAATTAGTTACGAACGCGGGATCCTTATAGATCGAGGCCGCATCCAACGGATCGTGGTTTCCGGGGAGCAGTACGACCGGAACTGGGCAGGCGCGTAAGGCCTCGAAGGCCTGCATGAGGATTGATCGACGTAGTTGATTCGATTCGAAGACGTCTCCGGCTACCACCACGAAGGCAGCATCGTGACGGCGAGCCAGATCCCCGATTTCCGTCACCGCGTCGAGTCGAGCTTGGTGATACCGGGCTCTGGCCTGCTCATCCAAAAAGTGCGCGGTCATCCCCAGCTGCCAGTCCGCGGTGGCAATGAACCTCATGGCCTCTCCTTTGCTTAAAGAAGGTATACCAGGCAGGACTGACAGAAACGACGCTCAGCACCGTCGCTTGAAGGCGACCAGGCCGGTTGACCACGTCCTTGTTCAGTAGGATTTCGTATGTAAATATATGCGCATGTATGCAGATATCGATCTGTCTTCCCTAGCTCCAGGTCAGGTGGACCTCGCCGTTGAGATCTTCGCCATGCTGGCGGATCCCACGAGGGTCCGCATCGTCTTGGCCCTACGCAATGGCGAATTGAGCGTTAGCCAGCTGGCGGAGACCGTCGGGAAACCCCCTGCTGCTGTATCCCAACACCTAGCCAAGCTGCGGATGGCCAGGATGGTGAGTACTCGCGGGGAGGGGCAACGGGTCTACTACCGGTTGGTTGATGAGCATGCCCTCTCACTCGTGAGCAACGCACTCATGCAGGCCGAGCATGCCGTCGATGAGAAACCACGCCACCATCGGAGTTCGTGATGCGTCAGGCGCTGCGGCATCCAGTCTTTGCTCGACTGTTCGGTGCGCAATTGGCAGCATTGTTGGGAACTGGCCTGCTCACTGTCGCTTTGGGATTGTTAGCCGTCGAGATCGCAGGCCCCGATGCGGGGATGGTGTTGGGTACGGCTTGGACCATCCGCATCGTGGCCTATGTTGTGATCTCCCCGATCATGGCGGCGCTGGTCTCTCGACTACCACGTATCTGGGTCTTGATCACCGCCGACGTGGTCCGCGCAGGCATGGCAATGTGTCTGCCCTTTGTCGAGCACACCTGGCATATCTATCTACTGATATTTGGGCTCCAAGCCGCCTCTGCGACGTTCAGCCCCGCCTTCCAGGCCACGATTCCCCAAGTTCTGCCTGACGAGGAGGAATACACCGCAGCCTTGTCACTATCTCGGCTGGCCTACGATGTCGAGGCTTTGGTCTCCCCCGCTCTGGCCGCCCTCCTGCTGACCGTGCTGAGTTATCACGATCTGTTTCTGGGCACTGCCATCGGATTTATCGTTTCTATCATCCTCGTCGCATGGGCTCGACCACCGGCTCCGGCTCAGGAGGCGCCCACACCATTCGTACAGCGGCTAACCCTGGGGCTTCGCATATTCATCCGAACGGGTGAATTACGGGGGCTATTGGCATTGAACCTCACCGTGGCATCTGCCATAGCGATGGTGTTGATCAATACTGTGGTGCTTGTCCAGCAGCAGCTTGGTGCCCCGTCTAGCGCCTTTGGCGGGCTATTGGCGGCCTACGGCACTGGATCAATGGTGGTCGCGCTGCTCCTACCTCGGCTACTCAACCGCGTCACGGATACAAAGGTCATGGCCGTTGGCGGTATCGCGGCTCCATCGGGTCTTATCCTGGCTGCTGGCGCTATGACTCTGCATGCAGGATTGTGGCAATGGGTTGCATTGACTGTTACCTGGGCTGTTTTGGGGGCCGCAACATCGCTGATTCTGACCCCCTCAGCACGGCTGCTGCGCCGCAACGCCACCACGACGGAACAACCTGCCGTGTTCGCCGCCCAATTTTCACTCAGCCATGCCTGTTATCTGCTGACCTATCCGGCAGCCGGATGGCTTGGCAGTAAGGTAGGGCTCGTTGACGCTGCGGCGATTCTTGCCGCGCTAGCTGCAGCCGCAGCTTTCAGCGCTGGTCCGCTGTCTGGTCCCCTACCACCCCGCCGCCCCGCCTAAGTGGGACACCACTGAGGGGACGGTTTGCCTCACCCCACCACAGCGGGATGAGTTAGGTAACGCTAGCCTTGCTATATGAACTCCTCAAGCTTCGAGAACCGCCCCATCTCATCCCAGCCGGGCCATTGGGTGCTGGCCCGAGCTGGTAAGCGAGTGCTCCGCCCCGGAGGTCTGGGATTAACCCGTGCCATGCTTGAGCGCTGCGAACTGTTTGGGCGAGATGTCGTCGAGTTGGCACCAGGACTGGGCCGTACTGCGCGTGAGATCGTCGCTGCACGACCGAAGTCCTACATCGGTGTGGATCGCGACGAAACCGCAGTGGCACAGGTCACCCAGGTGGTCAGCGACTTTGGCGGGAAGTGTGTCCTTGGTGATGCCAGCGCCACAGGGCTGACCGATGGCTGTGCCGACGTTGTTGTGGGCGAAGCCATGCTTACCATGCAAAGTCCCCGCGCCAAGGCTGAGATCATCGCAGAGGCTGTGCGAGTACTTCGTCCCGGCGGCCACTACGCAATTCACGAGTTGGCGCTCACCCCCGACACTATCGATCCCGAACCCGCAGCAGAGATCTCGAAAGCACTAGCTCGAGCCATCAATGTCAATGCCCGTCCCCTCACCGTCAGCGCGTGGGCCGGCCTCCTGGCCGAACATGGCCTCCAGGTGCAGTGGAATCAGACTGCGCCGATGGCCCTGCTGCGAGTTCGCCGGAATCTCGCCGACGAGGGGATCGGCGGCGCCGCACGGATCGCCTGGAATGTCTTGACCCAACCAGAACTTCGCCGTCGAATACTGTCAATGCGGAAGACCTTCAACCAGTACAAGGACTCGTTGTGTGGGGTCGCTATCGTCGCTCACAAACCCCGCTGATCGGAAAGGACCAGCCATGACCCACCTGAATTACATTGAAGACCTTGACTCCCTTATTGAGGTCAACCCGTCGGCTACGGTCTCCCGCACCGTCATGAAGGCCGAGAACTGCCGTGCGGTGCTGTTCGCCTTCGACAAGGGTGAGGCGTTGAGCGAACACACCGCGGCGATGCCCGCAGTAGTGCAGGTTCTTACCGGTCGTCTTCGTATCGATGCCGACGGTCGCAGCGTCGAGCTCACTCCCGGAGGCCTGGTTCACTTCGGTACTCGTCTCCCACACGCTGTCGAGGCCCTAGAGCCAAGCACGATGCTGCTGTTGATGCTGGACCCCAGGGCCCAGGCAGAGGACTAAGCCTGCAGCAACTGGGTTGAGCCTCAGCCCACGCGAAGGCTCACAGCCCCGGGGCGTGGACGCCCAGTCATCCCCCACCTGAGCCTCCGCGCACGCGGAGGCTCACAACTTTGTAGTGGCACCCGCATAACTGAGGTTGATGTAGGTGTTCCATGGTCCTTCTGCACCGGGTTGGCGATCCAGAACGTGGTTGGCGAATCAAAACGGGTCTTCGCGGTGGAGTTCGACCCCCGCAATCGTTGATCATCTCGTTCATCGACGACATGGGTCAGCAGGGGTAGGCGGCCGTATTCGGTGTGTCGGGTCCTGCGGGAACAGGGCTGTCAGATCGCTGCGCGAAGCTGGCGGGCATGGAAATCCCGGCCGCCCTCGGCCAGGGCGGTCAGTGACGCCAAGATCCCTCCAGGCAGTCCAGGACCTGGCGTTTATCACTGACACTCAAGGGCGTGGCAGACTCACCCCTGAAGGGCCCTACGAGCGCAGAAAGATGCTGGTGGCGGTACGTAACACCGGGATCCCTGCCACCCCTGGGGCGGTGGACCATGCGATGCGGGCCCTGGGCCTCAATAGAAGCAGCGTAGAACCTCAGCCAAGTCTCCATCCAATACACCCACCCAACGCAGAGTGACCCCCTCAAAAACCACCTCTGACAAGCCAAAATGTCACATAACGGCAATAGAAAGGACGCTCATGTTGTATCAACATGAGCGTCCTCGTGGTGGAGCTAAGGGGATTCGAACCCCTGACCTCTTCCATGCCATGGAAGCGCGCTACCAACTGCGCCATAGCCCCGTGTCGCGCAGAAAGCTACCGGATGCCGCCACACGATGCAAATGGGATGCCTCAAGTCAGGACCTGGATCTGGGTGGGTTAGGTCCCGCTGGTTGGGGCATTGTGGGTGATCACCCAGCGGTACTGGTCACGCATCCCCACCACGGAATAGCACGCATTCCCCAGGACGGAAAAGGTGGTGTGTTGGGCATCAGGGTTCACCAGGGCCTGGACCATATTCGCCAGCAGCAATCCATGGGAGACGATCAGCACCTGCTGCCCACTGTGCTGGGCAGCTATCTCCAACACCGCAGGCAGAGCCCGGGCGGTCATCTCCGCCACGGTCTCCCCCGTGGCAGAGCGGCGAAAATCGATGCCCTTGATGTAGTGATCGAGATAGTGAGGCATCTCAGCTATCACCTCAGCACTGGACTTGCCGCTCCACGAACCAACATTGATTTCATGCAACCGAGGCTCCGCGATCGGCTCGATATCGTGGGGTCGGCACACCAGTTGCGCGGTCTTGAGGGCTCGCTGCATAGACGAGGCATAGCAGGCTGCGAATGGCCACGTCGCGAAATAACGGGCAGCTTGCAGGGCTTGTTCTTCCCCCACCTCATCCAACGCGATGTCGGCTTGCCCTTGAAGTCTGCCTTGGACATTCCATTCGGTACGGCCGTGCCGGAGGAAGACCAGCCGAGTGGTGGTCACTGCTCCTGATCCTGAGGCACCTCGACGACATCGAGAGGAAGCTGTGGGCAGTCCTTCCATAGTCGTTCCAGGTTGTACAGGCTGCGTTCTTCGGTATGTTGCACATGCACCACGAAGTCGATGTAGTCGAGCAATACCCAACGGTTCTCGCGGTCTCCCTCCCGACGAACCGGACGAAGATTCGCCTGACGAATGAGGCGCTCCTCCACCCCCTCGACGACAGCACCGACTTGGCGTTCGTTACTCGCGGACACGATAAGGAAGACATCGGTAATGGCCAGCTGTTGACTGACATCGAAGGCCACAATGTTGCGTCCCAGCTTGTCTGCCGCACCAGCGGCAGCAAGATTCACATGAGTGAGAACCGATTCCGGGATAGTCACGATGAAGCTCCTGAATCCATGCGATAGAGGCCACGTTTGGCGATGTATTGAACGATCCCGTCTGGTACGAGATACCAAATGGGCTGGGACTGCTTGACCCGTTGCCTGCAGTCTGTCGACGAGATAGCCAACGCCGGAACCTCCAATAACGTGACCCTGCCTGCGGGCAGATGGTCAAGATCCTGCGCGGTCATCGGCACTCCAGGGCGGGTGACCCCGACGAAGTGTGCCAGATCGAATAGCTGCTCAGCTCCATGCCAGGTGAGGATTTGACGGACCGCATCCGCGCCGGTGATGAAGAATAGATCCACGTCGTCACCACGTTCACGGCGGAGATCTTTGAGGGTATCGACGGTGTAGGTATCACCCGGCCGGTCAATATCCACCCGAGAAACAGAGAATCGGGGGTTCGACGCCGTGGCGATGACCGTCATGAGATATCGATCTTCGGGTTTGCTGACCACCCGATGGGTTTTCTGCCAAGGAATACCGGTCGGCACAAAGACCACCTCATCGAGGGCGAACCGAGCCGCTACCTCACTGGCTGCCACCAGGTGGCCGTGATGAATAGGGTCGAAGGTACCACCCATGACTCCCAACCGATAGCGGCGTTGCCGCTCATCCCTGGCACCTGCCAATTCCGTGACCACTACTGCCCTGGCCTTCCCAGTCGCGCACCAGCCCACCCCGCCAATACACCAAAGGCCAGGATCACACCCATAATCACCGGCCCCAACCATGGGGCGGCGGCGCCCACAGCGACCTCCAATACGCTCATGGGGTGCAAGCCTAGTACCTTGTCGCGCCAAGAGGGCGCTGGAGGATGGGTCCAGAGCGGGACAGCGCCCAACCAATTGGGCAAGCGCTGGTGGCTGGGAACGATGATAAGGAGGACCCCGCGGGGTGCAAACACCTTCGGTTGCTCGGTAACACGTCCTGCAACCCAACAGCCACTACATCGTTCGACGGCATCAACTGCGAGTGTGTCCCCTGCCCACCACCACATATTTGGTTGAGGTCAACTCCGCTAACCCCATCGGGCCTCGGGCGTGGAGCTTTTGCGTCGAGATACCGATCTCGGCACCGAATCCGAACTGTCCACCATCGACGAACCGGCTAGAGGCGTTCACCAAAACCGCAGCGGCGTCGATCTCTGCCACGAACCGGTCACATGCGGCTGCAGACTCAGCGACGATGGTCTCCGAATGGCCGGTCGTATGCTGTTGAATGTGCTCGATCGCTTCGTCGATGGAACCAACTACCTTGGCAGCGAGATCCAGCGACAGATACTCAGCATCGAACTCATCTGGTTGGGCAGCCAGCACATCAGCTGCATAGGCTTGCACCTCCGGGGTGCCATGGACGCTCACCCCAACCTCGCGCATCGCCTCGAGGGCTCGTGGAATGAATCGGTCTGCGATATCACGATGAACCAGCAGGGTCTCGACGGCGTTGCATACGCTGGGCCGCTGAGCCTTAGCATTCAGCAAGATACCGATGGCCTGGTCGAGATCGGCCGAGGCATCAACATAGAGATGACAATTACCGGTTCCGGTCTCGATCACTGGCACCTTCGCCCCTTCGACAACCGCGTTGATCAATCCGGCGCCGCCTCTAGGGATCAGCACATCGACCAGCCCCCTGGCGGCCATCATCTCACCGGTCACCTCACGACCACCCTCCACCAACGCAACCGCATCGGCGTTGACCCCGACAGTGGTCAGGCCTCGTCGAAGAGCCGCAACACAAACCCGATTCGATTCGATAGCCGAACTGGAGCCTCTAAGCAGCGCGGCATTACCTGACTTGAGGCAGAGCCCAGCTGCATCGGCAGTGACATTAGGACGGTTCTCGTAGATGATGCCCACCACCCCGAAGGGGGTGCGCTGCTGGGTCACACTCACCCCGTTACTTAGCCGCCAACCACGAACCACATCACCGACCGGATCCGATAAGGCAGCGACATCACGCAGCCCCTGCACCATGCTTAGGATTCGAGCGGAATCCAGCATCAGCCGGTCAATCACAGCCTCGCTGGTTCCTGCTGCACGCGCCGCCAACACATCGACGGTATTGGCCGCCAGTAACTCGGCCTCGGCTGCGGCCAACTCATCAGCCATCGCATTCAAGGCACGGTCCTTGGCCAGCCTGGTCATCGTCGCTAGCTGTCGGCTAGCTACCCGGGCAGCAGCGGCCTGATCACGAAAATTCATGGAGTGAGTCTATGGGCAGATCTAGGCCGGACTACATATCAGCAGCTCAGCCTTGTTCGTGAACTCTCATGTCGTCGATGGACGTAGTAACCCAAGTTGAGCAGGGTCAAGATAGTCAGCACTGTTGCGCAGGCTGCGACCGCCCATTCCTTTGCCAGCGGCGCCCACACCAGCCAGAGGGATTGCACCAGGACGTTGACCCCCAGAAACCCAGCGGAGACTCCTGTGATGTCAGGACTACTGCGAAGATCGCGATACTGCGCGATCTGCCCCACCGTCAAGGGGATAGCAGCCAACAGCCCGAAAATCACCGGTCCCCACAGCAGATCACCGATAAACAGCAGCCCTCCCAGGAGGATAGGGATCCCCAGCCGCGGTAACACAGATTCTTGACGATCGCGGCAGATCATCACCAACACGGCCATAGACGAAAGCGCCAAGGTGAGATTCGGCAGCTGCAAGTTCAGCCGCCCGACCAGAAAACCGTGGCAACTCCATGCGGTCATCGCCACCACATTGAGCTGCCACATCGATATCGATACTCCGGCGCTGGTGCGTTCCCGGAAGATCCTCACCAACTGAGGTGCTGCGGAGACCATGCCGACGGCCCCCGCCAACCACCCGAGGGTATGTATCCACAGGTCCACTCAGTTCACCTCAATGAGCAGATCGCGGTGGACGGCGAGCCCACCATTACCCAGCCGCTCCCGAAGCTCTGCTGACGAACAATCAGCCAGACCTCGCGCGATAAGCAGCCCCTCGCTACTGACGATATCGACTGGATCACCGGCCTCGAAATCACCACTGACCTCGCTGATCCCTGCCGCCAAGAGCGAAGCATGCCGTTTGGTCAAGGCGTGTTCGGCGCCGGCATCGATGCGAAGGTAGCCGTTGACCTCAGCGGCATGGGCGAGCCACAGTAACCGGCGCGGTCGACGTCGCGAGCTGGGCACGAAAAAGGTGCCCACATCATGTCCTTGCAGGGCGGCCTGGAGGTCACTTGCTTGGGCCACCACGACAGCAACCCCACCCAAGGTAGCGATACGGGCTGCCGCCACCTTTGTGTGCATCCCACCGGTGCCGACCCGGGAACCAACCCTAGAGGTATCGACCTCTAGGGTGTCGAAATCCTCCACCCGGCAGATGAGTTCAGCCCCCGGCTGGTCTGGGTGAGCGGTATACAGTCCGTCAACATCGCTCAATATCACGAGTGCGTCGGCGCGCATGAGGTGCGCTGTCAGCGCGGCCAGCCGGTCATTGTCGCCGAATCGGATTTCGCTGGTGGCTACGGTGTCGTTCTCGTTAATGATGGGGATGACGCCTAGGCGAAACAACCTTGAGATGGTGTTGAGGGCGTTACGGTAGCTTCGGCCATCCTGAAGATCACCCACAGTCAGCAGGATCTGCGCCACGATCAACCGGTGCTGGGCGAAGGCCTCGGTGTAGTGCCTCATGAGCAGTCCTTGACCCACCGCGGCCGCCGCCTGTTGGGTCTCCAAATCGCGGGGCCGACGAGACAAGCCCAGAGGCCCTAAGGCTGATGCGATCGCACCTGAAGAGACCAAGGCAATCCGCTTACCCTGCCGATGGAGGGCAGCTACCTGATCAGCCAACGCCTGCACCCGCGTCGGATCTAGATGACCGGCATCATCAGTCAGTGAGGATGAACCGATCTTGACCACCAATCGTTCACCGCGTGCTACTTCAGTTCTCACGACCGGCTTCCGTCGCCTTGCGGGCATGGTATTCGGCGTCGAGCTGGCGGCGACGCGTGACGGCAGGCCGCTCAGTCTCGAGACGCTGATCCTCCCCTCGACGGGCCAAGATCTCGGCTCCGGTCTCAATCTGGGGTGCGAAATCAAATACCACGGCGTCCTCACCGCCAATGGCAACGGCGTCGCCTTCCTGAGCCCCTAGTTCCAACAACCTGGTCTCTACCCCTAGCCGGTTGAGCCGATCTGCAAGATAACCCACCGCCTCAGGATTATTGAAGTCGGTTTGCCTAATCCACCGCTCCGGTTTGGCGCCGCGCACCCGCCACAGGAATCCGCCCTCGCCGTCGCCCTTCTTGACGATGGTGAAGGAATCATCACTGGCCACGCGACCCACCGGTTTAGGACGCAGTACCGGTTTCGCTGGTTCCTCGGCCGCAGCTTCAGCCCGTCGTTGCGCCACGATCCCTGCCATAGCGAAGATCAGTTCTCGAAGCCCCTGCCCAGTCTTCGTGCTGATCTCAAATACCCGGTATCCCCGGGCTTCCAACTCGGGGCGAGCTAACTGCGCCAGCTCCGGCGCATCCGGCAGGTCCACTTTATTCAGGGCCACCAGTCGCTGCCGATCCTCAAGTCCACCATGGGCTGCCAATTCGCCCTCAATGATGTCCAGATCTGATAGTGGTTCACGGCCTGGTTCCCACGTACCGAGGTCGATGACGTGCACCAGGGCCTGGCACCGCTCAATATGGCGAAGGAAGTCAAAGCCCAGGCCCTTACCCAGCGATGCACCTTCAATCAGACCTGGCACATCAGCCACGGTATAGGTGACATCCCCCGCCACCACCACCCCAAGGTTTGGCACCAACGTGGTGAAGGGGTAATCCGCGATCTTGGGGCGTGCCCGCGAGATCGCAGCGATGAGCGAGGACTTGCCTGCTGATGGGAATCCAACCAGGCCCACATCAGCCAATACCTTGAGTTCCAGCTGAATTCGACGGGACTGACCCTCCTCCCCCAATAACGCAAACCCAGGGGCTTTCCGGGCCGGTGTTGCGAGCGCCTCATTGCCTAATCCGCCCTTGCCACCCACAGCGGCGACATACTCCTCACCCGGCTGGGTCAGGTCCGCTAGATGTTCACCGGTGTCGAGATCGCTCACCACCGTGCCGGGAGGCACCGGCAAGATGATGTCCTCCCCCTTGGCACCGTGCTGGTGATCACCACGGCCTGGCTGTCCGTTCGTGGCCTTACGCACCGATTGGCGGTGATAATCGACCAGCGAGTTGAGGTTGTCGGTGACTCTAAGAATCACCGACCCACCATCGCCGCCGTTGCCACCATCCGGTCCACCAAGAGGCTTGAATTTCTCACGGTGCACCGACGCGCAACCGTGACCGCCATTACCGGCTTGCACGGTCAGCTTCACGCGATCAACGAAGGAGGGAATAGCCACGGCGAACCGTCTTCCTGGTTGGGGACACTCAAGTATTCCAAATGCAACGGGTCCGCCCCATCGGAGCGGACCCATGTACTAAATGTTGCGACGGATCAGGCCTCAACCGGAGCGACGCTCACCACACGACGACCCCGCTTCACCCCGAAAGTCACCTGGCCTGGGGCCAGCGCAAAGAGAGTGTCGTCGCCTCCGCGTCCGACATTATCCCCGGGGTGGAAATGGGTTCCGTGCTGGCGGACGATGATTTCACCAGCGCCGACGAGCTGACCGCCATAGCGCTTCACACCGAGACGCTGAGCATTGGAATCACGACCGTTGCGCGTTGAGGACGCGCCCTTCTTATGTGCCATTGTCGGTATACCTCAGTTCTTGATATCGGTGACCTTGACCTGGGTGTACCGCTGGCGGTGACCCTGGCGCTTCTTATAGCCGGTCTTGTTCTTGTACTTAAGGATCCGAATCTTCGGGCCCTTGGTCATCCTCAGGACCTCGGCAGTCACAGTAACCTTGCCGAGGCTCTTGGCGTCGGAGGTCACGGTATCCCCATCGACCAGCAGCAGTGGCTGCAGATTGATGGTGGCGCCCACCTCGTCTGTCACCAGGTCGATGTCGAGGATGTCGCCAACAGCCACCTTGTGCTGGCGTCCGCCACTGCGCACGATCGCGTACACGCCTGACCTACCTTCTTCTCATAGCCTAGAAAAGCTCTCACCCTGTCTCGAGCAAGGTCGTGAGAGTTGGTGCCGGGCCGCGCCTGATAGAGGCATGGCGCCAGAGCACCGATGGACAACTCTACGGGGCTGACCCCGCAGGGTCAAACCCGCGCACTCAGTTCGTCCCCTTCTTACGACGACGCCCGTTCTTGCGCTCCCCACCGTCAGCGGGGGCCTGGGAATCAACGGGATCCTCATAACGCAGATAGCCAGCACCGTGGCAGTGTTCACACTCCTCGGTGAAGGCCTCCGCCAATCCGGTGCCGATGCGTTTGCGAGTCAGCTGCACCAAGCCCAAACTCGTGACCTCAGCCACCTGATGGCGGGTGCGATCGCGGCCGAGACATTCGACGAGACGACGCAACAGCAGCTCACGGTTACTGGGCAAAACCATGTCAATGAAATCAATCACGATAATGCCGCCGAGATCTCGTAGCCGGAGCTGGCGCACGATCTCCTCCGCCGCCTCCAAATTATTGCTGGTGACGGTGGCTTCGAGGTTGCCACCGGAGCCGGTGAATCGTCCGGTATTGACGTCAATGACCGTCATCGCTTCGGTCCGGTCGATGACCAAGGAGCCACCTGAGGGTAGGAAGACCTTCCGCTCCAGCGCCTTGGCTATCTGTTCATCTATCCGGTACTGGGCGAAAAGGTCCTCACCGTCGGCTTCGGGCTCAAACTTCGTCACCCGATCAGATAGATGAGGAGCGACGTGACCGACATAGGCCGAGATGGATTCGAATGCATCGTCGCCTTGGACGATCAACTTGCCAAAGTCCTCGGTGAACAGATCCCGCACGATCCGAAGGGTGAGGTCCGGTTCCGAGTACAACACCTCAGGGGCCTTGCCGGCAGCGACCTTCTTTTCGATGATCTCCCACTGTGCCTTCAGCCGGTTCACGTCACGGACCAGTTCCTCGGCCTGGACGCCTTCAGCTGCGGTACGCACAATGACCGACTCATCATCGCCGATCAGGCCACCCAATATCTGCCGCAGCCTATTGCGCTCCACATCAGGCAGTTTTCGCGAAATCCCGGATAGGTGGCCACCTGGCGAGTAGACGATATAGCGCCCAGGCAGACTGATGTGACCGGTCAATCGAGCGCCCTTAGCGCCGACGGGGTCCTTGGTGACCTGCACCAGAACTGCCTGTCCCGATTTGAAGACCTTCTCCACTTTGCGATCCTCGGCAGCTACACCGAAGGAATCCCAGTCCACCTCACCGGCATACAGCACCGCATTGCGGCCTCGTCCGATATCGATAAAGGCCGCTTCCATGCTGGGCAGTACATTCTGTACCCGCCCGAGGTAGATATTCCCAATCAACGAAGTCGCCGAAGCCCGATCGACATAGTGCTCCACCAAGATGCCATCTTCAATGACAGCCAATTGGGTGTATTCGCTTTGCTGCCGAATCACTAATTGCCGATCCACCGATTCACGACGTGCGAGGAACTCGGCCTCGCTCAGGATCGGGGCGCGGCGACGTCCAGCAGCACGATTCTCCTTGCGGCGTTGCCGTTTAGCCTCCATCCGGGTGGAGCCTTCGATGCCGGTGACCTCGTCTTCTAGGCCGCCTTTCAGCTCCGTAGCCGATGAGCGGCGGCGACGGCGACGGCGACGCCGGGTGCCAGACTCATCTTCCTCATCGGTATCCTCATCGGCCTTAGGTTGGGTTTCACCGGCTTCTTCAACCGGCTCCTCCTCGCTCTCCGCGGCCTCAGTCCCTTCTTCTTCACGACCACGACGGCGACGGCGACCACCCCGCCGGCGGCGACGACGACCGGGACGCTCTTCATCTTCCGGAGAATCCTCGGTGGTCTCTTCCTCGACCTCCTCAGTCTCAGCGTCCTCGCCCCCGGTGTTGTCCTCGGCAATAGCGTCAGCCAGGGCAGCCAAGGTCTCGGTTCGGCCCTGAGCGGTCACCGCAAAGGGGTCAGCAACTGCGACCCGACGAGCCTTGGCGGCTTCCTCCGCCAGCCGCAGGGCTGCCGCGATACCGTCGTCATCGGTCGGCTCTTCGTTCTGATCGTCCTGTGCCGATTCGGCGGCCATCGCCTCGGCGGCCCGCTCTCGACGAGCCGCCCGCCGACGACGGGTCCGTGGCTCTCGCGGTTCGGGCTTTGCGGTGCTCTCAGCAGAGTCAGCTCGTGATGCCGTAGCCAGTAGTTCAGACACTGCGGCAGCCACTGGATCGCTAGCGGTGGATTCCCCTGCGACGGGATCGCCTCCCTGATCGGCACCGGCCACACCCACCCGGTCAGTGGATTCCCCAGTCCCAAGACCGCCACCTTGATCGGCACCGGCCACACCCACCCGGTCAGCGGGTTCCAAGGCCATGGGGCTGCCTGCGGGCCGGGTAGCCCGTCGACGACGCTTCGGCGGATCGACAGTCTCTACCGTGGGGCTGGGGTCAGTGGTCAACGGGGCCGCTGCGGTGGTGGCAGGGACGCTGATGGGGGCCTCGACCTCAACTGGTGGACCTGCGGGGCGGGAGGCTGCACGACGGATAGTCCTTGGCGTCGTTACGGACTCGACGGCTGGGACCTCCTCGGCCACCGGCTCGGCAGCAACCTCCACTGCAGCCTCAGCGGCTTCGATGGGGGTCACCTCGGCTGGGATCCGCCGAGCAACCACGTCGCTGATTGCTTGGGCGGGAACCACTGCGGAGGCACTTCTCAGCTCAACTCCCAGTTCCCCCAGATCAGCCAGGACTTCCTTGCTGGTAAGCCCCAAGGCTTTTGCTAATTGGTGGACCCTTGGCCGTGGTGGCAGCTGATCCACGATCGATTCAGGCGTGATGATGTCGCTCATCGCAAACTCCTCTTGTGCGCCTACGACGCACGAGATCGGACACAGCGAGCTGTGTCCACTAAGACTGATAGTCAACCGGCTGCTTCCAAGGCCGCCGCGGTCGATTTCCTCGTCGCGGTTCTCAGCCTCGGGCTGTCGGCGGCACCGGCGGTGCGTGACCTGGACCCTATTGTTCCACAGACTTGACGATTAGGGGATTGTGAATCTCCCCATCGACGAGTGGACCTTGCCTCAACCGGGTCAACAGCGTTCCCGTAGCTGGGATTTCAGGCTCAGCTTGGCGCAACACGGTCATCAGATCATCGGGACGCACCAGCGGCACCAGATGCCGTATCCGCGCGATCATGGTCGCATCCCCGGCGATAACGAGGGACAGTACTGCCTGACGAACATCGAAGCTGCGCGTACCGTTTTTGGTCATCCGCTCCACCCAAGCCTCGTCGCGGGCTAGGAACGCAGCAACAGCCCGCTGCAAGATATCGGCTGGACAGTCCGCGACCCGGATCTGCCAATCGGAGGCCACCAATAAGTCCCCAAGGCTGGTCTTGGTGGCGAGCGCCACCTCAGTGATTTCAAAGCCATTGGGCAGCACGTGATTCAGCGCAGCCATGACTTTCTCAGGGTCGCAGACCTCAGCCAACCCCAGTTCGACATATTCGGCCTCACTGGCCGCCCCGGTTGGCGCGGCATTGGCATAGGAGATCCGGGGATGGGGTGAGAATCCAGAGGAATAGGCCATTGGCACTCGGGCTCGGCGCAATGCCCGCTCCAGCGCTCGCCCGAAATCGCGATGCGAGGTAAACCGGGCTGGGCCCCGTTTGGCATAGCACAGTCTCAGTTTCTGGGCTGGCGGGGCTTGTTGAATGGGTTGACGTTTAGCCACGCCTGAAATCTTAAGCCGTTAGCCTCAATAGGTCTTGAATCCTCATCGACGGTGCCGCGAGGTTTATCCTGGCGGCCATGACCGAAACTGCCGACACCTTGAAAATTCGCAGTTCACTGGTGCTGGCGGGGATTCTGCTGCTGGCCTTCAACCTGCGTCCAGTGGCCGCATCGATCGGTCCAGCCTTAGGCCAGATCCAGTCAGAGTTGGGGATCAGCCCTACCGTCGCCGGGGCTCTCACAGCCTTACCATCGTTGTGTTTCGCGGTCTTCGGGGCGCTGGCACCCAGCCTGGCGCAGCGGATCGGCCCACACCGGGCAATCGCGTTGGCCTATATCGCGCTGATCGTTGGCCAACTTGGACGCAGCTGGGCTCAAACACCAACAGTCTTTCTGGGGCTCTCCACCGTGGCCCTGGCCGGTATGGCAGTCGCCAATGTGCTTCTTCCTTCCTTGGTTCGCACTCACTTTCCGCAGCACATTGGTCTGGTCACCAGCTTGTATTCGCTGACCCTCACCCTGGGACTGACCTTGGCTAGTGCCGCCACCATCCCCTTGGCCAACGCATTAGGTGGCTGGCGCGCCGCCTTTACAGCGGGATCCTTGGTGACGGTTGCAGCCGCCATTGTGTGGCTTCCCATGCTGCGACTACCCCAACCGCCACGATCCTCAAACCGGCACGGACCGCGCCTTGCTGATGTGGCGAGGACCCGTCATGGCTGGATCATGGCGTTGTTTTTCGCTCTGCAATCGGCTGCTGCCTACTCCGTATTTGGCTGGTTGCCCAGCATCTACACCGCTGCCGGACTCAGCGAAACTGAGGCAGGTCTCATGTTGGGCATCACCACCGGCATTGGTGTGATTCCGGCCTTCTTCTTGCCGGTCTATGTCGAGCGTGTCCGAGAGCCGATTGGCATGATGCTGCTGCTGAGCGCCCTCCTGGTGGCTGGCTACCTCGGCCTCCTACTGGCCCCAACGAGGGCGCCGTGGCTGTGGGCTGCCCTGCTGGCCCTGGGACTGTCCACTTTTCCCATGATTTTGGCCTTGCTCGGCCTTCGTTCCCGTACTCCTGGGGGTATTGCTGCATTGTCTGGATTCGTTCAGGCTGTGGGTTATTTGTTGGCCTCAGCTGCCCCATTCTTAGTCGGGTTACTCCGAGAGGTCACTGGCGGCTGGGAGTGGCCGCTGATGCTGTGGATCATCCTGGCCGCGCCGATGACCTGGCTTGGGGTGCTGACCTGCCGCCAATGGCTCATCGAGGACGAACTAGCCCAAGCCTGAACTGCATTGACCAGCCAAGAAAGCAGGCCTAAGCTAACGAACTGAAACGATTCAGAACTGATCGGAGCACCATGCCTGCCCTTGACGATGAAGCGATCTGGTTGGCTCACCGCTATGGCGCCGACGAGGAGTTCGTGCGGGCCGGAGGCGGCAATGTCTCCGCCAAAGCCGATGGCATCTTGCGCATCAAGCCGAGTGGTGTGGCCATGACCGATCTTCACGCCGAGGACCTGATCCCCCTCGATATCGCTACCTTGATGGCGGCATTACACTCCCCCGACCCTGGCCTCAAGGACCCAGTCCAAGCGGCTGCCCAGGCGGCGCAACTGGGCGGCGACCGTCGTCCCAGCGTCGAGATTTTGTTTCACGCTCTCATTGACGATGCGTTGGTGCTCCACCTTCATCCGCTCATTGCCAACGCTGTGACCTGCAATGAATATGGTCGGCAGTTAACCGAGGAACTCCTGGGCGACGCCGCGTTATGGGTGGACTATCTCAATCCAGGCATCCCATTGGCTCGCGGCATCGAAGCCGCACGCCAGGAATTCGTCGCCAGAACCGGACGGCCCGCCCCGGCCATCACCTTGTTAGGAAACCACGGGATCATCGTTTCGGGACCTGATGCCACAACCATCACTGAGCGCATCACCTGGCTCACAACCACCATCGGCGAAGCCATCGGTTCCTCCCAACCCAGCCAGGCAGATCGCCTCGATGTGAGTCAACTCGAGAAGCATTTCCGTCAGGCCACCGGCAGGGCAGCCGTGGCGCATGCAGTGGACGGTGTTGCCTGCCACGCCTCTCGGCTGGACAGTGGACCCGTGACCCGGGGGCCACTGATCCCCGATCAGATCGTCTATTCGGGCTCAATGCCGGTCTTGCTTGAACTGGACGATGATGCGGCCGCCGTCTGCGCCAAGGTCCAGGACTTCTGTGCCACCTATGGTCGGCCACCCATTACCGCAGTCATCCCCGGACAGGCAGTGTTAGCCGTTGGAGATAGGCCCCGAGCCGCTGAGATCGCCCGTGACACCTACCTCGATGCCCTACGCGTGGCTAGGGACGCAGATCTCATCGGTAAGGTTCGAGTCATGACTAATGCCCAGCGTGAGTTCATCGAGACCTGGGAGGCCGAGTCATATCGCCAATCGGTGGCTGCCCAGACCCTAAGCGCCTAAGCGCTGTTCGGCTTCCTCCCAGCAGGAGCTATCAGACCTGGGCAGATAGCGGGTCAAGGTGGAGCTTTCGCGCACGAGGCGACGCAGTTCATCCAGACCCCCGTCGATGGCACCAACGGCTCGGGCCTGGACCGCCATATTGCCCAATGCCGTAGCCTCCACAGGCCCCGCCACCACTGGCAGGCCAGTCGCATCGGCGGTGAGCTGGCAAAGCAACCGATTGTGAACCCCACCACCCACCAGGTGGATGACCGATACCTGCCGTTGAGACACCGACAGGATCTGGCGCAATTTTCGACGATAGGCCAGCGCCAGCGAGTCCAAGATGCAGCGCGTGATCTCCGCGTGGCTTGTGGGGACTCGCTGCCCTGTGCGGCGGGCCAGGGTTGCGATCCGCTCGGGCATATCCCCTGGGGTGAGGAGGATGGCATCGTCGATATCGATGACGGTGGCCATCCCATTCAGTCGGCCAGCGGCAGCGAGGAGGTTGGGCAGGGTGATCTGATCACCGGCCTCACGCCAGCCCCGAACTGTCTCGTTGAGCACCCACAGGCCCATGACATTGCTGAGGAACCGGGTAGTGCCGTCGACACCTAGTTCATTGGTGATATTGGCTGCGGCTGCCTCCTCGGTCAGGATCGGAGCTGGCAACTCCAGCCCGATCAGGGACCAGGTACCGCAAGAGATATAGGCGAAGTCCTCCTCTTGAGCCGGCACCCCCACCACAGCGGAAGCGGTGTCATGGGAGCCGACTGCGATGACCGCCGTGGCGGCGCCGGAACTGGTGACCAGTTCCAGCCCCTCGGCTGAGACAGTGCCGATGTGTTGACCCGGTTCCACCAATCTCGGCAATCGATCAGCAAGATCCCGGTTGAAATATTGACCCAGGACTCCAAGCACCGCAGGACTCCATTGACGAGTTCGCGGATTCAACAGTCCCGTGGTCGACGCATTGGTCACCTCAGCTACGCATTCACCGGTGAGCCAATAACTCAGCAGATCCGGCAATAACAGCAGGGTCGATGCCTGCTCTAGCCGAGTCTCTGCCAAGAGTTGAAAGACCGTGTTGAAGGGTAACGTCTGCAGGCCCACCTCGGCGTACAGCTGAGGTTGAGGCAGTCGCCCAAAGAACCGCTCGGCAGCACCTGCACTACGTTCACATCGATAGGCGGCCGGGTATCCCAAGAGGGCCCCATCGGCGTCGAGCAGCCCGTAGTCAACGGCCCAGGTGTCGATACCAACGCTGGCGACGGGTCCACCTCGGCCAACCGCCGCCAAACCTTGCCGCAGGTTAGACCATAGAGCCAATACATCCCAATGTAGGCGCATACCCGCTGGCGTAGGAACCGCAATGGCAGCATTGGGGAATCGGTGAATCTCTTCCAAGACTAGGCGCTGCCCTGTGACCTTCCCCAGCATCACGCGGCCGCTCGAGGCGCCAAGATCCACGGCTGCCAGAGTTGTCATCTTCGACCTCCTGAAACGATTCAGGAGAATTCTATGCCCCAGTCGATTCCCGCGCCACCAGTTCCGGCTTGAGCACCACAGAACAGTGTTCATGGTCTGGCTCGGCGACTTCGCGCTCCAGCAACTCCATGGCTTGGCGCCCCATCTCAGCGCTGGGCTGACGGATCGAGGTGATTGACACCACGGCATCCTGACAAAAATCAATATCGTCATAGCCCACGAGGGCGATATCGGCTGGAACAGCCAACCGTCGCTGCATGACCAGGGCCTGCAACACTCCGATCGCTAGCAGATCATTCATGGCGAAGACCGCATCCGGCAGTTCAGGAGCCATCGCCATTGCCTCACCAGCGGCACGCCCAGCCGCGATCGTCATTTCTGATGGCGCCTCATAGGTCAGCTCTATCCCTGCACGCTGGGCAGCCACCTGCGCCCCTGCCAGTCGACGACCAACCTGATGAAAGTTCGGTGGGCCTCCCAACACCGTGATCCGGCGACGTCCCAGCTCGACGAGATGACGCACCGCAAGGTAGCCGCCATGAAAATCATCGGCTGAAACCCGACAAAACCCTCAGCAGATTCTGGCGCATCCACCAACACCACGCGCGTGCCCCGGGCGACCAATTCACGATGCCGGTTCAGATCCGAATCCGCAGGGGTCACCAACACGCCTCGGGCACGCTGCTGTTCAAACTGCCCTAGATAAAATCGCTCGCGCTGCGCCACCCCAGACGAATTGGCCACGAATAACCCCAGACCCGCGGCCTCGGCATAACTCTGCGCCGCCAGGGACAGCGAATCATAGAAGGGATTGCGGGCGTCGATCACGATCAGACCCACGCTGCGACTCACCCCCACCTTGAGTTGACGAGCCGCGTCATTGGGGACATAGCCGAGCTCAGCGATAGCCCGCAGCACCTGCTCCCGCCTCGCCTCCGAGACGCTATCGGGGCGGTTCAACACGTTGCTCACGGTGCCAACGGACACCCCCGCAGCTCTCGCAACATCCTTAATCCCCACGAGATCCCCCTGTCGCCCCATGGCACTCCTCGCGTCGACGATCACGATTTATTCCCGACCCTACGCGACTCATTGACATTGCACACCACCACTGCTTGACTAATCGCATCTGAATCGTTTCATATCGTCATGGGTCTCACTGTGGAGGTGCTTGATGCGATCGTTTCTTGCGATTGCGCTCAGTTCGGCGATCGGGGACGAGGGAACACGGGTTGAGGGCATCGCCGGGTTGGGTCGCCACACTGTCCGAACAATCTTGGTCGACGGTGACCTTCCCAAAACCCCAGGCTGCGGATTAGCGGGCAGTGGCCTCCGAGATGTCCAGCCAAGCCTCGCTGCCCGGTTGACCTTGACTCACCGATGGATCTCGCTACCTGCATCGTCGACGACTATCCCGCTGAGGCCCCTCGCCAGGAGATCACGATGAACCGACATTGCTTCCAGCTTCAGGTCCGCCCAGACCGACTTGATGAATACGTCGCCCGGCATGCAGCCGTGTGGCCCGACATGCTCAACGCCCTCAAGGACGCTGGCTGGCACAACTATTCGCTCTTCCTCCGTCCCGACGGTCTGCTTATCGGCTACGTCGAATCGCCGGATCTCGCCGCCGCCCAGGCAGCTATGGCCGCCACCCAAGTCAATGCTCGGTGGCAGGCCGAGATGAAGGAGTACTTCGTCGATCTGGAGGGTAACCCAGATGAGGGATTCCTCGAATTGACCGAGATCTTCAACTTAGAAGATCAACTCGCCGCCCTACCAAGGAGCCAGTCATGACCCTGCCTTCCGCCGTCGTCAATGTCCTCAACAACCTAGCTATTGAGGTGCCGTCCTGGGCCTATGGCAACTCAGGAACCCGATTCAAGGTCTTTGCCACCGCGGGCACCCCCCGCACTGTGAGCGAGAAACTCGCCGACGCGGCTCAGGTTCATCGGCTCACTGGACTGGCCCCCACCGTCGCCCTCCACATCCCATGGGACAAGGTTGACGATTACGAGGCCCTGCGCGAGGAGGCTGCCGAACTGGGGATCCGCCTGGGCACCATCAACTCCAATACCTTCCAAGACGATATCTACAAATTCGGATCCTTGGCCCATCATGACCCGCAGGTGCGGCAACGTGCCATCGATCACCACTTCGAGTGCATCGACATCATGTCGGCCACGGGTTCCCGCGACCTCAAGATTTGGCTCGCCGACGGGTCGAATTATCCAGGTCAGGCCGATATGCGATCCCGACAGGAATGGTTGTCAGATTCCCTACAACGGATCTACGAACGGCTGAACGCCGACCAACGACTGGTGTTGGAGTACAAATTCTTCGAACCTGCCTTCTACCACACCGATGTACCGGACTGGGGTACCGCCTTGGTGCAGGTACAGGCCCTAGGCCCCCAAGCCGTGGTCTGCTTGGACACCGGCCACCACGCCCCAGGCACCAATATCGAATTTATCGTCGCCCAATTACTGCGCCTTGGCCGATTGGGCAGCTTTGATTTCAATTCGCGGTTCTATGCCGACGACGACCTCATCGTCGGTGCGGCTGACCCCTTCCAGCTCTTCCGCATCATGGTGGAAGTGGTGCGAGGCGGCGGTCTGCAGCCCGATTCAGATGTGTCCTTGATGCTGGATCAATGCCACAACATCGAAAACAAGATCCTGGGTCAGATTCGCTCGGTGCTCAATGTTGCCGAGATGACGGCACGGGCCTTGCTGCTGGACCGGCAGGCGCTTACGGATGCGCAGGCTCGAGGGGATGTGCTGGCTGCTAGTGAGGTATTTATGGATGCCTTCTACACCGATATCCGCGCTGATCTGGCTGCCTGGCGCCAAGAACGGGGGCTGCCAGCCGATCCGATGGCCGAGTATCGAGCCTGCGGCTATCAGGAACGCATCGAGGCCGAACGGATTGGGGGTCACCAAGCCGGCTGGGGCGTATAGCCTCAGGAGGGAGCTGGTCTTCGATGTCGGGGCGGAGGTCGCCTAGGGGGTTCTCCCCTGCTGGGGCCTCCGCCTTACCCCGCGCCAGGTTTCCTCCTTCACCCTCACGAGGCCAAGGCCGACGCTACGGCACTAGACTGGCAAAGGCTCAAGGAGGACTGATGAGGAAATGGCTCGACTCCCCCGATCATGCCAGCTGGTTGCGCGCCGAAACCACCCGCTTGCTGGATTTCGGGCGTTCCAGCGGCATCCCCGGGCAGGGCGCGGGATGGCTTGACAGTTACGGAATCGTGGAACCAGATCGAGCCCCGGCTACCTGGATCACCTGCCGGATGGTACACGTCTATGCGCTGGGCCACCTGCTGGGAATCCCCGGCTGCCGCACGGTCGCGACCCAGGCGCTATCTGGGTTGACTGGGGCTCTACGGGATCGGGAATTCGGCGGCTGGTTCAACGACGCCACAGGCGACAGTCCCGCCGGAAAACAGGCCTATGATCACGCTTTCGTGGTGCTGGCGGCCTCCTCCGCAACTGCCGCTGGATTCATGGGTGCTGACCGCCTACTTGAGGATGCGTTGGACGTGGTAGGGACCCATTTCCTGGACCCTGATGGCATGGTGGTTGACAGCTGGAACCGGGACTTCACGGCAGCGGCAAACTATCGCGGCATCAATTCCACGATGCACACAGTTGAGGCCCTCCTCGCCGCCGCCGATATCACCCAGGATCGACGATGGCTTCGATCTGCCGCTTCATTGGCGCGTTTCGCCGCCGAGAAGGCTGGAGCCAATCAGTGGCGGATGCCTGAGCATTTCACCCCGGAGTGGGAACCCCTACCGCAGTACAACGAAGATCGCCCTAACGACCAGTTCCGACCCTACGGCGCCACCGTTGGTCATGGCCTGGAATGGGCTCGGCTGCTGCTTCATACCGAGGCCTCACTCCAGGCGGCTGAGATTGAAGACTGTCCCGCACCCGCCGTCGGCTGGCTGGTCGCCGCACAGGCACTCTACGACCGCGCGGTTACCGATGGCTGGGAGGCTGATGGGAAACCTGGATTCATCTACACCACAGGATGGGACGGAACCCCCATCACCCGAGACCGGCTGCATTGGGTGACGGCTGAGGCCATTGCAGCTGCTGCCGCACTGTATCGACGCACCAGCGAGGATCACTACGCCCGCGACTACACCACCTGGTGGGAATTCGCCGCAACCTATTTCATCGATCGCCAGCGCGGTTCCTGGCACCACGAGCTAGACCCGAGTAATCGCGTGGCAGCCTCGGTGTGGCCAGGAAAACCGGATCTCTACCATGCCGTCCAGGCCACTCTCATCCCCACACTTCCCCTAGCACCCTCGTTAGCGGCGGCACTGGCTCGCGCCTAACCTGTGGCCAGTCTTTTCCTATTTGAAAGCCGGGATCGAGTTTCGGCTGGCATAGTGGTTCAATCACATAGCCGAAGGAGTTGCGATGTCACCCGTACAGCCAACCATCGTATTCACCGGTGATTCCATCACCGAGTCAGGTCGGGATCTGGCAACCGGGTCACTTGGCGACGGCTATGTGGCGAAGTTGGCGGCCGGGCCACTGAAATTCGCTCGGGTGGTGAATGCGGGTGTGTCCGGCAACTGGGTTCGCGACGTAGCCGCCCGGTTCAAGACTGATGTGCTGTCTGAGTACCCGGCTTTGGTCAGTATTTACGCCGGAATCAACGACACCTGGCATACCTTCAACTCTGCTGAACGTTCCCCCCTAGGACAGTTCGAACAGTCCTTCCGATCCATGCTGGATGCCCTCGTCGATATCCCAACCGTGCTCGTAGTGCCCTTCGTCGCCCCAGTCGAGCTCGAGCAGGAGGCGTGGGCAGCCGACCTCAGTTCCCGGCAGGCGGTTGTTTATCGACTAGCAGCCGAGTACAGCACCGCCTTGGTTCCCCTGGATGCCCTGATGCGTACCGCAGGGCAGCAACACGGCAATGCTGCCCTGGCCGCCGACGGAGTACATCCCACCCCGCTGGGACATCAGATCATCGCAGAGGCTTGGCGTGGGGCTGCCGCCACGCGGTTAGCTCAGCTACCCCGCCCCGCCTAGGCCCTCAAATCTGGATGCAAGGTTGGCATCGGCAGCAGTGTCTGTCCGGTAGGGCCAATCTGGATATCAGTGCCCAGTTGGGGGCACACCCCGCAGTCGAAGCACGGAGTCCATCGGCAATCCTCAACGGGCATCTCCTCCAGTGCGTCTTGCCAGTCCTGCCACAGCCAGTCTCGGTCCAGGCCGGCATCGAGATGGTCCCAGGGCAGTACCTCCTCCCAGTCACGCTCTCGGGTGGTGAACCATGCAAGATCGACGCCATCGGCTGCCAATTCTTCGTTGGCGGCGTTGACCCATCGCTCAAAACTGAAATATTCACTCCAGCCATCGAATTTGCCTCCCTCGCGGAAGACCCGCTCGATGATCTTGCCGATCCGGCGATCGCCACGACTGAGTAAACCCTCAATGATGCCGGGTTTACCGTCGTGGTATCGAAGCCCGATGGCACGCCCATAGTTGCGATCCTGTCGAATCTTGTCCTTGAGCAGCTGAAGCCGGTGATCGGTCACCTCATGTGGGGCTTGGGCAGCCCATTGGAAGGGGGTGTGGGGTTTAGGGATAAACCCACCGATGGAGACGGTGCATCGAACATCACGGGTGCCAGCGGCTTTGCGCCCTGTCTCAATTACCCGTGCCGCCATATCCGCGATTTGCAGCACGTCCTGGTCAGTTTCGGTGGGCAACCCACACATGAAATACAGCTTGACCTGACGCCAACCGTTGCTGAAGGCGGTGGCGACAGTCTCGATCAGGTCTTCCTCACTGACCATCTTGTTGATCACCTTGCGCATCCGCTCCGAGCCGCCCTCGGGAGCGAAGGTCAATCCAGAACGGCGGCCATTACGCGAAAGCTCATTGGCCAGATCGATATTGAAAGCATCGACCCGGGTGCTGGGCAGTGACAAGGAAACATTCAATCCCTCATAACGGTCCGCCAGCTGTTTGGTCACCTCAGCGATCTCCGAGTGGTCAGCAGAGCTGAGCGAGAGCAGGCCGATCTCTTCCAAACCAGTGGCTTCCAGCCCACCTTGAACCATCTGACCGATGGTGGTGATGGAGCGTTCCCGCACTGGGCGGGTGATCATGCCAGCTTGGCAGAATCGGCAGCCTCGGGTGCAGCCACGAAAGATCTCAACGGAGTAGCGTTCGTGGACAGTTTCCGCCATCGGCACGATGGGTTTAGCCGGATATGGCCACTCATCCAGGTTCATGAGTGTGTGTTTGCGTATCTGAGCAGGCACCCCGTCTCGGTTGGGGGTCACTGCCTGGATCCGGCCATCGGGGAGGTATGTGACCTCATAGAACGCTGGCACGTAGAAGGAACCGGTAGCGGCTAGTCGAAACAGTAGCCCCTGACGACCATCGGGACGGCTGTCAGCCTTCCATTCACGGATAATCTCAGACAGGATCAGGCTGGCTTCTTCCCCATCGCCCAGAATCGCCACGTCAATAAAATCGGCGATCGGTTCAGGATTGAAGGCCGCATGGCCACCAGCAATCACCAGGGGATGGTTGTCGGTGCGATCAGCAGCGTGTAATGGGATGCCGGCCAGATCGAGCATCGCCAACATATTGGTATAGCCCAGTTCGGTGGAGAAACTCAGCCCAAACACATCGAAGTCCGCGACCGGGCGATGCGCATCCAAGGTGAATTGCGGCACCCCAGCCTGCCGCATCACTGCCTCCATATCTGGCCACACCATGTAGGTGCGTTCAGCCAGGATCCAGTCACGTTCATTGAGGATCTCGTAGAGGATGGCCACCCCTTGATTGGGTTGACCAACCTCGTAAGCATCCGGATAGGACAGGCACCACCTAACCTGAGCAGCATCCCAGTCTTTGACGACGCTGTTGTGCTCACCACCGACGTATTGAACTGGCTTAGCCACCTGAGCCAGCAGCGGCTCGATGCGATCGTAAAGCGAGACTCCTGGAGCACTCACGGCAAGTCTCCAAACCATAAGGCCAGCTCGGCTTCGGCTGAGAATACCGAGTCCGAGGCATGGACGGCATTTCGGGTGACAGTGGTGCCGAAATCGGCCCTGACGGTACCAGGGGCGGCTGCTGCGGGATCGGTGAGACCGTGAAGGGTGCGTACCACATTGACCGCATCCTCACCCTCAACCACTGCTGCCACCAGGGGACCCGAGGTTATGAATTCCCGCAGCCTCGGATAGAAGCTCTTGCCGAGATGGGCGGCGTAATGCCGATCCGCGAAATCCCCGTCGATGGTACGCATGTGAAGGCGCACTAGCCTCAGCCCTGCAGCCTCATAACGGCTAATAATGGCTCCGACGACTCCGGCGGCCACGGCGTCGGGTTTAATGATGACTAAACAATGCTCCGGGGCCATTGGGCTCCTCACTTCCGGCATCACGACTGGTCGATGATATCTGGGGCGGTCAACAAATCACGTGCCTCACCGGCAGCGATCAACGAGCCTGCCACCAATACCCCGGCCGTAGGACCGGCGGCATCAGCCAGTAGCGTCGCCAGTTCCAACGCATCGGCCATCGTGGGGGCCTGCTGTACCTGACCTGCCGGCCAGATCTCCTCGGCTACTTCAGCTAATTCTTCGACGCTCAGGGAACGTGGGCTGGACTTCGCCCGGGTAATCACGACCTGATCCATGGCAGAGGCAAAGGTTTGCAGCACCTGGGTGGTTTCCTTATCCCTCATCATGGCCACCACCCCGATCAGAGGGGAGAACCCATAAGCCTCCGCCACCCCCTCGATGGTGGCATGGGCCGCCTGTGGATTGTGAGCGGTGTCAAGCACGATAGCCGGGGAGGTCCGCGCCAGTTCCAACCGAGCCGGGGCCACCACCGATCCCAGCCCCTCCACAATGACCTCAGGATCAAGCGGGTTCCCACCCAAAAAGGCTTCAACCGCCGCAACCGCTAGGGCCGCGTTGCGTGCCATGTGGGCACCGTGGAGGGGTAGGTAGATATCCCCCACCGGACCTGCGGCACTTTGAATCCGGATGACCTGGCCACCTACCGCTGGTTGCCGATCCAACAGCCCAAAATCCGGACCCTCAGCTTTGACGACAGCCCCAACTTCAACGGCACGGCTCAACAGTTGCCCAGCCGCTGCGGCTTCCTGTCCAGCCAGCACCGCTGTCGAGCCTGGTTTGATGATTCCAGCCTTCTCCTGGGCGATTTGAGCCAGGGTCTCTCCCAGGATGTGGGTGTGATCGGTGCCGATAGGGGTGAGAACAGCCACCGCCGGGTTTGCTACCGAGGTAGCATCCCAGCCGCCTCCCAGGCCAACCTCCACCACGGCCACATCCACTGGCGCATCGGCGAAGGCGGCATAGGCCATGCCGGTAATGACTTCGAAGAAGGTCATGGCGATACCGTCGTGGGCTTTCGCGTCGACCATCTCCACGTAGGGCTGAATATCAGCCCAGGTTTCGTCAAAACGCTCAACGGAAATGGGATGACCATCAATACAGATCCGCTCGCGAACATCACTGAGATGTGGGCTGGCAAAACGTCCAGTGCGCAGCCCAACAGCCCGAAGTAGGGCATCGATCATGATGCAGGTGGACCCCTTGCCGTTGGTGCCGGCTACCTGAATGACAGGTGTGGCACGTTCTGGATTACCCAGCAGATCCATAAGGTCAGCGATACGACTGAGGCTCGGCCCGACCCGGTTCTCGGGCCAGCGGGCGGTCAGTCTGGCAACAAGTTCACTGTGTTCCATGATGGGCGCCATCCTAGGCGGATTAGCTGGGCGGCACCCCATCGCTGATCCGGGGGCTTGTCTAAAGCTAGCTAGGATGGGGCCGTGAACACGAGATTTCCGCAGCCGTCGGTGCGCCATTGGCCCGACTGGGTTGGGCTGATTGCCCGCCTCATTCCTGGTGTGGTGTTTCTCTACGCCGGGGCCGTCAAAGTGGTTGATGTTCAAGCATTTGCCGCCAATATCCGCGCCTACCAGCTCGTCGGCTGGGACATTTCCGTCGTGCTGTCCTATATCTTGCCGGTACTTGAGATCGCTGCTGGTTTACTGCTGATCGTCGGGTTGTTCACCCGCTGGGCTGCCGCCACGACCCTGCTCATGCTGCTGATGTTCATGGCCGGCATCGTGTGGGTGTGGAGCCAAGGTATCAATATCGACTGCGGGTGTTTCGGCACCGGTGGCGAGGTCGCGGCGGACGAAACCCAATACCCGCAGAAACTGGCAGAGAATCTAGGCATGTCCGTACTATGTGGCTGGCTGATTCTGCGACCCCGTTGCCTTTTCAGCCTGGATCAGGCACTTTTCGGCTCCCCGATTCGCATCGACGATGCAGCCGATAACGACACCGCCGAGGCGGATTCCAAGGAGTAATGTCATGGCCAACAATTCAAACTTGAGCAAGCGTGCCGCGCTGCGTCAGCAACAGGAACTCGAAGAGCGTCGCAAACGCAATTCGAAGATGATTGGCATCGGCTTGGGTGTGCTGGCCGTCATCTTGGTGGCGGTCCTCGCCATCGTGCTCAGCCAGGTCGCCTCCCGCAGTCAAGCCACGCAGCAGACTCCCCCCTCAGCCACGGAAGGCTACGGGATCTCGTTGACCAGTAAGGGCACCCAACCTGCCGACGGCGTCCCCCATGTCGTGCTCTATGAGGACTACCAATGCAGCGGCTGCTATGGCCACGAGCAGCGATTCGGTAAGGCCTACCAGCAGTTGATCGATGAAGGCAAGATCACCATGGAGATCCGCACCGCCTACTTCATGGACGGCCGATTCGATACTCAGCGAGCCACCAACCGCAAGTCTTCCGAGCGGGCTGCGCTGGCAGCAGCCGCAGCCGATGCCGTGGGTAAGTACCGCGAATACCACGATGTGGTCTTCGCCAACTACCCCACCCAGGGAGAGGGCTACTCCGACGAGCAACTGCGCGTCACCTTCGCTGAGCAAGCCGGTATCACCGGGGAGGATCTGACGAAGTTCCAGGAGCTCTACGACACCAAGGCCTTCCAAACCTTTGCCGAGAACGCCTACAAGGCGATGGAAGCCAATGGCATCACCCATACCCCAACCGTCGTTGTCAACGGAACCGAACTCGATATCGTCGACGATAACGACCAGTACACCGTCGCGGCTAATGATGCCGCTGGGCTGCTAGCTGCCATCGAGGCCATCGCCAAATAATTCAACAGCTCACCGACCGGGGAGCACATCTGAGAGCTGCCGGGGCATCAACACCGCGATGTCCCGGCAGCTCTGTTGTTGGTTTCGGTGGCCTGGTTATTCGACTGATTTATACAGCGGCAACTACCATTCCCTGTCATGAGTAACCCTGCCTACCGCACTGGCCTGCCGACGAAACCCGCACTCGAAGGACTCGAAAGCAAGTGGGGGCAGGTATGGCGAGATGACGCCACCTACGCATTCCAGCGTCCGGAATCCCGGGAGCAGGTGTTCTCCATCGACACCCCGCCGCCGACGGTGTCCGGTTCGTTGCATGTCGGACATGTGTTCAGCTACACCCACACTGATCTGGTGGCCCGCTATCAGCGGATGCGTGGCAAACATGTCTTCTACCCCATGGGTTGGGATGACAATGGTCTGCCCACCGAACGCCGGGTCCAGAACTACTATGGCGTCCGCTGTGACCCCGCCCTGCCCTATGACCCTGACTTTGAGCCCCCAGCCAAGCCAGACCCGAAGCGGCAGGTCCCAATCTCTCGCCGCAACTTCATCGAGTTGTGTGAGGAACTGACCGCTATCGACGAGCAGGTCTTTGAGGAGTTGTGGCGCTACCTGGGTCTGTCTATCGACTGGGACACCCTGTACACCACGATCTCCCCCAGCACCCAGGCCGTCGCCCAGCGCGCCTTCCTGCGAAACGTGGCTCGCGGCGAGGCTTACCTGAGTTACGCCCCAACGATGTGGGATGTCACCTTCCAAACCGCAGTGGCTCAGGCGGAGTTGGAATCCCGCGAGCATGCCGGCGCCTACCACCGAATTGCCTTCCACGGCACTGATTCCCCGGTCTACATCGAGACCACCCGCCCTGAACTACTGCCCAGCGTCTGCGCCCTGATCGCCCACCCCGAGGATGAGCGCTACCAGGCACTATTTGGCACCACTGTCACCTCCCCTGTCTTCGGCGTCGAGATCCCGGTGTTGGCCCATCCGGCTGCCGAGCCGGACAAGGGCGCCGGTATCGCGATGTGCTGCACCTTCGGCGATCTCACTGACGTGCAGTGGTGGCGGGAGTTGGACCTGCCGACCCGCACCGTCGTCGGTCGCGACGGGCGGCTGCAGCGCGAGACCCCAGAGTGGTTGACCAACGCCGAGCCCTATGCCGAGCTGGCGGGCAAGACCACCTTCTCCGCGCGTGCCGCGATGGTGGAGTTGCTGCGGGCCTCCGGTGACCTGGATGGCGAGCCCTCCCCCATCTCTAGGCCTGTCAACTTCTATGAGAAGGGCGATAAGCCGTTGGAGATCGTGGCTACCCGGCAGTGGTATATCGCCAACGGTGGTCGCGACGAACAGCTAAAGGCTGCCCTGTTGGATAGAGGCAATGAGTTGGCGTGGACCCCCGATCACATGCGTCACCGTTACGAGAACTGGGTGGGCGGCCTCAACGGTGACTGGTTGATTTCCCGTCAACGTTTCTTCGGTGTGCCCTTCCCGGTGTGGTACCGGCTGGACGAGGAGGGCGAACCCAATTTCGATGAGCCGATCTTCGCCTCCGAAGAGGCACTCCCGGTTGACCCGATGAGCCAAGCCCCTGCCGGCTATGACGAGTCCCAGCGCAACCAGCCGGGCGGGTTCATGGCCGACCCGGATGTCATGGATACCTGGGCCACATCCTCGCTGACCCCACACATCGCATGCCAATGGGAGTCTGATCCGGAGCTGTTCAAGCTCACCTTCCCCATGGATATCGCGCCGCAGTCCCACGACATCATCCGCACCTGGCTGTTCAGTCGTGTGGTCCGCACCCACTTCGAGAACAACTCCCTGCCATGGCGACGGGCGACGATCTCTGGCTTCGTCATGGATCCGGATCGCAAGAAGATGAGTAAATCGAAGGGCAATGTCGTCGTGCCGACCGACATCCTGAACCGCTTTGGCTCGGACGCGGTCAGGTGGCGGGCAGCCATGTCCCGGCCCGGTATGGACTCTCCCTTCGATGAGAACCAGATGAAGGTCGGCCGCCGTCTGGCGATGAAGATCCTCAATGCCGGTCGATTTGTTCTGGGTATTTTCGCCGAGCCAGGGGATCTGAGCCAGGTGACGAATCCTGTCGACAAGGCGATGCTGAGGGTGTTGAGTGATGTCATCGCCTCCGCCACCGCAGCCTTCGAAGCCTTTGAGTACACCACGGCCTTGGAGACTGTTGAGGCCTTCTTCTGGTCCTTCTGCGACGACTACCTCGAACTGGTCAAGGAACGGGCTTACGGAACTCACTCTGTTGCCGAGCAGGCCTCCGCGCAGCATGCCTTGGCGCTGGCATTGGATGTGGTGCTCCGGCTATTCGCCCCCTTCCTCCCCTTCGTCACCGAGGAAACCTGGTCGTGGACCCACCACAGCTCCATCCACCGAGCCAACTGGCCAAGCTCAGCGGAGGTGGCAACCGATGGCGATCCAGCGCTCTTGGCCGATGTGTCGTCCTTGCTGATTTCCATTCGCGGGGCGAAATCAAATGCCAAGGTGACGATGAAAACCCCGATCCTCAGGGCAGCCCTTCGGGGCGAGCGGGCTGCCTTGGATCGGCTCAAGGCTGTGGAAGCGGATCTGCGTGCCGTCGGCCATATCACCGGCGAGCTGAGCTTCACCGTCGCTGATACTGACCTGACGATCGAGGTCGAACTCGGCGAACCCCCAGCCAAGGGCTGAAGCCCTATCCGAAGGCGGGCGGCGGCAGCGGTAACGGCGTTGCCGCCGGATTGGCCTTGAGCCGAGCTAGGGCCTCATCCACCGCTACATCCAGTTGTAGGTCTTCGCCAGATTCCCAATCGCTGGGATCGAGCTGCACCTCGATGTCGGGATCAGTACCGTGATTCTCCACCTCAAAGCCCTGTTTGTAGAGGGCGAAGCCGTAGCGGGGCTGGGTAACTTGGGTACCGTCCACCAGTTCGAAACGCCCATCGATACCGATGACCCCACCCCAACTGCGCTCCCCCACCACAGGTCCTAGGTCCAGATTCTGGGCGGCAGCGGTGACGATATCGCCATCTGAACCTGCGTAGGGGTTGGTGACGAAGACGACGGGGCCACGCATACCTTGCATCGGATAAGACTCCGGCTGAGCCAGGTGACGGGCATAACCCCAGCCGACGACGGTGCGCATCAACCGTTCGAGCACGAGATGTGAGGTATGGCCGCCGCCGTTGTAGCGGACATCGACGATCACTGCCTCGCGTCGTGATGCTTCATCGATCAGACGATGAAACTCAGCCCAGCCCTGGGCCATCATGTTGGGCACATGAACATAGCCGACGCGCCCTGAAGAGCGACTGGTCACCCGCTCTGCTCTGGATGCCACCCATTCGTGGTAGCGCAGTGCTGCCTCGTTAGGCACCGGAATCACGGCTACACGTCGACGCCCCCGCCCCCGTCCCAGGGTTAATTCGACGGGTTTTCCGGCAGCCCCCAATAGCAATGCACCGATATCGGGGACCTCCGAGGTTGATCTGCCGTCAACAGCCAACACGATATCTCCCGGCTTAGCCGCCACTCCGGCTGCCCGCAGCGGGGAACGGGCCGCGGGATCGGAGGATTCGCCGTTGAGGATCCGAGTCAGCACCACCTCGCCTTTGGCATTTCGGGTGAATTCAGCACCAAGCCAGGCGACCTTGGGATCGCCATGGGTTTGGGGTGGGATGACATAGGCGTGGCTGGTGTTGAGTTCGGCCACCACCTCAGTCAGCAGGTCCACCAGATCGTCATAGCAGGCCAGCTGCTCAACCAGGGGTCGGTAGGCGGCGCAGACCCCAGCCCAATCAATTCCCCCCATATCCTCACGCCAGAAATGGTCACGCATCAAGCGGGCATTCTCATCGAACATCTGCCGCCATTCGTCCCTGGGCTGGAGTTGGCGTCGCAGCCGACTCATATCGATGAGGATCCTGGAGTCATCATCCTCGGCCTTGCTGTCTGCGGGCTGAACCCACAGTTCTTCACCATTTCTGACCACGAGCTGCCGACCGTCGCCGCTGATCGCAGCATCATCGCAGGCCTCAACCAGGGCCACGACCTTGCGTTTCGTCAGGTCAAACCCCTCCACAGAGTCCTTCACCTCGTGGCCGGGCAGGTTTCCTGCGCCGATGGCTCCTGGATGGGTGTTGAGTCGACGCCATGCCACCCCGTGGGCGGTGGCCATGAGGCTGTCGTAGCGACCTGCCGGGACCGGCAGCGGCGCCATTCGGTCCTCAGCCCCGTCAAGGTCAAATATGCAGGCCTCCGGCTTGGGCTCTTCCTCGTCCTTGTTCTCCTCTGAGCTGGGTTTAGCCTCCTCGTCGCTGATGGCCCAGCCATCAGCAGCCGGTCCGAAGGGGGTCGGGTCCTCTGCTCTGAGTGGAATCACATAGGGGCGCACCGTGTTCGTGAAGCCCAGATCGAAACCGATCTCGTCATAGGCCGGGTCGATGGTTCGGCTAGATAGGAAGTAGAGATAGCGCCCGTCGAGACTGAAGGTAGGTGAGAAATCGTTGAATTGGCCCCGGGTCAATTCGAAAGCCTTGTTCTCATTGAGGTCATAACCCACCAACCGGCCGGTACTGCCCTCCAAGGCGACAGCTTCCCGCCACACCAGATAGCCTCCGCAAGGGCTGAAGGTCAGGCCGGTCGCCTCACCTTGCGGAGAACGGCCCACGAGTTTGACGGTTCCGCGGCCCACATCAACGGCATAGACGCTGCCATCATGGGAGGCGACTCCTACCCGCGAACCATCATCATTAGCGGCCAACGCCAAGACCCGCCCCAAACGGCCGTGTCCGATCCGCCGCAGCTCGCCGCTGCCATCCAGCCGCATGATTTCTAGGCAGTCATCGCCTTCGGCGTCGGTGGCCCAGATTCCCTTACCGGAGGTACCTAGCGGAGTTGCTTCGCGGATCCGCACCCCAGGCAGATCACTCAGGGCTCTAGCGGGTCCGGCTCGATGGGTGAGGAACCAGGCCTGCCCGCGCCATTCCAACAGGGATCCGTCACCGCCATGGTCTGGGGCGACGCTGTCGAGTCGGTCGAAGGGGTCAAGGGTGACCGGTTCCGGCTCACCTAGCCCCAGCTGGACCGGGATCTGACGCGGCTTGGCGTCGAGACTGTCGAGGATATAGAGCTGACCTCTGGCGTGATACACCACCCTGGTGCCGTCGGTGCTCGCGTCGCGGCAATAGCCATCCTCGAAACTGTGGTTGGTGTGCTGCCGCAGGTCCTTCCCATCAGGTTTGACACTCCACACTTGTGCCTGGGCGTGTGGCTTGCCGGGCAGCTCCGCACCAAGATCAGAGACGAATACGATACGGTCCTTAACCCAGCAAGGTCCGGCCAGGCTCGCCGATTCTTCAGGCAACAGCCTGGTCCAGTTAGCCGCCTTAGCATCCGAGATCCACACCCGGTTCGCCATTCCTCCCCGATACCGCTTCCAGGTTTCCGGGGAACGGAAATTAGGAGAAGCGACCACAATGCGGCCGTCGTGATTCCGGTCAGCTGCCATCGCCGGACCCCAGGCTAGCCGTTTAAGTTCCCCATCCAAGGACACCGAATACAGCCACGACAGCGCCCGTAATGCCTCGTTGTGCATGGAAGCCAGCAGGATATGTTCGTCATCGAGCCAGCCAGAAATCTGCATCCGGGCGGCGCTGAGGAAGGTCAGTCGTCGTCGCGGCCCATCGAGATCCAATAGGTAGAGATCCTGGTTACCCGCCTCGCCAGCGATATAGGCGACCCGAGTCCCAGTTGGGGAAAACCGAGGGCTGCGCGGACTCATCCGCTCCGCGGTAAGCCGATGAGCACGACCACCGTTGATACTAGTCAGCCACAGATCATCATCCGCCACACAGACGAGATTCTCACCGTGGACATGGGGGTACCTCAGGTAGCCGATAGTCATGCGCTCAAACCTACCGGAGCGCGCAACACTCAGGCAGATAGGTCTCGGCGACGAGCCACGAGGGTGTGGGCAACCAGTTCAGGTGAGGCCTCACCCAGGACGGCTTCGCGGGTCACAATCACTTGGGCGATGTCATCTGAGGAGGGAACCTCGAACATGACATCCAATAGCAATTCTTCGAGGATGGCTCGCAGCCCTCGAGCCCCGGTGCCGCGTTCCAAGGCGAGGTCAGCGATCGCGGCAATCGCCCCGTCGGTGAAGTCCAATTGCACGCCGTCGAGTTCGAAGAGGCGCGCGAACTGCTTAGTCAGCGCGTTGCGTGGTTCCACCAGGATGCGCATCAAGGCTTCTTTATCCAGCGGCCGCACTGTTGAAATCATGGGTAGGCGCCCGATGAACTCCGGGATGAGCCCAAATTTGTGAAGGTCCTCAGGCCGTACCGCGGTGAATGGGTCATCCAGTTCCCGGGCAGCGGCCGCGTCAGTGGAGAATCCGACTGGCCGTTTACCCACACGGGCGTTGATGATGTCCTCCAACCCAGCGAAGGCGCCGCCAACGATGAACAGCACCTTGGTGGTGTCGATTTGCAGGAAATCTTGATGGGGGTGTTTCCGTCCGCCCTGTGGTGGCACCGAGGCGACGGTACCTTCCAGGATCTTCAGCAGCGCCTGCTGGACGCCCTCCCCAGAAACATCACGAGTGATCGACGGGTTCTCAGATTTGCGGGCGACCTTGTCGATCTCGTCGATATAGATGATCCCGGTCTCGGCCTTCTTCACATCGAAGTCCGCTGCCTGGATCAACTTCAACAAGATGTTCTCGACATCCTCGCCGACATATCCGGCCTCGGTCAGTGCTGTGGCATCGGCCATGGCGAAGGGAACGTTGAGCATCTTGGCCATAGTCTGGGCCAGGTAGGTCTTTCCGCAGCCAGTGGGCCCGACTAGCAGAATATTGGACTTGCCCACCTCGACTGGTTCCTCACCAGAGCGTGGGCGTGCCGGGCGATTAGCCTCATGCTGGACCCGCTTGTAGTGGTTGTACACCGCTACTGACAGGGCCTTCTTGGCGGCATCCTGACCGATGACATAGGCGTCTAAGAAGTCGCGGATCTCCTTGGGGCGTGGCAGTTCATCCTGCAGGCCACCCACTGATTCGGTAGGAGGAAACTCCTCCTCGATGATCTCATTGCACAGCCCGATGCACTCGTCACAGATATAGACCCCGTCGCCTGCGATCAAACGCTTCACTTGCTTCTGCGACTTGCCGCAGAAGTTGCACTTGAAGATCTCGCTGGTCTCTCCGATGCGTGCCACAATACCCACTCTCCGTGTTTCAGGCTGACCGACACCCTACCTGTCAGGGTGCTCACATGGCGATGAAACACCCTGACAGCTAGTAACCAGCTTAGGCAGGTAATGCCTTCAATGAGGTCAAGATGTCATCGACGATCCCATACTCCACAGCCTCCTGGGCGGTGAGGTACTTGTCACGCTCGATATCACGACTGACCTTTTCCACACTCTGACCGGTGTCGGCAGCCAACATACTCTCCATCAGCGCGCGGATACGCATGATCTCCTTGGCCTGGATTTCCAGGTCTGAGCTCTGCCCATAGCCACCCTCGGTAGCCGGCTGGTGGATGAGGATACGGCTATTGGGCAAGGCCAGGCGTTTACCTGGGGTGCCAGCTGCCAGCAGCAAGGCTGCCGCTGAGGCGGCCTGGCCCAGACACACAGTCTGGATATCCGGCTTGATATAGCGCATGGTGTCATAGATGGCGGTCAGTGCGGTGAAGGATCCCCCTGGGGAGTTGATATAGATGGAGATCTGCCGCTCTGCGTCCATCGACTGCAGGCACAGGAGCTGGGCCATCACCGCGTTGGCGATCTCGTCGCTGATGGGGGTCCCAAGGAAGATGATCCGGTCTTCGAAGAGCTTCGTATACGGGTCAACACGGCGCAGGCCGTAGCTCGTGCGCTCCTCCCACTGGGGGATGTAGTAATTCATGTCCATGCTCACTGGTTCGGGGCCTCCGAGTTGATCTGGGCAGCACGCTCGTAGACGTGATCGATAAAGCCGTAGGCGAGTGCCTGCTCAGCTGTGAACCAGCGGTCACGATCCGAATCTTCCTCGATCTGCGCCACGGTCTGACCGGTGTGCTTGGCGATCAGTTCGGCCATCGTCTTTTTGATATGCAGCGACTGCTCGGCCTGGATACGGATATCCGAGGCGGTGCCACCCAACCCACCGGAGGGCTGGTGCATCATGATCCGGCTGTGAGGCAACGCGTAACGCTTGCCAGGGGTGCCAGCCGAGAGCAGGAACTGCCCCATGGATGCGGCCAAGCCCATCGCGACGGTGGCGACATCGTTGCTGATCCACTGCATGGTGTCGAAGATCGCCATGCCGGAGTCGACGGAGCCACCGGGGCTATTGATGTAGAGGTAAATGTCTTTGTGGGGGTCCTCTGCGTTGAGCAGAAGCATCTGCGCACAGATCGCGTTGGCGTTCTCGTCGCGCACCTCGGAACCGAGGAAGATGATGCGGTTTGCAAGCAGGGACTGGTAGACGTTGTCAGTCATGCCCAAACCGGAGCCGGCGTTGCCGGCCATCCGAATGGCGTGGTTCAGGGTCTCAGTCACCCCACTAACTTACCGACAAAAGCAACTTTCCCAACCGTTAGAGCCGATGTTTCGCGGATGTTTTGCGCGTATCGATGGATAACGGGTCGTTACTGATGAAGGCGCTGACCCATCTCATGCGCGGATCGGGGTCAATCAGCAGGGCCTTGACCGCCAAGGTGGCCGGCAATGCGATCAACGCACCCAGCGCCCCGAAGACCCAGGCCCACAACAACAGCGAGAGGAAGGAAACCACCGGCGTGACTCCGACGGCATCGCCGGTGAACTTGGGCTGAATGATCGACTGGATCACGAAATTCAAGACGCTATAGCCGATGACCACGGCCAACGCGGTGAATGGGCCGCCCTCAAATAGCGCCAGTAACGCGGGTGGAACGAGTCCGATGACGAAACCAACATTGGGGATGTAGTTGGTGATGAAGCTGAGCACTGCCCACACCATGGGCAGCGGCACACCCAAGATGAGCAAGAGCACCCAGTCGAAGACCGCGACGATCAATCCGAAGACCGTGGTGACGATCCAGTAGCGCCTGATACCTACGACGAAGGCGTTCAGGGAGTTGGTCACCGCCGGATAGATGCGGTCCATGACGCTCAGCCGCTGGGACATGGATGGCAGATCCATCACCATGAACAAGATGACGCAGATGATGACCACAACCAGGCTGCCCACGACTGAGAGATTCGAGACGAGTCCCCCAACAACATTGAGCACGCTGGTGGGCGAGATCGAGGTGAGCGAGTTCAGCAACGCGGCTTCGTCAAAACCGAGCTGGGCCAGCCAATCGATGCTGGAGGTATAGAGGCCTCTGAACTGCTCAGAGTAGGTCGTCAATGCGGTGACCATAGCCGTCAAAGACCACACCAGCGCACCAACCCCGAGAATCAGGATGACGAAGACCGCCAGCCCAGTTACCGTTGCCGCCACACTCTTAGGGGTTTTCACCCGCCTAAGCCAGGTATAGATCGGGTAGGCCGCAATGAGGAGATTCACGGCCAGGAAACTGGGAGCCAGAATGTCGTTGATATCTTTGAGTAAGCCCAGGGACAATGCGATCCCGGCACCCACGATCGCCACCACACCCACCAGTGGCAGTCCTGGACCCCCAACCCACGAAGCCACCTTTAAGGAATCGGCCCATTGGGAGGCCGGACCCACAGCTGGGGGCTGCTGTTGGGTCGATTCACTGGGTGGATCGTTGAGGTTCTGATCTGCCATAGCCGCAGTCTACGGGTTCAGGTGGAGCTGCTAGACATACAACCAGGGCCGTCACCGGATTGCGGCAACGGCCCTGGCAAACCCGAGCGAGGCCCTACGAAGCGTCCTTATCCTCGGCAGCGGATTCGGCACCCTCGGCTTCTGGATCCGCCACATCGGAGGCCGATTCCTCAGCTTCCGGCACGGACATATCGATGACATTGCCTTCGCTATCAACGACCTTGGCGATCGCGCAGATGGCTTCAAGCGCTTTGCCGCGACGGATCTCCTGCATCCACTCACCCATGTGGTTGTGCTCCATCATGTGGTTCATGACATCTTGCGGAGTGGTACGGGACTCAGCAGCCTTACGGAAGATGAGTTCAGTCAGGTCCTGTTGACCGATCGGCAGTTCGTTGCGCTCGCCGTAGACATCAAGGAGCAGTTGGGCACGAAGTGCCTTGGTGGAACGCTCGTCCACCTGCGCCCAGAAGGCATCGGCATCCTCAGCGTCCTCATCCTCGGCCTGCTCCAGGTAGGCCTCCACAGTCAATCCGGCGCGAGCCAACTGCGAACTCACCTGATCCCGGCGTGCCTCCAATTCACGGTTGAGCACACCCTCAGGCAGGTCGAAGTCGACCTGCTCCAGCACAGCCTCCAAGACCTTGTCGCGGGCCTGAACGACCTGATCGGCCTTCGCCTGCGCCTCGACTGCCTTGGCTAGGTCTTCACGCATCTCTTCGACGGTGTCGAATTCGGAGACCATGGCGGCGAATTCATCATCAACCTCAGGCAGTTCCTCTTCGGCGACCTGCTTGACGGTTACGGTGATCTCAGCCTCTTGACCTCGGTACTGGCCACCGAGCAGGGTGGAGGTAAAGGTCGCAGACTCGTCGGCCTTCAGCCCACGAACTGCGTCGTTGAGGCCCTCCAACATGCCGGAGTCCTCACCGACGGTGACGGTCAGACCCTCAGCGGAGGCATCTTCTAGTTCCTCACCATTTTGTGCAGCCGACAGGTCGACGGTCAGCACATCTCCGTCAGCGGCTGCCCGCTCCACCACGGTGGTGGTGGCGAAGCGCTTGCGTAGCATGCCGATCCGCTCCTCGACCTCTTTATCCAGGTCTGAGAGCGCATCGACGCTCACCTCGATGCTGGCGAAATCAGGCAGCTCGATTTCGGGACGAATATCGACCTCAGCGACAAACTCGACAAGTTCCTTGTCCTCGAGCTTGGTGATGTCAACATCAGGCTGACCCAATGGCACAACGCCAGCCTCGCGGACTGCGGCATCGTAGGCCTCAGGCAGGGCTGCGTTGATAGCCTCCTGCAGCACGACCCCGCGACCGAAGCGCTGGTCGATCACAGCGGGGGGCACCTTACCCTTGCGGAAGCCGGGAATATTGACCTGCTCGGCAATCTCCTTATAGGCGAGAGCGAGATGGGGCTTGAGATCATCGAAGGGGATCTCTACGGTGAGCTTGACCCGCGTGGGGCTCAGCTTGTCTACGGTGCTCGGCACGAATCGACTCCTGAAGTTGAAATGGTCGCGCCCAAGCTTAACGAAGCATGGGATGCTCACCAAGCCGTCAGCCACGGTTGGGATCAACACAGCAAGAAAGACCTGCTAGACTCATCTCCGCTTTGCGGATGTAGCTCAATGGTAGAGCCCTAGTCTTCCAAACTAGCTACGCGGGTTCGATTCCCGTCATCCGCTCGATGGGGCCCCACCTTCTTGGTGGGGCCTACTGCATACTTACGAATCTCATAGAAACTTCCCGGTACCGTGGAATCATGAACCTGATCCTGAGACTGATTGTCGGCGCACTTGCCACCGCTGCCGCCGTATGGCTCGTTCCGGGAATCCGCATCGTGGCCGAGGACAAGCAGCACTACGTCATGATCTTGCTGATCGTGGCCGCCATCATGGGTGTGGTCAATGCCATCATCAAACCACTCACCCAGGCCATATCGTTTTGCCTGATCGTGATCACCCTCGGGTTATTCCTCATCGTTATCAATGCGGCAATGCTGGCCCTGACGGCATGGGTGGCGCAGAACTTCGATATCGGTTTCTATGTCGATGGTTTTTGGCCTGCGGTCTTCGGATCCTTGGTCATCAGTGTGGTGAGTTCGATAGCTGGTGGCCTGCTCGGCACCGAGAAATAGCATCTCACCCCGTCGGTACAGTAGTATCGACGCGCCGGGACGTAGCGTAGTGGCTAGCGCGCCTGCTTTGGGAGCAGGAGATCGCAGGTTCGAGTCCTGTCGTCCCGACCACGACACCGCCCCTGACTAGCAGAAATGCCAGCCAGGGGCGGTCTTTTTGGAATCTCTGTGCACCACCACCAATCCACATCCTGATCACAGCAAGGCCGCAGCTTCCGCCTAACCACCACGCCTTGGATGAGGGAATATCCCTCACGGAAGGAGCCAGCGTGCTGCTGGAAACCACGACCACCTCGCTCACCGGCATCGCCGCGTGGGCCGTCGGCATCATGGAGATGCTGGGCGGCCCTGGTGCCGCCTTTCTCATCGCCTTGGAAAACCTATTTCCCCCGCTCCCCTCGGAGGTCATTCTGCCGCTGGCGGGATTCTCCGCTGCTACCGGCGCCTCCGGGATGACCCTGGTGGGGGCGATCGCGTGGTGCACCTTGGGGTCTGTGGCTGGGGCCTGGGCCTTGTATGGGCTGGGAGCATGGCTCGGCCCTGATCGGACCCGACGACTGCTCGGCAAGCTACCGCTGGTCAAGGCCAGCGATATAGACCGCACCGAAGCTTTCTTCCAGCGGCGAGGTGCCCTGACTGTCTTTACTGGCCGGATGGTTCCCGTGTTCCGTTCCCTGATCTCAATCCCGGCAGGGATCACCCGAATGAACCCATGGCGATTCACCCTGCTCACCACCCTAGGCGCAGCTATCTGGAACACCGTACTGGTCTATGCCGGCTTCGCTCTGGGTGCCAACTGGGCTGTGGTTGAGCGGTATATCGGGATCTTCTCCAAGGCAGTGGTCGTCGGTTGCATCATCGCGATTGCTTGGTGGGTAGGGCGTCGACTCTTCACAAAACAACCAGCATCGCTGCCCGATCCGGTGCCCTAGCCCACACGGCGAGGCTGGTCGTCAGGGAAACTCCTCGTTCTCGGCCTTGAAGGGGCCCAGGGTCTCCAGACTCAGGATCCAATGGCTGGAGACCCTGCTTGGTCCCTGTCGGCATCTTCCCTTCCGATGGTCTGGCATTGACACCGCCCATGTCGTGAGCGACGCCACAGGCGCCGCTACGGCGGCATCTGCCCTTTCGATGGTCTGGCATGGCTGTGGAGGCCATCTCTCACGACATCATTGCTGGCCTGCGACCTTACGATGGTCCGACATACAGGCCACCCGATGAAATACAACCGGCTACCGCTGTCGCCTCCTGAACGCATCCTCCTCATCAATGATCTGCCGATCCAGGACCAAGACCCAGCACTCGAACCAGGCTAGGATGTGGCGGACAGCCGCCTCCCGAGACAGCCTGAAACCGATGACTGATTCCGCCGACAAGCGATGCACCCCCTCGGGTTCCCACGACCCCCAGGGACGTCGACAAGTTATTGCGGAACATGTCATCGCCCATGGCGGGACCCGTGTCGAGGCCTTGGCCCGCATAGTGGGGGTCTCCCCCATGACCATCTATCGGGATGTTGCCAGCCTGGAGCAATCCGGCATCGTGCAGCTTGACCGGGGCGTGGTCAATGCGGTGGCTACCAGCTTGAGTGAAGCGGACGCCGCTTTCCGGTTGCAGCAATCGCCTCACATCAAACAAGCCATGGCCCAACTCGTGGCCGCCCGGATTTCTCCTGGCAGCTCCCTGATGCTGGATGACTCCACCTCGGCGTTATGGGTACTCCGTGAGCTCGCCGGGATACATCCCCTCACCGTCATCACGACCTCGCTGTTAGCCGCCAACGAGGCGCGACAGATGGATGGAGTGCGGTTATTCGTCGCAGGCGGTGAATATGAGCGGTGGGCCCATGCCACCATGGGCCAAACCGCAGCCGCCAACCTCAAAGCCTGGCAGGCAGATTTCTGTGTGATGTCCGCTTCAGGCATTGTCGGGTCACGCTGCCAGCACCCCTACGAGAATGCGGTACAGGTCAAGCGGGCGATGATCGAATCCTCCAGCACCCGGTTCCTGCTCCTAGACCACACGAAGTTCACCCGTCGCGCCCTCCACACCTTCGCCGATATCACCGAGTTCGATCTGGTCGTCACCGACGCCGCGACCCCCCAGCCTGTGCGGGAGGCGGCTGAATCCTTAGGCGTCACCGTCCTCGCCGCACCCTGTTAACCGCCTGCCGGAGCACCGACACGCCACCTGACTAGGGCAAACACAGGTTTACATCAAAGACTATGGTGCTTTTCACACCAATGTTGTTACGATTTGGCCATCCCTGCACAAGGAAGTTGAGGAGACAATGGGCTTTACCGTCGTTGTTGGAGCCGATATCGCTGGCGTTGACTACAAGGAGGCCATCAAGGCCGATCTGGAAGCCGACCCCCGAGTTGACAAGGTCATCGATGTGGGCGTGACCCCGGACCAAGACATTGACTACCCCCATGTAGCCGTCGCCGCTGCCCGGAAAGTCGCAGCAGGTGAGGCCGACCGGGCCCTGCTGGTGTGCGGCACCGGCATGGGCATGGCGATCGCGGCCAACAAGGTTCCCGGAATCCGCGCATCTACGGCCCACGACAGCTTCTCCGTCGAACGTCTTGTGCTGTCGAATAACGCCCAAGTCCTCACCCTTGGCCAACGCGTGATCGGTCTTCACCTCGCACGTCGGCTGGTCAAGGAATGGCTGGGCTACTCCTTCGATCCTCGCTCGGCTTCCGCCCCCAAGGTGGCGGCCATCACCTCATACGAACCCACCTCCTAACCCACTCGACCCTAAGGAACGAGGATGTTCTTACTTGAAGCAGCCGACACTGCGATGTACGTGTTCGGCCTGATCATCGCTTTGGCCGGCGGTTTCTTTGGCGCCGCGATCGGCGGCAACTTCGCCTTCGCCGTGGTTGGCCTAGCCGTATTGACCGCTTTCGGTATCTACCTGGGTACCGGCTCCACTGCCGGCTTCGCCTACCTTGCCTTTGGCCCCTTCGTTGGCCCGCACGTCGCCTTCGCCGCTGGTGTTGGGGCCGCTGCCTACGCCGGCCGTAAAGGATATGCCGACGGCAAGGATGCCACCACTCCCCTGGTTCGGCTTCGCAAACCGGACGTGCTGTGGGTGGGTGCAGCATTTGGCGCCTTCGGCTACATCGTGCAGAAGCTCATCGTGCTCATCCCTTGGTTCGGCAGCAATACCGACTCCGTCGCTTTGACTGTGGTCCTCTCAGCTGTGGTGGCCCGGATCATCCATGGCGGCAACTTCCTCAACCCGGAAAGCTACAACGACGCCAAGAGCTTCAGCGGCAAGATCGCTCCCACGGAAGACGTCACCTGGCTCAGATGGCAGGACTGCCCCAAGCAATACCTGTCCTTGGGTGCGATGTTCGGCATCCTCGCGGGCGGCGCCACCTTGTTCATCAGCCTGTCCTTCCCGGACCTGGCGGCCACCGGAAATGCGCAGACCTTCACCTTTGCCATCTCCGCAATCTGTGTGATGTTCCTCATCCTCGGCGCTCAGATGCCTGTGACCCACCACATGACCATCACCGCCGGCTTGGCAATGGTCGCCATGCTTCCCGTGCTGGCTGGCAGCATTGTGGAGGGCCTTCCCGGCGATGGCTCCTTCTGGGAGAAGCTAGCCGCCAACGACATCTCCTTGATTTCGCTGTTTGACGCAACCCACCCCTCCTATGAGTTGCTCACTGCGGCAGCCCGCAGCCATCTGCTGACCATGGCGATCGTGGCATTGCTGGCCTGTGTCGCTGCGGGCATGTTTGCGGCGTGGCTGGCTGAATTCCAGGCACGGTTGTTCCACAACCGCGGCAACACCCACTTCGATCCCCCGGCCGCAGCGATCTGGATCACCACCACCTTGATCGTCACCGTCGCAGGTATCACCGCGCCACTGTTCTAGGAGAATCAGATGTATCCAACCGAGCTGCACCAGGCCTATGTTTTCGACCTTGACGGCACCATCTATCTGGGCGATCACTTACTGCCGGGTGCGGCTCGGTTGATCCAAGAACTCCGCCGACGCGAGATCCCGGTCCGGTTTCTTTCAAACAACCCGACCAAGGCCCCCCAGCAGTACGTGGAAAAACTGACCAAACTGGGTCTACCCACCGATATCAGGGATATCGCTAATACGGTGGTGACCACCACCAGATGGCTGCTGGAACATCACCCCCACGCCACCTTGTTCGTCGTCGGGGAGGAGCCGCTGCAACGGGCCCTTCGCGAAGCCGGATTCACCCTCAGCGACGACCCCACCAAGATTGACGTCGTTGTCGCTTCCTATGACCGAGGCTTCAACTACGCAAAACTCCAGATCGCCTTCGATGCCATCTGGTTCCACAACCGAGCCATCCTCATCCAAACCAACCCTGACCGGTTCTGCCCCTTCCCTGGCGGCAGGGGTGAACCGGACTGTGCGGCAATCACCGCCGCAATCGAGGCAGCAACCAATACCAAGGCCGTCGCCAATCTCGGAAAGCCTTCCCCAATCATGCTGGAGGAGGCGTTGCGGGGTCTCGACGTCGATGTCACCCAATGTGTCATGGTCGGTGACCGCCTCGGCACCGATATTCAGATGGCCTTAGACACTGGGATGGCCTCCGCCCTTGTCCTCACGGGCGAGGCCACAGCCGAGGACGTTGCTGCCCTTGACCAGGCCCACACCCCCACCTATGTCCTCGATCGCATCGATCGGCTCATCCCCCAGCGGATGTGGGATGAGCTCGGATGGACATCCCCCTAGAAAGGATCAACGATGACCGACAACACCTATCTACTTGGTATCGACTTTGGCACCGAGTCCGTCCGTGCCGCCATTTTCGACCTAGCCGGCCGCCCCGTCGCCTTTGCCGCGACAACCTATCGCACCACCCATCCACACCCGGGCTGGGCCGAGCAAGACCCCAACGAGTGGTGGGAGGCACTACAAGCTTCCTGCCGCAAGGTGCTGGCCTCCTCCGGCGTTTCTCCGGCCGCGATCAAGGGCATTTCCTATGACGCCACCACCATGACCGTCGTCGCCATGGACAAGCGTGGCGAGGCGATCCGACCCGCGATCATGTGGATGGATGTGCGCGCCACCGAACAGGCTGCCCGGGCTGAGACCTCAACCTCCGTTGCCCGGCTCTACAATGGCGACGGCACCGCCCCAGCCACCGCCGAGTGGTACCCATTCAAGGCTGCCTGGCTGCGAGAGAATGAGCGCGAAACCTACGATGCCGCCTACCGGTTGGTCGACGCCCCCGATTGGGTCACCTATAAGCTCACCGGAGAGTGGACCACCAATATCAACTCCGCCGCGCTGCGCATGTACTACAACCGCGACAAGGGCGGCTGGCCAGTGGACTTCTACGAGACCATCGGCTGCGGTGATGTATTCGACAAGATCCCAGAAAATGTCCTAGACCTCGGCGCCCCGGTGGGTGAGCTGTCGGTGATTGCTGCCCAGCTGCTGGGGCTTCGGCCAGGTACCCCCGTCGCCCAGGGCCCTGCCGACGCGTGGGCCGGGCAGATCGGGCTCGGCGTGGTTGACCCCGGTGTCATGGCGCTGATCACCGGCTCCTCACATGTGCTGACCGGCCAAACCGACAAGCCCATCCATGGCAAGGGCTTCTTCGGGGCTTACACCGACGGCGTGATCAAGGGTCAGTACACCGTCGAGGGCGGGCAGGTCTCCACTGGCTCGGTGCTGAAGTGGTTCAAGGACAATTTCGCCAAGGATCTCGTACAGGCCGCTGAAGCCACCGGGCTCAACGTCTACGACATCCTCAATAAGCAATCGCGCGACCTGCCGCCTGGGGCCGATGGGTTGATCATCAACGAGTACTTCCAGGGCAACCGCACCCCCTACACCGACTCGAAGGCCCGCGGCATCATCTGGGGCCTGTCGCTGCATCACGGCCCGGCGCACTTCTATCGCGCCATCCAGGAGTCGGTGTGCTACGGCACTGCGCACAACCTGCGTGCCATGGCGGCCGCAGGCTTCGAGGTCAAGAAGATCGTGGCCGCCGGCGGCGCCACCAAGAGCCGCGACTGGATGCAGATGCACGCCGATGTCACCGGTGTACCGATCGCGCTGACGGAGGTCGGCGACGCTGTCGTGCTGGGCAGCTGCATGCTCGCAGCGGTCGGTGCCGGGCTGTTCCCGGATCTAGGCGCGGCAGCCAAGGAGATGGTGCACGAGATCGACCTAATCGAACCCAACCAGGAGCGCCACGAGGAATACCAGTACTTCGTCGACGCCTATGCGGGCACCTATCCGAAGCTGCAGCCCATGATCCATGACATGGTGGACCACGAGAACGCGAAGCGGAGCTGAGATGACCGAATTGATCGCCAAGGCACTCGAAGGAGCAACAGACACTAAGGCGGTCGTCATCGGCGAGGACGCCATCGGGCAGGCCGGGCAGGTCTTCAAGGACCTGTTCGGCCCGGCCCGGGCCATTGTGGTGGCCGACGAGCGAACCTATGAATTGGCCGGGCGGCGCGTTACCGAGGCCCTAGCCCAGGCGGGTGTGGAGCTGGCCGAGGCACATATATTCCCCGGTGACCCCGAGTTGTACGCCAAGTACGAAAACTGCGAGGCACTGCGTGATGCGCTGTCTGGGGTTGAGGCCACCGCGGTGGCCGTCGGCTCGGGCACTCTCAACGACATCGTCAAACGTGCCTCCGGTGAGCTGAAGCGCCCCTATCTGGTGGTGGCCACGGCTGCCTCGATGGACGGTTACACGGCCTTCGGCTCCTCGATCGCGCTGGATGGGTTCAAGCAGACGCTGAACTGCCCGGCACCCACGGGCTGCGTGGCAGACCTCACCCTGATGGCCGAAGCCCCACAGGTGATGACCGCCTCGGGTTACGGCGATCTGCTCGGCAAGGTCCCAGCCGGAGCCGATTGGATCATCGCCGATGCCCTCGGCATCGAGCCGATCGACAGCACCGTCTGGGAGCTAGTACAAGGCCCGCTGCGGGGAGCGTTGGCTAGGCCTGCGGAACTTGCCGCGGGCGATCTGGCCGCCACCGCCGACCTGGCAGAGGGACTATTAATGAGCGGCCTGGCAATGCAGGCACATCAGTCGAGCCGACCGGCTTCAGGCGCCGAACACCAGTTCAGCCACCTGTGGGAGATGGAAGGCCACGGCGTCGACGTCACCCCACGTCGGCTATCGCACGGCTTCAAGGTGGGCATCGGCACCGTCGCGATCGCGGCGCTGTATGAGCGGCTATTGGAGCGTGACCTGTCCAAGCTGGACATCGACGCCGCCGTCGCAGCCTGGCCCAAAAGGGAGGCCATGGAGGCCGAGGTCCGCCGATTACACACCGACCCGAAGCTGGTGGAAGAGACTGTGGTTCAGTCCCTCGCCAAGTGGATCACCCCTGACCAGTTACGCACCAGGCTGGAATCCTTGGCGAAGATGTGGCCGCAACTCGCTCCTCGGTTGAGTGCCCAACTGTTGCCTGCTGCCCGGCTTCAGTCGATGCTGCGTGCGGTCGGGGCCCCAGCCCATCCCAGTGACATTAACCTGGAGTGGGAGCGATTCCGGGAGACCTATATCCGCGCCCAGATGATCCGCAAACGCTACACCGTGTTGGATCTGGCTCTTGAGGCCAATGTGCTATCCGATCTGGTGGCCGAGCTATTCGAACCCACCGGATTCTGGGGCTCCCAGGCCCCCATCGCCTGACGACGGAGTGAGAGTGACAATGAGCAAAGCAGTAGTAGGAATCGACTTCGGCACCCTATCTGGACGTGCCGTGGTGGTGGATGTGGCCGATGGCAAGGTGCTTGGCAGCGCCGAGTTTGCCTACCCCCATGGGGTCATCGACCGTGATCTGGCTGGCCAGGTACTTCCCCCCGACTGGGCACTCCAGGTTCCAGGGGACTATATCCAGGTGCTGGGCCAGGCCGTACCGCAGGCGGTCGCCGCTTCAGGGGTGGAGGTCAGCAGCATCGTCGGCATCGCGATCGACTTCACTGCCTGCACCGTATTCCCCACCGACGAGAACTATGAGCCGCTGTGTCAGCAGCCTCAGTTCACTAACCGCCCACATGCCTATGTGAAGTTGTGGAAGCACCATGCCTCACAGCCCCAAGGTAAGGTCGTCAATCGGGTGCTGGCTGAGTTGGCTCCACAGACCTTGAAGCGTTATGGCGGTGAGGTTTCGGCTGACTGGCAGCTAGCCAAGGCTTTGGCGCTGTTTGAGGAGGACCGTGAGGTCTGGGATGCCGCTGCCCATTTCTTGGAAGCCGGCGATTGGCTGGTCTACAAGTTGACAGGCAAGCTGGTTGGGTCGACCTCGCTGGCTGGGTACAAGGGCAATTTCGTGGATGGCTCCTACCCCAGCGCCGAGGTACTTGAGGCGATGGCTCCCGGGTTCTCGCGGCTGCTGGAGTTGCTGCCCGAGCCGGTGGCCGCACCCGGTGAAAAGGTGGGCACCCTGACTGCTGAGGCCGCCGAGTTGATGGGCCTGCCTGCGGGGATCGCGGTGGCTGCCGCCAACATTGATGCCCACGCGACGGTACCTGCCGCCAACGCCTGTGAGCCAGGACAACTGGCCTTGATCATGGGCACCTCCACCTGCCACCTGATGACCTCAACGAGTTTCGGCGAGATACCTGGCATCGGCGGGATCGTTCCCGACGGTATTGTCAAGGGCCTGTGGGGTTATGAGGCGGGGCAGGCCGGAGTTGGCGATATCTTCGCGTGGTTCGTCAACAACGCCGTGCCTGCCGAATATCACGAGGCGGCGAAGCAGCGTGGCATTGGGATTCATGAGTACCTCACAGAGCTGGCTGCCAAACAGCAGGTGGGCGAACATGGTTTGCTGGCCCTGGATTGGCATTCGGGCAACCGGTCGATTCTCGACGACACGGAGCTGACAGGCCTCATGCTCGGCACTACCTTGACCACCACCCCCGAGGATCAGTACCGGGCGCTGCTGGAATCTACGGCCTTCGGTACTCGCGTGATCATCGAGGCATTTCGTAATGCCGGTGTCAAGGTCGGTGATCTCGTGGTGGCGGGCGGCCTGGTGAAGAACCCGCTGCTCATGCAGATTTATGCCGATGTTACGAACCTGCCATTGGCAATTTGCACCTCGATGGCTTCTGGCGCCCACGGCTCGTCAATCTATGCTGCGGTCGCGGCGGGGGTCTATGCGGATGTGCGAGAAGCTGCCCCGAAGATGGCAGGCCGTCGGCCCACCCCGGAGTCCACCTTCACACCCATCCCAGAGAATGTGGCCGCCTACGACGAGCTGTATCGCGAGTACAAAGCCTTGCACGACTACTTTGGTCAAGGCGGTAACGAGGTGATGCATCGGCTCAAGGCCCGGCGTCGGGAAATCCTGATCGGTACCTGAGCAGACCGCTGCTACCAACCGAGCTGCACTAGGCCTAGGTCGTTGATTTGGACGGCACGATCTACATCGTCAATCGTCCGTAGCCTGGTGCAGCTCGGTTGTGCTGGGATCAGACCCTAGGACACCCCGTGGCCTCCGCCCTAGGGCGCACCAATGGGCTGACCCGGGAGGAATGCAGCTGGATCAGGACTGATGTACATCGGACGAGCCTCACAGCGGACCCATACCATGCAATTCCCGCTCTTACTGACGGAATTACATGGTAGGCTGAATCCATGGTTGTTCGGGTCCAAGCGGAAGC
>JBHAEB010000127.1:0-3672 GCA_041855345.1 Arachnia sp. | reverse complement strand
TCCACGGCTGCTGCCTTCGATCCGGGTGCTGGTCGCGTACCACCATCCCCGAGGACGCGCACAGCACGGGGTGCGCGTCGCGGATGAAGAGGAAACCGCCGGGGCGGAGTAGCCGGGCCACCGTCTCGGCCCAGCGCGCAATGCTCGGTAGCCAGTTGATGGCGCCAACCCCGGTGTAGACGAAGTCGAAACGGCGCCCGTCGAGCGCCTCCGGCGCCGAGTACACCTCTGACTCGACGTAGTCGATGTCGGCTCCGGCACGTTCAGTCAGCGCACGGGCGTGCTGCAACGACACCGGCGACAGATCCACACCGGTCATGCGAGCCCCGAGCCTAGCCAGGCTGACGGTGTCGGTGCCGATGTGGCACTGCAGGTGAACCCCGTCAAGGCCAGCGATGTCGCCCAGCCGGGGTAGGTCGAAGCGCACTACCTGCGACAGCCATCTGGGATCAGCAAAGGCGTCCAGGTCGTAGCCGCCCGGGCCAACGTGCACTTCGGCCCGCGCATCCCAGTTGGCCCGGTTCACATTGAGATAGTCCTGCATCACGCCTCCGGTTCGGAGACTGAGTCTACGACGGGAGTGCCTCGTCGGGCAGGCGAGGTCACCGTCGGCGACGCGGTGAAGCGCCGAGCACCCCAGAGGGTGGTCCCAGCGAACCGCTCACGCCTCAACTTGTCCAATCTGGAAGTTTCGTCAACGTCTGCATGAACTCTTCGAATGAATCGGGGACAGACGATGAAACGGCGCCGCGATGACATCCTGGCGTTCTTCGATCATCCAGACACGTCGAACGGTCCCACCCAGGCCGGAACTTTCCTCCAAGAAGAACGTCTGTCAAGCCCAATGACTCGAACGCGGGCATGGTTGAGGGGCGCGGGTAAACCCCACGCCCCTCAACTATGTGTTCAGCGAACCAGGAGCTTGCGAATGAACCAGGCCGCGGTGAGGCCGACGAACCACAGCAGGGTCAGAAGCAGAGCCAGCCTCGTGTCTTCATAGCGAAGCAGAACGTAGACCACGAAGACGAAGAACGCCAACACCACCCATGGCATGTAGGCTGCACCGGGAACCTTGAACTTGGACGCCGCATGCGCTTCGGGACGAGTCATCCGGTAGCGGATATAGCACGCCAGGATCAAGGACCACATGAAGAGCACAAGGCCCACCGAGACACCAGCGACCATGTCGAAGGCATCCATCACGGATTCATCCTGGCTGAGGAGGGTGAACGCGATTCCGCCTGTGAGTCCCACCGAGATCAACAGAGCCCGGGCGGGAATGTTCCGGCTGGACAGCTTACTCAGCGACTTCGGTGCCTTTTCGCTCGTGGATAGTCCGTAGAGCATCCGGGAAGTGGAGAAGATGCCCGAGTTCGCGCTGGATGATGCCGAGGTCAGAACCACGAAGTTCATGACTCCGGCGGCGGCCGCGAAGCCCACCAGCGAGAATAGGTTCACGAACGGGGAGATATCAGGATTGACCTTGTCCCACGGGGTGACCGTCATGATCACGGCCAGCGCCAACACGTAAAACACCACGATCCGCACCGGGATGGCGTTGATGGCCTTGGGCAGCGTCTTGTGCGGATCGGCGGTCTCCGCCGCGGCGGTGCCGATCAGCTCGATACCGATGAAGGCGAACACGGCAATCTTGAAGGCCTCCAAGAACCCATCCAGGCCGGTGGGGAAGACCCCACCACGGTCCCACAAGTACGTGACTGAGGCGGCGGTTCCGTCCGGCGCCTTGAAACCAGTGACCAGCAAGATGATGCCCAATACGATGAACACCACGATGGCGAGAATCTTGATCAGCGCGAACCAGAACTCGATCTCGCCGAACAGTTTCACCGTCAGCAGGTTGCATCCGAGCAGGGCCAGCAGCAAGGCTAGCGTGGCCAGCGTGGACCAAGCCATGTTTTTGATCCAAAAGTCGAAGTAACCCGCGATCACGATAACCTCGGCCGATGCGGTTACCACCCACATGATCCAGTAGGTCCATCCGGCGAAGAATCCCGCCCACGGCCCCAGGATGTCGCTGGCGAAATCCTGGAAGGACTTGTACTCCAGATTGTGCAGGAGCAACTCCCCCATGGCGCGCATCATGATGAACAGCATCAAGCCGATCAACAGGTAGATCAGCAGCAGCGACGGGCCTGCCAAGGAGACAGATCTGCCCGAACCCATGAACAGGCCCGTGCCGATGGCGCCACCGATCGCGATGAGCTGGATGTGGCGATTCTGCAAACTGCGTTGCAGATGCTGCTCGTCACCTTTCTCAACCATTGCTGAGAGCCTCCGCTATGGGGACATGGGGAAGGCCGAAGGCCTCCGCCACGCCTGCGTAGGTGAGAGCCCCCTTGTGGGTGTTGAGGCCCTTCGCCAGGGCCGGGTTGTCGAGCATGGCCTGCTTCGCGCCCTTGTCAGCGATCTGGATGGCGTAGGGCATGGTGGCATTGGTCAACGCCCAGGTCGAGGTGTTGGGCACTGCGCCAGGCATGTTCGCGACGCAGTAGAACTGGGTGCCGTGGACCTGGAAGGTCGGGTTGTCGTGGGTGGTGGGATGCGAGTCCTCGAAACAGCCGCCCTGATCGATGGCGACGTCAACCAGCACCGCCCCCTCCTTCATCTCAGCGACGAGTTCGTTGGACACAAGCTTGGGGGTCTTGGCGCCGGGAACAAGCACGGTACCGATCACGAGGTCGGCGGCGGATACCTGCTCCTTGACCGCCAGCGACGAGCTGACGATGCCATGGACCTGGTTGTGGTAGCGCCAGAAGGTGCTGCGGAGCTTGTCGAGATCGGTGTCCAGGATGGTCACGTCGGCCCCCATGCCCAAGGCGATGTTGGCGGCGTTCTGTCCGGCCACGCCACCGCCGAGTACGACAACCTTCGCGTTGGCCACGCCACCGATGCAGCCCATCAGGGTGCCGCTGCCCCCGTTGGCCTTCAGCATGGCGTGGGCCCCGACCTGCGGAGCCAGACAGCCCGCGATCTCCGACATGGGGTAGAGCAGAGGCAGCATGCCCGAGGGGAGCTGCACGGTCTCGTAGGCGATGGCGGTGGTGCCGGACTCGAGCAGCGCGTCGGTCTGGGGCCGGTCCGCAGCCAAGTGCAGGTAGGTGAAGAGGGTCAGGTCTTCGCGCAGGAAGCCGTACTCGGAGGCCACTGGCTCCTTGACCTTCATGACCATCTCGCCAGCCGCCCAGGTGGCCTCGGCGCCATCGACGATGGTGGCGCCCTGCTCGGCGTAGGCCTCGTCACTGAGCTGTGACCCCACGCCAGCCCCCGCTTGGATGAAGACCTCATGGCCGCGCCGGACGAGTTCGTTCACTCCGACCGGGGTGATGGCCACGCGGTACTCGTGGTTCTTGACTTCTGCAGGTATGGCAATACGCACGGTGCTACTCCTTTGTTGCTGTGCACGTTCCTCGGGGAACCTGAGAGTACTAGGAATGCCCTGTCCGGGCGATATTGTCAAGTCAACTCGCGCTCGCGGCCGCTGCGCAGGTCCAGCGGCCGCCAGCCACGACCTCAGAACTTCGGGATGAAGATCTCCACCCGACGGTTCAACTGCCGCCCCGACGGGTTGTCCGACCCGTCAGCGTTGGTGTTGGGCGCCACCGGCTGCGACTCGCCCTTCCCCGTCGCCACCAGATCCGCCGTAGCCCCGTC
>JBHAEB010000126.1:0-17262 GCA_041855345.1 Arachnia sp. | reverse complement strand
TCTGGGGAGACCGAACCGGATTTCTTCACCCTGGAACCGCAGGACGGCGATGTGCTGCTGTTTTGCTCCGATGGGCTCTCTGGCATGGTCAGCGACGAGATACTCGCCACTCAGCTGGCCGGTGATGACCTTGATGCCATGGTCACTGAGTTGACCCGGCTAGCTAATGAGCACGGCGGCCATGACAACATCTCCTTGGTGGTGGCTCGGGTGGTGCCCCAAAGCGATGAACTTGACCAGGCGCCACCGGTGTTGGCGGGTTCGGCTACGGAGCGGGTGGTGCCATTGCCTGCGGGCAAGAACTCCCCCGGCTATCCGGTCCCTGAGGTGGTTGCTGATCCCGATCACAATGCCCAAGAACAGGCCCGATATTCGCCGAGGGCCGCTAAACCTCGGTGGCCTACTGCCCTAGCTGCGGTGATCGCGATACTGGGTTTGGTCACTGTGACGCTGTGGGGGATCAAGGCCTACGCCTCTTCCCAGTACTTCATCGCTGAGGCAGAGGGTCGAGTTGGCATCTACAACGGACTGCCCGGCGCCCTGCTTGGGATTCAGATGAATCATTTGGTGGAGCGCCGGGACACTGTGATTACCGATCTGCCGGTGTTTTATCAACGCCAAGTGGGCAACACCATCGCTGCTGCCGGGTTAGAGGGGGCCTACGAGACTGCCGCGAAACTTGACGAATTCGCCACCCGTTGCGCAGCCGTGCGTGCCGCAAGGCTGGATGCGCAGCAGGTTCCTCCGGTGACATCGGCTGAGGGGGCAGCCACACCTATCGCCCCGCTGCCGATGGCTACCCAGTCGGTGCCGGTCACCCCCGTCCCGACGGGACATGTGAATTATCCGACCTTGCTCGCCCCCCTGACTCCCACGGCCGATGAGGAAGCCGACCCCGAGGCCTGCTGATGTCGGTAGCCCAGCAGCCCTCAGCCACCGGCGAGTACATCGTTTATCGCCGTAGACGCGGCGTCGAATTGGCCTCGGTCTTGGCCGCTTGCACCTTCGGGATCGCGGGCTGGTCGATCACCAATCTCAACCTCTATGGCACCCTGCCCGACAACCTCGCTATCGGGGCAGTGCTCTGGTACGGGATTGCGTTGGCCGCTCATCTCGTGGTGCGTTGGCGCATCCCCTACGCCGATCCGGTGATTCTGCCGTCAGTGTTCCTCCTCAACGGTCTCGGGCTGGCGATGATCTTCCGGCTGGATCAAACCAGCAGCCCCGTCGCCAATGACGCAGCCCAGCAGCTCATCTGGACGGCCTTAGGGGTGGTGCTATTTGCCCTCGTGGTGGTCTTCCTTCGCGATCACCGTCGGTTGCAGCGCTTCCCCTATCTGATGTTCCTCGCGGGAATGGTCATGCTGCTGATGCCGTTGCTGCCGGTGATTGGTTTCGGCACGATGGGGGCGCGGATCTGGATTCGGTTGGGGCCCTTTAGTTTCCAACCTGCCGAGGTCGCCAAGATTTTGCTGGCGCTGGCCTTCGCCGCCTATTTCTATGAGAAACGGGACCTGTTGGCCTTGGCTGGCAAAAGATTCCTGGGCTTGGAGTTCCCCCGCGCCCGTGATCTGGGGCCGATCGCAGTGATGTGGCTGATCTGCCTGGGGATCATGGTGTTCCAAAATGATTTGGGTACTGCGCTGCTGTTCTTCGGCTTGTTCACCTTCATGATCTATGTCGCCACCCAGCGCCCAGCTTGGCCGATCTTGGCTGGTGTTGGTTTCCTGGTGGCTGGGTTGGCGGCCTATCAGTTCACCAACCATGTCCCTCGACGGGTCAGTTCCTGGCTTGATCCGTTCAGCGACTTCGACCGCAACTATCAGATCATTCAGGCCCAGTTCGGATTCTCCTGGGGAGGGTTATTTGGTCGCGGCTGGGGGCAGGGTTCACCACAGCTGACCCCCTTACCTAAGAGCGACTTCATCGCCGCTAGCCTGGCCGAGGAGATCGGGTTGCTGGGGTTGATGGCGATCGTGCTGGTCTATGGCTTTATCGTCGCCCGTGGCATGAAGGCCGCGCTGACCTGCCCCGACGGCTATGGCAAGCTGCTGGCTGGGGGGTTGGCCTTCACCTTCGCAGTTCAGGTGTTCTCGATCATCGGTGGGATCACCAGGCTGCTGCCATTGACCGGGTTGACCACCCCATTCATGTCCCAGGGCGGCTCCTCGATGATCTCGAACTGGATGATCGTGGGAATTCTTATGGTGATTTCGCACCGGGCTCGGATGCCGCAGCGGGCCACCGCAGCCCCACAGGAATTGATGTTGCCCACTGACACCATGGTTGTGAAGGCGGCTAAGTCATGAATGCTCCGCTTCGTAAGGTCAGTCTGTTCCTCGGCTTACTCATGGCTGCGCTGCTGATGAATATCACCTGGATCAGCGTGGGACCCACCGACGAGTTACGCGCCGATAGCCGGAATCGTCGGGTCCGGGATGCCGAATTCTCCACCCAGCGCGGTGCGATCCTCGTCGGCAATGAGCCGATCGCGGTCTCGGTGGAAGCTGATGGCCGATTTCCATGGCAGCGCACCTTCCCCCATGGGTCCACCTATTCCTCAGTGACCGGGTGGTATTCCTATTCCTTCGGTCGCCAAGAGCTGGAACGCACCTGGAATGAGGAGCTCTCCGGCACCGCATCCTCGCAATTCGTGTCCCGGTTGGTGGATTTATTGACCGGCAACCAACCCGTTGGGGCGAATCTCACCACCTCGCTCAATCCCCGGGCTCAGGAGGCTGCGGTGACAGCCCTGGGCAATAACCAGGGGGCCGCAATCGCGATGGATTACACCACCGGCGAGATCCTAGCCTTGGCATCCACACCCACCTATGACCCGAATCTGCTAGCCGATCTCACCTACGAAACCGAGGCAGCTAACTGGGATAGCCTGCTCAACGCCCCCGATGAGCCGTTAAAGAACCGGGCAGTGCGGGAAATCTTCCCACCCGGATCCACCTTCAAACTCGTCACCGCCGCTGCCGCCCTGGAATCCGGCTACACCCCCTCGACAACGGTGGATTCCCCCACCAGCTATCGACTACCGGGCTCCAGCCACTCCGTGGGCAATTCCACCAACTGTGGCGGCACCGAAATCACCTTGGAGCAGGCCCTGGCCACCTCCTGCAACACCTCTTTCGCCAAGCTGGGTGTCGAATTGGGTCAAGACAAGCTGCGTTCCATGGCTCAGGCTTTTGGCTTCAATAGCGACCCTGGGATCGACCTGGTCTCGAGTCCCTCGCAATTCCCCACCCAGCTCGATGATTCCCAGCTGGCGCTGTCAGCCATCGGCCAGTTCGACGTCGCCGCCACGCCGCTGCAGATGCTCATGGTGACCTCAGCCATCGCTAACGACGGGGCGCTGATGAAACCGCATATCGTCACCTCCGTGGTGGGCACCGATTTGCGGGTAATTCACAGCGTCTCCCCCACTGAGGTATCTCGCCCGTTGAAAACCGAGAATGCCAAGCAGCTGCAGCAGATGATGGAGACGGTGGTGACCGACGGCACCGGCACCCCGGCCCAGGTTTCGGGGCTGACCATCGGAGGCAAGACCGGAACCGCCCAGTCGGATCCGGATCGTCCCCCCTATGCCTGGTTCGTCGGCTATGCGAAGGAACCGAAGATCGCGGTGGTGGTCTTCGTGCAAAACGCGAATATGGAACGCGACGACATCTCCGGAGGCCGGGTAGCTGCCCCGATTTTCCGGGCAATCGTGGAGGCACTGCGATGAACTCAGGCTTTTCTCAGGTCTTTAGACCACAATTGTTGCCGATCTACCGAAAGGACCTGTGCGATGACTGAGCGCGGAACCCTGCTTGGGGGACGTTATGAGCTCGACCAGATCATCGGCCGTGGCGGCATGGCCGAGGTGTGGCGTGCACGTGACACGCGGCTCGTACGCGACGTAGCGGTCAAGCGGTTGCGTGTTGATTTGGCCAGTGACCCGACCTTCCAGGCCCGATTCCGTCGTGAGGCCCAGTCCGCGGCGGGGCTGAACCACCCCAATATCGTCGCGGTCTATGACACCGGGGAAGAACGTGACACCAAATCCGAGGTGATGATCCCCTATATCGTCATGGAGTTGGTGGAGGGCGTCACGCTGCGGGAGGTGCTGCGCGATGGCCGCAAGATCGTCCCGGAGCGGGCCTTGGAGTTCACCGCCGGGGTGTTGGATGCGTTGGCCTATAGCCATCGCGCCGGCATCATCCACCGCGATATCAAACCGGCCAATGTCATGCTCACCCCTAGCGGCACCGTGAAGGTGATGGACTTTGGGATCGCGCGGGCGGTGGCTGATACCTCGGCGACGATGACCCAGACTGCCGCTGTCATCGGTACCGCCCAGTATCTGTCCCCCGAACAGGCCCGTGGTGAGAAGGTAGATAACCGCTCAGATCTGTACTCGGTGGGCTGTTTGCTCTACGAGTTGCTGTGCTCTGAGCCGCCGTTCAAGGGCGATTCGCCAGTGTCGGTGGCCTATCAGCATGTCCGGGAGGCTCCGATCCCGCCGAGCCAGCGTGACCCGGAGGTCACGGCCGCCATGGATGCGATCACCCTCAAGGCATTGGCGAAATCACCCTTTGATCGGTACCAGGATGCGCGCGAGTTCCGTGAGGACATCTTGCGGGCGTTGAATGGGCAGCCGGTGATGGCGAGCTTCGGTGCCCCGGGAGATACCCCCACCACGGTGATGCCGGCTAACGGCAATCCCCGACGGGCATCCGCCGCTGAGGTGCCCGCACCGACGACCGCTCAGGCTGCGGTGGCCTCGGAATGGGCCGCTGATCCAGCTGCCACCGGCTCGGTGGCCACCATCGATGACGAGGAGGATCCCAAGGCCCGCAAACGCCGTAAGGCCCTGATTATCACCTTGTCGACGCTGGGTGTGGTGTTGGTGGCCGCGATCGCCTGGGCTGCGATCGCGATCCTCAATCCCAGCCAGCCGGTGGTGACCAATGTCGCGGTGCCGAATGTCGTCGGCCAGGAACAGGCCTCCGCAGAGGCCTTGCTCACTCAGGCTGGGTTAGAGGTCAAGGTTGAGTCCACACCATCGGAGGAGAGCCAGAAGGGACGAGTGGTCAGCAGCGATCCCGCTGCCGAGACCGAGGTTGCTAAGGGCTCGACGGTCACGATCAAGGTAGGGGCTGGACCCAGCACCAAGGCTGTGCCGACTCTGGCTGGGAAGACCGAGGCCGAAGCCCGCCAGGCCCTCAAAGATGCCGGATTCACTGGCGAGATCACCGTCAAGGACGCCGATCCGAAGGAAGAACCGGCTGACGCGGTCAAGGGGAATGTGGTTTCCTCGGATCCCAGTGCTGGTTCCGAGGTGGCACTGAGCCAGGCCTTCACCCTGAAACTGGCCACCGGCACCTCCCCGGTACCGGATTTCAGTGGGAAGACTGCTGCCGAGGCTCAGACCATGGCCACGGCTGCCGGTTTCAAGGTGAAGCTGACCGTCGTTGAGCAGGTGACCACAGCCCAGACGGCTGACCGGGTGTTTGATCAATCCCCGGCTGCCGGCACCAATGTGCTGCGGGATTCTGGAGAGATCACCATCACCGTCGCCAAGGCGGAGTCGACTGCGACAGTGCCCAATATGATCGGCATGTCTGAGGAGCAGGCCCTTGAGGCACTACGCAATGCCGGGTTCACCACCGCTCCGAGGATTAAGCAGGTGCAGCGCAGCGATAAGACCGCCAATGAGGTCTTTGAGCAAAGCGCAACGGCCGGAGAGAAGATCGCCAAGGACACCCTGATCGAGTTGACCATCGCGATCGCGATGCCGACGCAGTCTCCCTCCCCGATTCCCTCACCTTCACCCTCACCCACCCACGACTAAGGTGCAGGCTGCCCGCTGATCGCGGGCTCTGGGCCGCCGTCGCTCAACAGTGATCGGGCCGGGATCGGCTGCGAGTTCTAGGGATTCCACCCTGCCCGGACAGCTGAGTTCCGCAGAACAGGGCGAGTTACCCTGCGGGATCGCCCTGCTGACGATTTGATCCGCCCGGACCGCTGAGATCCGCAGAACCGGGCGAGATCGGTGCATCGCTGCCATGGGCCTGCTGGGGTTACAGATCACCATCGGGCCAGCCAGGTGACAGGACTTCGATCCCTAGCCTGTGGGCTGCCTCGATCATCCCCCGGTCATAGGTGAGGACGTGGCTCCCAGCACCCCGGATGGCCGAGGATCGGTGGACTGCCTCCATTGACCGCAGGTTCACACCCCCAAACAGACTGGCCTGGGTAAACAGCGAGCCAGGCCGGTCGTAGCGGGAGCTTCCCTCAAGGAAGGCAGTGACGGTGGACTGCGGGAATACGTCGTGTCGCCACGCGGCGTCCCGTAGCTCAGCTTCGAGGAGGATGGGCCTAGACCAGGCCCCGCTCCCAGGCGATGCGGACCGCAGCGGCCCGGTCGGCGGCACCTAGTTTCGGGTACAGATTCGCCAGGTGGGTTTTCACCGTCGCCTCCCCGATACCCAACCGGGAGCCGATGGCCCGGTTGGTCAGCCCATCGGCAACCAGTTCCAGGACCCGTCGTTCCCGCTCCGTCAGGCCGATGGCCTTGGCCTCGGCCAGGGAATCACGCACCCGGTCGCTCATCGCTTGGCGGCCCTCAGCCAAGTCCTTGATGGCCTGCACAAGTTGAGCCCTGGGCGCATCCTTGAGGAGATAACCGTCGGCGCCGGCATCCATGGCCCGGTGGATATCCCGTGGCGAGTCGTAGGTGGTGAGTACCAGGATGCGGGGTCGGTCCAGGCTCTGCTCGCGGAGCGTCGTGATGACGGACCAACCGTCGCCTCCGGGCATCCGCAAATCAAGCAGCACGATGTCAGGGTCGGCTGAGGCGACGAGGGCAAGGGCCGCCGGACCGCTGTCCGCCTGCCCCAGCACCTCGATGCCGTCCTCCCCGCTGAGCATGCCGACGAGCCCGTCGCGCACCACGGGATGGTCGTCCACGACGATCACACGCAACATCATGGGATCTTCACCTCAATTCGGCACCCCTCCTGGGGGGCGGAGTCGATCACGAAAGTGCCACCTGCCTCGCGAATCCGGGCGGCCATACCGGCCAGACCAAGCCCGACCGAGGGCTGGGCCGGATCGAAGCCCACCCCGTCGTCAGCAATGACCAGTTCAATCCCCTCCCCGGACGCAGCCAGCACCAGCCTCACCGACCCGGCCGAGGCGTGCCGGGCGATATTGGTAAGGGCTTCTTGGATGATGCGCAGCACCGCGGCCTCGTGGGGGGAAGTCTTGGGGGCCTCATCCAGGTCGGCTTCGATGGCGATCCGGTTCGCCCGCGCCCAGGTACGGGCCACATCTTGGACGGCGTCTGGGAAGGGGGTTTCGCTCAGCTCCCGGGGCGCGAGTTCCCGCACCGCGCGGCGGGCGTCGACGAGGCAGTCTCGGGCAGCAAGGGTGGCGCGTTCCACCCTGGTGCGCGTCGCAGCATCCATCGCGGTCTCGTCGATGGCGTCGAGCTGCCGGATCACCCCGACGATGCCTTGGGCGACGGTGTCGTGCAGTTCCCGCGATAGCCTCGCCCGCTCCTCCGCGACTCCCCGCTCGCGGGCGCTGTCAGCGAGTTGGCGGTGCAGTTCGGCGTTGGCCTCGTGGGCTCGCGCCAGCGCCACGGCTGCCTCCTCCCGTTCCCGCATCTGGCGCTCGCGGTCGCGGGCCCTGCCGAACATCATCAGCGCGATCGCTACATTGACCACCGCCAACAAGACGTAGAGCAGCGGTAGCCCCACCACCCCGGGAAGGCCACCGGTTTGGCCCGCGGCAATGACCAGTGCCGTGGCGATCACTGCCGGCATCCGCAACCGCGCGGGCATGTAGCGTTCCAGGTCGACGTATCCGGCGAAGCCGTAGATGCTCAGCAGCGGGTTGAACATCGATCCCACGAGGGTCACCGCCAGGTTGGCGGCGACGAACGTCGCCCCAGCTCGGGGGCCCAGCGGCGGGTCGACGATGGCCAGCGCCAGGCGCCCCCCAAACAGCAGGATGGTCAGCGGGATGGAGGAGGCGAAGTCGGCCGGGAAGACGTTCGACAGCAAGGCTCCGATAGCCACTGAGGCCGCCAGCATCGCCAGCGGCGCCCAACGCGATAACGCGGCGAGGGGCTGGGAGGAGGTGACCATGCCACAATTGTCGCGCCAGCGGTGTGGCCGCCGGTATCCCCCGATCGGCGGATGGTGGCGGATACGCGAATTCCCTAGCGTTTTTAGCATGGAAAGCACCACTCAATCTCGCCTTCATGGTCTCGACGCCACCCGCGCCTTCGCCCTGCTGTTGGGCATCGTCTTACATTCGGTGATGCCTTTCGTGCCGGGCATTGGCGCCCAATGGCTCATCGCGGATTCCCAGAATTCGCTATGGGCACTGGTGGCGCTGTACCTCATTCATCTCTTCCGGATGACGCTGTTTATGGTGTTGGCCGGCTATTTCGGCCGAATGGTTGTGCACCGTCGCGGAGCCCGGGCCTATCTCAAGGATCGGACCCGTCGCATTCTGCTGCCGGCGATCGCATTCTGGCCGCTGGCAGTGATGCCCCTGGGTTTCCTGGCCTATGCGGGGGCTCGCTGGCGCGGACTTGAGGTGCCGCCACGCGAGGGCAGCCTGCTGGAGGCCTTTACTCCGGGGCAGTTGTGGTTCTTGGTGTTGCTGTTCTATCTGGTGGTGCTCACCCTGGCGGGCCGGGGCGTGGCCATCCGAGTCCTTGGATCAGAGCGCGCCGGGGATTGGGCGGGCAGGATTGGCGGCTGGCTAGGTTCCTGGTGGGGGATGCTGCTGCCAGCGGTCTGCATGGGTGTGGCGCTGGCGATGCAGGGCGGGGACCCGAGTGCGGGCATTGTCGCCCCGGGAACCGTCGTCCCGGAGGTCGCCTCCACCTTGGCTTATCTCGCTGCCTTCCTCACCGGTTGGTTCCTGCATGCCTCGCCGGGCTCGCTTGAGGCGATCGGCGGACGGTGGCGCCTCCACCTGGGGCTGGGTTTGGGGTTAGCGACGGCGGGTTTCCTGCTGACTGGTCATCCCGCACCGCAGTTGCCCTGCGTGGCTCTGGCCTCCTGGCTGTTGACCTCGGCCTTGCTCGGTTGTGGGATGCGCTGTTTCGGGGCGGAGAATCCGGCGATCCGGTACCTAGCCGATGCCTCCTACTGGATGTACCTGATGCATCTGCCGCTGGTCGTGGCTATCGAGATTCCACTGGCAGATTTGGGTTGGCCCATCCTGCTCAAGCTCGTCATCAACTGGGTCCTGACCACCGCGCTGCTGCTGGTCAGCTACCACTGGCTGGTGCGTCGCACGTGGCTGGGTGCCTGGCTCAACGGCCGACGGTACGCATAACCAGGCGGCGGTCTATCGTCTGCGGTAGGGCTGGGTGCGCAACTCGGTGTATCCGGGAACATCCCCGTCGCGGTACCGCTGCCAGGCATCGGCGAACAGCTGGCCGGGCGGCACCGGCAGGGACCGCAGCAGCCAGCGCTCCACCTCAGCCCCGGCCTCGACGTCGTGGGTGTGGAGGAAGGTCAGGGTCGCGTCGAGTTCCTCCCAGACCTGGCCTTTTTTGGCAGCGGCAGGCACCCTAGCCAACTCCTTGCCCGCCTTATTTCGCGCGATGATCCGGCCCTCGCGGATCGTCAGTTCGTGTCCACTCTCGGTTGGGGTCCACATGGGTAGCGACGGTACCAGCAGACACTGACAGTTTCGGTGGAGGGATTTTCGGCCCCTGCGGGCTCATAGGCCGTCGTCAAACGCTGGGCAGCACCGAATCCCAGGCGATTCCGGGGACAGCTGACCACCGCGGATCCTGGGGTGGATCAAGCTATTCACCAAGGCAGACTGCACCAGGCCAACAACTGGAATCCCCGTGGTTGAGCTAGCTCTGATCGCTGACTAGCGGGCTGAACCCGGCGGCGCGGGCAGGGGCCTCGGTATCGCCGCAGACCACCAGCCAGTTGGCCAGCATCTGGTAGCCGCCTTCGGTCAGTACCGACTCGGGGTGGAATTGGACGGCTTCCAGGGGCCACTGGCGATGGCGGATCGCCATGATGACATTCGATTCGGTGCGGGCGGTGACCTCCAAACACTCCGGAATCGTGTCGGGATCTGCCGCCAGGGAGTGATATCGGGTGGTTGATATCGGACTGGGTAGGCCCGCAAACACCCCTTGGCCGTCGTGGAAGACGGGAGAGACCTTGCCGTGAAGCAGTTCTGGGGCCCGGCCCACCACACCGCCGAGGGCCACCACCATCGACTGCAACCCCAGGCACACTCCGAAGATAGGTGTGCGACCACCCAATTGCCGGATCACCTCAACACATACCCCGGCTCGTTCCGGGGTCCCGGGTCCAGGAGATAGCAGCACACCGTCGTAGGGTTCCTCCCAGCCAGGCTGGGTAAATCGGGGATCGTCGTTGCGCCACACATCGACCTCGGCCCCGATCTGGGCTAGGTAGGACACGAGGTTGTAGACGAAGGAGTCATAGTTATCGACGACGAGGATGCGAGCCACTGCGCAATTGTGTCACGACCGATGCCCTCACTCCTCAGTTCGCGGTCGCATGGGACAAGCTCAGGGAACCTGCGAAGGCCGGTAAATCCAGATTAGCCTCGACACTGGCGGTATAGCCGAGACCATAGGCATCGGCATATTGGCGATAGATCTGCAACGACTGTGAACTATCCAATGCAGCTGCCATCCGCGTTGAATCCCCAATCGCCTCAATGACATAGGGCGGGGCATAAGGAATACCGTGTAGCACCACCGAATTCCCGACGCATTTTATGCCGGTCGTCGCGATTACCCGCTGTCCTTGGATGCTCACCGCCTCTGCTCCCCCAGCCCACAGCGCATTGACCACGGCCTGGATGTCTTGCTGATGTACCACGAGGGCATCATCATCAACACCGGCAGGTTTGACATCGACCGGAGCATCAGTGAGCACCACCCTCATTCCGGGGCCAGATACCGGGGTCAGGGCCGCATCCAGGGAGACCTGCGCTAGCTGCTCCTGCAATTCAGTAGAGGCACCTTGCTGTCGGCCCAGGGCGTCGACCTCGGCCCGCAACTCAGCGACCTCCCGACGCAGCTCCTCATTCCGGGAGGCCTGAGCCACAACCAGCTCCCGCAACGAGGTGTTTCGGTCGGAACGTAGATCAGTCCCGCGCGCCGCCAACGCCGCTACCGTCATCATGAGGCCAGCCATCGCGCAGATAGCGACGGTGGCTACTCGGCCACGACGGCTACGGGCATGCTGCTGATATCGAGGACGCATCAGCCGATCCCACCAAGTACGCATGCCCCCATTTCACCATCACCTGGCATCGGTCGCCGCCAACGTCATCAAATATGGCTTGGGCGTGATGCTCCATTAGGCTGGGTGCATCGTCATGAAGGGAGGGGCGCGGTGCCCGAATCCAAGGTACGCAAATCCGCCAAAACCAAGGCGCGGAAAAAGCAGGCCGCTGAGCTGGCGGAGCAACGTGAGGAGCGCAAGCGCCTAACATCGACCGGCAGTCGGAAGTGGGTGCCCTGGGCATTCTCCATCGTCGGTCTCCTGGGTGTGCTGTGGATGGTGGTGTGGAACCTCGCCGGCCAACAGATCAGTTTCATGCGTTCCCTCGGCGATTGGAATGTGCTCATTAGCCTCGGCCTCATCCTGGCCTCATTCGCGATCATGACGCTGTGGAAGTGAGCACCGGGCGAAACACTGCTGGTGAGTTGATCGGCACCTTTGATGCGGTGATCTTGGATCACGACGGCACGATCGTCGACTCCCACGACGCCATGGTGCGGGCCTACACCAGCTGGGCATTGGAATATGGCATCGAGTTAACCGATCTGCCCTATTTCCTGGGCCGCCCCAGCAACGCGATCGCCGAGGCCCTGGTGGCCCCTGACCGGCAGCATGAAGCGGCCCAACGCATCGAGGACCTTGAGGTTGCTGACACCACCGGGGTACGGCCAATGCCTGGCGCGGCGGTCGCACTGGCGGCCCTACCCACCCACGCCGTCGCCATCGCCACCTCATGCACCCGACCGCTCCTAGAGGCCAGGATGCGTGCCGCGCAGCTACCGCTGCCGCCGATCGTGGTGGTCCGCGAGGACGTGGTCCACGGCAAACCCGCCCCCGACACCTTCCTGCGAGCCGCCGAACTCCTAGGAGTGGAGCCCTCCCGAGCCCTCGTCGTTGAGGACGCCCCAGCTGGGGTAGCCGCTGCCCGAGCCGGAGGCTTCCCCGTATTGGGGATCACAGCCGGTAGCGCCCCCAAGGCATTGAATGCCGATATTCACGTCCCCGATCTCAGCCATGTCAGCTGGCAGATCCTCGATCACGGTATCGAGGTCAGGATCCACGACGAGTCACTGGCTCAAGGCTGATCGCCCCTGGCCACCGCGCCTGAAGGAGCCATCGCCCCAGCCAAACCACAGGGCGCTCGGCAGCAACCGGCGTGCGGATAACGACCTCCCGGTAGAATGCCCTGCCGTGACAGATGCGCATACCCTAGAGACCACCGACTCCGAGCAGACCACCGTCCGCAAGGAGAAGCGGGCGCGGCTGCTGGCCAGCGGCATCGAGCCCTACCCCGCCGATCTGATGCGCAGCCACACCCTGGCTGAGGTTCGCACCACCTGGGGGCATCTTGAAGCCGGAGAAGAAACCGATGAGGTCGTGGCCATCGGTGGGCGTGTGGTGTTCATCCGTAACACCGGGAAACTCGCCTTCGCGACGCTGCAGGACGGGTTCACCCCCGCCGAGAACGGGGAACGCCTGCAAGTGATGCTGTCCCTCGCCGAGGTCGGGGAACAGGCCTTGGCAGCCTGGAAATCTGATGTCGATCTGGGTGATTTCGTCTGGGTCACTGGCCGGGTGATCTCCTCCAAACGTGGCGAGCTGTCAGTGATGGCCAGCCAGTGGCGGTTGGCCTCGAAGGCGCTGCGGCCATTGCCGGTATTGCATAAGGAATTGTCGGAGGAGTCGCGGGTTCGTCGTCGCTATGTGGACTTGATCGCCCGTGAATCGGCCCGGGCCATGGTACGGACCCGAGCAGCTATCACCCGAGCTATCCGGGAAACTCTTTATGCCCAGGGCTATATCGAAGTGGAAACCCCACAGCTGCAGCTGGTTCACGGTGGCGCGGCAGCCCGGCCCTTCACCACCCACCTCAACGCCTTCAACATCGATATGAGCCTGCGGATCGCGCTGGAGCTGCACCTGAAACGCACCATGGTTGGCGGCGCTGATCGGGTCTTCGAGATGGGGCGGGTGTTCCGCAATGAGGGTATCGATTCCTCACATTCCGCCGAGTTCACCATGTTGGAGGCCTACCAAGCCTGGGGTGATCAACGCACCATCGCCAAGCTCACCCAGGACATGATTCAAGCCGCCGCGGATGCGGTCGGGTCCCGCCAGATCACCACCGACCAGGGAGTGATCGATCTGGATGGTGACTGGGCTTGGCTGCGGTTCTTCGACGGCCTATCCCAGGCTGTGGGCCGCGAGATCACCGTCGAGACTCCGTTGGGTGAACTTCAGGCCATCGCTGATGAGCGCGAGATCGAATATGACCCCAAGTGGGGTGCGGGCAAACTGGCCATGGAATTGTTTGGTGACTTGGTGGAGCCCGGCCTGATCCAGCCCACCTTCGTCTACGACTACCCGGCCATCGCGCAGCCACTGGCCCGTCCCCATCGCGATGACCCAGGCAAGGTCGAGGCCTGGGATCTGATCATCGGCGGGATGGAACGCGGCACTGGTTTTACCGAGCTGATCGACCCCGTCATCCAGCGGGAGGTGCTGGTCTCCCAGTCCCTGGCGGCAGCAGCCGGCGACCCGGAGGCGATGCAGCTCGACGAAGACTTCCTCGAAGCCCTCGAATATGGCGCCCCACCGATGGGTGGGATGGGGCTCGGCATCGACCGATTGGTGATGCTGCTGAACCCTGGCGTCGGTATCCGCGAAACCATCCTGTATCCGCTGCTGCGTCCCGCCCAGGGCTGAGCCGGGCCTCGGCGAGCCTGCCAGCCCAATCGGGCTGGCCCTCCACCTCGAGGCAGTGGCGAGCGGCGTGATCCGTGGCCCGCTCATTGAGCCCGTCCTGGGATAGCTGCAAAGATGAGGCATGGCAGCGCGACGGGGGCGGATCAAAAAGGTCTGCTATCTCCTCGGTTGCCTTATTGCCCTCGGGTTGATCGTTGCCGCCTATTACTGGCAGGGCTTCTGGTTGTGGGGTGCGATCTGCGCGGTCGCTTTGCTGGTTCCCACGCTCCTTCTGGATCTCTGGTTGGCGGGTCGGGCCCATGAGCGGGAGCGGGAGGCGGCTCGTCGCCGGGTGATCGCGGGCTTCGAGACGATACCGGTGAGCGAGGTCTCCTTGGAGCAGGCCGGCGTCAATAAGCAGATTCCCGATGTGTCGACGGAGTTGTATATCCAGCGCGATGCCACCGACGCCGTGAAACGGCATATGCGCGAGGCCCACAGGGTGCTGCTGATCGGGGCACCGATGACCGGTAAGACCCGGTTGGCGCTGCACGTGGTCAAGCAGCACTATCGAGGCTGGGATCTGCTTCGCCCTGCCCGCCTGGATGGGGATAACGCCGTCGTCGAGGCCGCCCGCGACCTGGTCGACCTGAGCCGGACGGTGCTCTGGCTGGATGAGTTTCACCAGTTCGCCCACCCCGACCTGCCCAGTTCCTTGGATCGGATCCTCGCCACCTATCCCGAAACCGTGGTGGTTGCGACGCTGCGGACTGCCGAACGGCGCCGACTCCGCGAGGCCCCCGAAGGAGTAAAGAACCCCGCCGCAGCGGCGCTGGACTGGTTTGACGGCCACGTGGTCAACGACCTCGCCTGGTCCCCAGCCAAGCAGCAGCGGCTAGAGGCCACAGACCCGCGGGTGGCGGATCGGGTCTCCCAGACCGGCCTGCCCCAGTTCCTGGCTGGCGGCCCGGAGCTGGATGCGAAGTGGGCCGACGCCACCCCCGATGAGCGGGCCGTACTGCGCCTGGCGATCCACTGGCGGCGCCTGGGCATGCTGCAACACATCACGCGTGCAGTGATCGACCAGTGCGCCAACACCTACCTCCCGGCCCAGCACCACACGCCCTGCGCTCCCCGCGTGCAGCGGGCCCTAAACGAGCTCGTGAGGCCGATCAACGAGACCGTGTCCGCCCTGCAGGACATGGGCGACGGTTACCGCGTGGCGGACCACCTGCTCGACCGTGAGGACGTCGACTTCGAATTCAAACCGCCCCTCCTGGACGCTGCCCTAGCAGCGGCCACCCCCAATGAGTGCTTCATCGGCGGATCGATCCTCTACAAAACCGGAAAGCTGGACAAGGCAGCGGAGTGGTGGAAAAAGGCCGCCACCCACAATCACCCCGCCGCCATGCACAACCTCAGCGTCTACTACCACGAGCAGGACGACAACAACCAAGCCATCGACTGGTATCAGAAGGCCGCCACCCACAATCACCCCACCGCCATGAATAACCTTAGCCTTCTCTACCACGAGCAGGGCGAAACCAAGAAAGCCATCCACTGGTGGACCAAGGCCGCCAACCACAACCACACCGACGCCATGTACAACCTCGGCGTCCTCTACGACGAGCTGGACGACCCCAACCACGCCATCCACTGGTGGACCAAAGCCGCCAACCACGATCACCCCGACGCCATGTACAACCTCGGCTACCTCTACGACGAGCAGGGCAACACCGGCCAAGCCATCGGCTGGTGGACCAAAGCCGCCGACCAGGGGTACGCCAGGGCAATGTGTGTCCTGGCCCATCTTGGAGGTTTGCCTACTGAGGAGGCCCAGGAGTGGGCGCGACGCTCACGGGAAGCAGGCTTCGATTGCCCGCCGTTGGATGAAGGAGACCTATCGCAGAGCTGACTCCCCGCTGGCGCTGTACCTAGGGAGCAGTCGGTACCCCGGGCGGGTGTTTGGTTGGGGAATGCCTTGGCGACGTGGTTGACTCAGTGCATAATCCCCAATCCAGGAAACGTCGATTATTTAATCACGCGGACCCCTAGGCCATTGTGGTTCCGTTTGGCAAGATGATGTCCCAGTCATCGGCAGTCTCGCCACAGAAACCCACCTTATGCTTTTTGGCCAGACGCATCATGGTGACGCATGCCTCTTCCGCCTGATCCCAGGAAACGGTGACATGGATCATGTCGCGGTAGAACACGTAATCGACCAGACGGTCTTCTAGACCTGGGGTTTTATTGATGGTATCGGTGGATGGCGAAAACTTGCCATTCATCGGAATGAAGATCTCCTTTATCTCCATGAACCAATTCCACAAGGCTCGAGGAGAGAGGTAGGTGCCGTCGTAGTCGCAGCCCCCGCTCGATTCAAGTTGCCGCCGATACCACGCCATGAATTCATTCTTCGAGGTGGGAGCACTGGCCACCTCGAACACCATCAACTCGAAAGACATTATTTCCTTCCGGCACTACCATCTCGGCCATCAACTAGCCAACTGTAGCGTGTCAGAAGTCGCTGAACGAGGGCCTGGAACGGCGGCATTGCCGACCCACCTGACCCGGTCTTCGACGAGCCGCAACCATGACCAGCGTCGTGTTGGCATTGGAGCTTGCGAAGATGACGACGCTGGTCAACGAGGGTTCACGGGGCTGGCAGCCACCCACCCAGACGTCCGTCTGCTGTACACCTCGGCCTCAGCTGCGGGCAGGCATTTGGTGGTATCGTTCCCCATAGTTATTATCGATCTATGCCGATGAATGACGAAGGGTACCCACACTCGGATGTCGCGGGATTGTTCCGTTCCCTAGCCGACCCAAACCGGTTGGCCATCGTGCGACATCTCATGCTGGCGCCCCACCGCGTCGCCGACCTGGTTGGGCATCTGGGCCTAGCCCAGTCCACGGTATCGGCGCATGTCCGGGGGCTGCGCGATAGCGGCCTGCTGACCGCACGGGTCAGAGGTCGCGCCACCTTCTATTCACTGGCGGAACCCGAACTCATCAGCGCCCTGCTCGGCGCCGGCGAGGAACTGCTGGCCGCGACGGCCGAGGTCGCCTTGGACTGCGAGGAGAAAACCCGATGAGCGGACATGACCACAGCCACGACCATGGCCTCGGCCACGATCACTCCCACGGATCCGCGAACCGGACCCGATTGGCGATCGCCCTTGGGATCACCGGCAGCGTGCTGGTGATTGAGATCGTTGGATCGTTGCTGACCGGGTCGCTGGCCTTGCTGGTGGATGCCGGCCACATGCTCACC
>JBHAEB010000125.1:0-8855 GCA_041855345.1 Arachnia sp. | reverse complement strand
GTGGGGCATTGCTTAGCCATGGCATCTGGGCATACCTTCGACACCATCTCGCTGACTGAGGGCAGGCAGCAATTGCGCCGGAGCCATCTTCGGGCCTTCTTAGCCACGGAGCCCGCAGGGAATCCGGGCGAAACCTTCTGCTACAACCAGTTGTGTTCATACGCGCTGTCCCAGGCCATCTATCAAGCCAGTGGGCGCACCGTCGCTGAGATAGTGCGCACGCACATTCTTGATCCGCTGGGCGCTGGGCCTGTGTACTGGACTGCGGATGTTGACGGGATCCCGATCGGGTTTTCTGGATTGCATATTTCTCCGATGGATATGGCCCGGTTCATCGGGTTGCTGGCGGCCGATGGGGTCCATGCCGGGCACCAACTTCTGCCTCGTCGCTGGTTGGACGCTTACGCGGCCTGCCGGGTTGCCACCGGGGGTGTCGGTGTCACACCTGACTGGGCGCAGGGATACGGCTGGCATGTCTGGCGTGGGGTGTCCGGGCATCGGGCTGACGGCGCCTACGGTCAATTCGGGCTCATACGCCCGGAGCTCGATGCGGCGGTGGTCATCACCAGCGCTACCCGGGATATGCAACTCACCATCGATCACGCTGAGCAGCATTTATTCAACGATCTCGACAATCTTGGGATGGCCTCGGGATTGTCCATACCTACCCCCTCCGGTCAGGGTCCCTCGGTCTCGATGCGAGGACGCGATGGTCGTGGCGGAAGGCTGGAGTTGACGCCCGCTGGGCAAGGCTGGGTGTTGGATTGGCAGGATGCCGATGGCGGCTCACATCACCTAGACGTCGGCTTTGGCCAATGGCTGGCTGGCCGGATGCAGTGGCCGCCAAGTGCCCATTTTCCAGAGGGTAGTAGCGCGACGGTGTACACCGCGGGGGCAGGCAAGGCTGATGGCAGCCTTGAGGTAGAGGTGGCTTTCGTTGATACTCCCCACACTGCGGTCCTCAGCCTGGGCGACGGTATGGCTCGTTGGTCCTGGGATACCGAGCCGCTGGTTGGCCCTCACCCACAACAGCTCTCCCTCCCGCTGGTCTGGGATAGTGTCATTCAGCCGACGACTGCTGGGCCGTGACCGCTGCCAGTTGCGCATCTCGTCGCTCATGGCGAGGGTCCTAGTCAGGGGATACCGCCAAGGCGTAATCGCGGGCCAAGTCTTCGAGGGCGGTTCGTGCGGCTGCCATGTCCACCCCACGCTCTGTCATGGGAGTCCCCTCGATCCGCCAGTGATGGCGGGCATGATCCATCAGATGCGCCGGCAGCTGACCGGAGGCGTTGACCACACGCCACCACGGCACCTCAAAGCCTGCTTGAGCCAGCACCGTACCCACCCTCCTGGGCGAGGTACCCACAAGTTCGGCGACATCGCCATAGCTGACTACACGCCCCGATGGCACGCACTCCACGGCACGCACCACCAGATCGGCGACGGATTCAGCATCTGCGCTGCTCATAGTCTCAGTGTGCCCGACTTCCTCGCGGCTGACCGGGATCCCCGAAGAAGGAGCGCTCTCAGTGGTCCCCGGACTCTCAGTGGCCCACGGCGGCCTCCATGCCTGAACAGAAACCCCTCCCATCAACCCCCGAAGCATAAGCATCCCTCGGTTGCCTGAGTCCCCGAACTGGAAGCATTTTCAGGTTGATATGTGGTTGGCAGTTGCCGCGAGTATCCCCGTCGAAGTGGGCTGGTCCCAATGTCGAGCCGTCATCCCAACCACTTTCGTTTCACTGGCTCAGCCAGCAGCGCTCAGCCATGTCGCGGACGTCATGGTTTCTTCCGTCTCGTCGAGCATGGGCCTCACTCACACCGTCTTTTAAACAGAGCCCATCGCGATACCGAGAATTCGCCCCGGTGCAGGCATGGGCCACGGCCACCACCGACAAGGACGATGCCAGAGCCAGCGGGCAAGCACAGCGACAGGGCGCTCCCTCACTAAGCAGGACACAACCTGTTGGCGACCATCCCCAGGAACTCCCGGTAACCGCTACGCCCGCAGTTTCTCCCGGGTGACGCGGGCAGGAACATCGCCGTACAGCACACCCTCCTTCGCCTTGACCGCCGCCACCAGCACGAAGCTCAACGAAATCAACAGCGCCCAGCTTCCCAGCTTGCCCACATGCACCATTTGCCAGCCGCCTTCCTGGTCTGGGTAACGCCACGCGCTCAGCAAGGTGGCCAGGTTCTCGGCCAGCCACAGAAATGTCCCGATCAACGCGAAGGCCAATGCCGTTGGCATCCAGTACAGGTCCGGGCCCACACGGAAATGGACGGTGCTGCCCCACAGAGCGACGATGAAGCCAACGGCGATCAGGACCCGCACGTCGGGCAGCCAATGGTGGGTGAAGAAGTTGGCGTAGGCCGCAATGGCAAGCAGACTGACCGGCCACCACCTAAACCCACCGACACGCAGATCGAACCGGCGAAACGCCTGGCAGATGTAGGACCCCACCGAGGCGTACATGAAACCGGAGAACAGCGGGACTCCGCCAATGCGCGCCACGCCCGGGTCAGGGTAGGCCCAGGATCCGACGCTTACCTTGAAAATCTCAAGGGCCAGTCCGATCACATGGAAGGCGCAGATCACCGCCAATTCCCGCCACGTCTCCAGTTTGAACACCACGAAGACCACCTGAACGGCGACGACATAGATCAACAACGCGTCGTAGCGCGCCAGCGGCATATCCACGCGAGCCCACACCAACACCGAAACGGCCAAGCCGACGAAGATCGCGATGGGGAAGGCACAGCAAGCAAGTTGGGTGAGGGCGAACTGGAGCAACCGACGCGGCAGCACTCGAAGCCGGGTGAGGGGAAGACGGGGCACCCTGTGGATTGTGCCAGCCAGCGGGTTCTGCACGGCAGTCATGAGCCAACTGGTCCCCGAACCGTTCCCGGAGGCCGTCCTCCTCGGCGGTGATCTGCGGGATCAGGACACCCACGAACGGCCACCAGAAACCAGACCCCGCCGGAACCAGACGATGGGAGGTATCCATAGCTTCTTCTCATTCGGGCTAACCAAGATCGGCAGCCATCGCTCACCAGTCATTGGCCGTCAGCTTGGGCAGAGCCCCATGGTGTGGAGGGCTTTCGGTGGTTCCGGTTATCTATTAGCTCTCGATTCCCAAGAGTTCATGTCTGGTATTCAGTGCCTGTGTCGAGCGGTACAGCAAGGAGCCCTCGCCGTTGCCGTCGTGGTCGTCTATGTAGAACGCAAATAGCACAATGCCATTGCTGCCGCGATCGCCAAAAATTCCTTGCTGATCGCATACCTTTAGGGCCTCAATCACGCAGGCCTCAAAATCGGCGCGCAACTCGTTGTATTGGGCATACTGATCGTCGTCTTCGCCCAGTTCCTGGATAAGCTCGTACGCAACTTTATACAGCTGGCTTTCCTTATCCAGCCAGTAATCGGAGGCGCTGTCCACTGGCTGGGACTCACCTTCGTAGACCGGGCAAACCCCTGACCAGATGGTCTCTAGCAGTGTTTCGTGTGGCCCGTGCTCTCGCCTGTCCTGAGCCGTGATGGCGGCGTTTGTCGTGGCGAAGAAGTCCTCCACCAAGCAGAAGTAATATGCCTGAATGTCTTTTCCCGCTTCATCTGTCTGCGCTTTAATCTTGACGAATGCATGGCGAATCTCCGCTTCGGCAGCTGCTTGAAGACTCTTCTTTCGGGCCGACTTCATCACTCTTTCTCCTCGTCGTGGCGGAGACTATGTGGGTAGTCACCGGTGGTATTTCCCCAGCTGTTTCTACCTGGGTGTGGGACGCGTGTTATCTCGATGGCAGCGGGTTTCCCTGCCCGGAGGAACAGTCTTGGTCGACCTCGTCGCAGGGGCTGTTCCGATGGAAGGGAACCATCCAGTAACCCACTTCTATCAGGTTCAAGGTGTGGTGCATCTGGTCGACGGCTTGAGCTACAGAAGCCGCCGCCAGGATCGCAAGCACCCAAGGCCGTGATCACACTGCCCTGCTAGCCCGGATATCACCATGCCAAGCACTCACACCATCCGAGCCCCTGTCGGAGGAACCTTCAAGGAGGAAGACGCCGCTGGCGCTGAGCTTTAGGCTTAGGAATCCCTGTTGGTGGGAAGGATATGCAGATGATCGTCACCGTGACCCCAAATCCAAGCGTGGACCGGACCGTATCCACCCCCCAGTTGCACATCGGCCAGGTCAATCGCATTACCGCTAGCCGGGTCGACCCAGGGGGCAAAGGAGTCAACGTTGCCCGGGCGCTGCACCGCAATGGCTACCCTTGTTTGGCCTTACTGCCGCTGGCAGGGGCCACAGGAGTCACCTTGCATGAATTGCTGGCCCTCGAGGCGGTGCCCATGGCGACGGTCCTGTGTCAGGGTGATACCCGCACCAACCTCACCATCGTCGACACTGACGGCACCACCACCAAGATCAACGAACCTGGACCAGCGCTCGATCACGCGAGTCTCGCCTCCTTGCTGGAAACAGTTCCAGCCGATACCAGCTGGATCGCCTGGTGCGGTTCACTGGCTCCAGGAATCGATCCCAGATGGCTCACCGAGGTCATCGCCGCTAGCCCCCAGCAGGTTGCCGTCGATACTTCCGGGGATGCGTTGAAGGCTGCGGTGCTGGCAGGTCCAGCGCTGATCAAACCCAACCGCAGCGAACTGGCGGAGCTGGTAGGTCGCAGCCTGCCTACCTTGGGAGCGGTCATCCAAGCCAGCACCGACATCATCGCTGCTGGAGTGGGGGCTGTGGTCACCAGCCTAGGCCGCGACGGGGCGGTGTGGGTGGATCGCGATGGTGTCTGGTTTGCCACCGCAACGGTCACCGCTCCCCGATCAACGGTAGGTGCCGGCGACTGTCTGTTGGCCGGTATCCTCGCTGCCCTCAACGAGGGCGCTACTGCTGAAACTGCTCTGGCTCGAGGCGTCGCTTGGGGTGCGGCTGCCGTCGCGCTACCAGGAAGTGCGGTCCCGAGCCTCGCCGATATCGACGCTGTGAAGGTGCGCTGCCAGCCTGATCCTGATCCGCGACTGCCCCTGACTGACTGATCCGCCGATCTAGCCGCGACGAGAAACAACAGTCCCCCCAGTCTGCTTGGACCTAAGCCGACTACGACCATTGGTCGCGATGCTGGTGGCCAGCGGTCCCCCAGTCAGCGAGGCCCTGTGCTCACTGCGACCCCTTCCGCGAAGCTGGTGGCCAGCTGTCCCCCAGTCAGCCTGGACCTGGTGTGATTCAGCCGATCCGGCTGCGCGCCAAAAACAGCCCCCGATAGCCTTAGTTCATGACGATCAGCGCCTTGGAGATCTTCAAGATCGGCATCGGGCCGTCGTCCTCCCACACGATGGGGCCGATGCGGGCAGGCGGAACCTTTCTTCAGGAGCTTGGCCCCCATCTGCAAGCCGTGACCAAGATCCGCATCGAACTATTCGGCTCCTTGGCCGCCACCGGGGTCGGCCATGGCACGGATCGGGCCGTGGTAGGTGGGCTGCTGGGTTTCATGCCCGACACTTGCTGCCCCGACGCCTATGCCGACGCCATTGCCAAGGTCACCTCCACTAGGCGGCTGGCCTTGGGTGGGGGGCCCGAGGTGCCCTTCGACTGGTCCTCGGACCTGATCTTCGAACCTCAGGCGCTGCCACTACACCCCAATGCCTTGACGATCACCGCCGAAGGACCCACCGGGGTCCTTCACCGCAACACCTACTACTCCATCGGTGGCGGTTTCATCGTGGATCAAGCCCACGCAGAGACCACCAGCCAGACCGCCGAACCAACACCGGTCGAATTCGGTTTCGATACCGCAGCCGAGTTGCTACGGATCTGCGCCGATACCGGTTTGAACATCGCCCAGGTGGTGGCACGCAATGAAGGAACCTGGCGGGAGGAATCAGACTGGCGAGCCGGTTTACTCAACATCTGGTCCGTGATGGAAAGCTGCATCCAGCGGGGGCTACGCCAGGAGGGTGTGCTCCCAGGCGGACTACAGGTACCCCGTCGCGCCCCTGGCCTATACCGTCACCTCAACAGCCGCGACGCGGTCCCCAACCTTATTACCCAGACCTTCAGCGCGATGGACTGGGTTAACCTATTCGCCCTGGCCGTCAATGAGGAGAACGCTGGTGGCGGCCGCGTCGTGACCGCCCCCACCAACGGTGCCGCAGGGGTCATACCCGCAGTATTGGCCTATTTCATGCGCTACCGACGCGGCGCCAACGACGACGATGTCGTGGATTTCCTGCTAGCCGCTGCCGCCGTCGCATGGCTGTTAAAGAAGAACGCCTCCATCTCGGGTGCCGAGGTCGGCTGCCAAGGCGAAGTTGGTTCCGCCTGCGCCATGGCCGCAGCAGGTCTCACCCAGGTGTTGGGTGGCTCCCCCGCGCAAGTGGAGAATGCTGCCGAGATCGGTCTGGAACACAATCTGGGTCTGACCTGTGATCCGGTGGGCGGGCTGGTCCAAGTCCCCTGCATCGAACGCAATGCCATGGCAGCCGTTAAAGCCATCAATGCGGCCCAACTGGCCCTCAGCGGCGACGGCCACCATCGAGTCAGCTTGGACGCGGCAATCGTGACGATGCGGGAAACCGGCAAAGACATGCTCAGTAAATACAAGGAAACCTCCACCGGCGGCCTGGCCGTCGCCTTCACCGAATGCTGAGTTTCCCCCACCAAAGCCCGGACCTGGGCCATGGCATCGCGAATCATGCGCTCCCCCGATCCTCAGGTCGACAAGAAACGCTGGCCTAGCCGAGGACACAGTGGCCGGTAACCGGGCTCGGCACTGTCAGCTGCCTCGGCGGTGACTGATCACCAGCCCAACGGGGGCCACCACCTGGTGGATGGCGAAGAGGGCTGCGAAGCCCCCACCCCTTGTCAGCACGCCGAGGCAGTTCGTTACCGCGAACCGGCAGGAGCGATCCACCGACGCTAACGCAGCTCCCAACGAGACGAGGCCTCAAGATCAGCCACCATCGAAGCGAAGGCGCCCCCAGCGGCCAGTAGCTGCTGCGGCGGGCCGTGTTCGATGACCTTGGTGGGCGCCCCGTGGTTGCGTCCTGCCAGCACATACACCTGATCGGCGTTCATCACTGTCGATAAGCGGTGTGCGATAACAATCACGGTCCGGCCCTGCACCAGCTGAGCCAAGGTCGCGGTGATCGCTGCCTCGTTCTCTGCATCCAGTGCCGAGGTGATCTCATCTAGCAACAGAATTGGGGCGTCTTTAAGGAAGGCGCGGGCGATGGCGACGCGCTGCCGCTCCCCGCCAGATAGACGCTGCCCGCCCTCCCCCACTGGGGTATCACTGCCCTGCGGTAGCCGGGTGAGGGTCTCATCCAGGCCTGCCCTGCTGATCGCCTGAGCTACCTCCTCTGGGGTGGCATCTGGGCGCCCGATCCGCACATTCTCAGCGACGGTGGCATCAAAGAGATAGACCTCTTGAAACACCATGGCAGTCATCGCCATAAGCTGTGTGGTTGCGATCTCTCGCACATCGACGCCGCCAATAGTGACCGCACCACCCGTCACATCCCAGAACCGGGCAGCTAACCGTGTCAGCGTCGATTTGCCGCACCCGGAGGGCCCCACTAAGGCAGTGATTTGCCCCTTGGGAGCTTCCAGATTCAACCCCGCAAGCACCGGTTGATCCTGGTGATATCCGAAACTGACGTCGTGGAAGGCAATGGTCGTGTCCTCGGGCCGCCGTGGCTCAGCGGGTTCCGGCAGCGTCGGGGCACTGATGATTGTTCCGATGGCGTCCAGGCTGATAACGGCCTTCTGCAATTCCGAGGCATACAGCACTGACTGCGAAATCGGGGTGGTGAATCGAGCGGCCAGCAATGCCACCGCCAGATACCCCGCCACGTCCAGCTGGCCTCCCAGCAGCAACATCAGCCCAGTCCCCAGCACCACAGCAAACGATGCCTGCGCCAACACAGCGAAAGCCGCAGCTGGACGAGACTGCGCCACCATCAGCGATCGAATCGCTGAATGTTCGGCCTGCAACGCCTCATTGAGGGGCGCCCACTGGGAGCCGGCCACACCTTGGGCGCGCAGCACCGGCTGCAGTTTCGCCTGTTCCAAGATGCGCCCAGCCGTCTCCGCGCCGACCCGGGGGCTTTCCTGCTGTTCACGATGCAGCAGGGCCATGGCCCACCGCCACAGCCACCACACGATCAGGGCGGTCACCACCATGACCAGCCCCAGCTGCCAGTCATAGATCAAGGTGACGATCACAGCTGTCGCTGGCGTCACCAGGGCAGCAATGACCTGCGGCAACACCATGGATGCCAGATGAGACAACACATCTGTTTCGCGGGACACGGCGGCTGAGACCCTGCCTGCGGCTCCGGCATCGAACCAGCCCAGTGGCAGCGCCGAAACTCGGGCCCCGATTTTGACGATGACATTGCCACAGATGTCGTAGGCCGAGATCCGGATGGCTGCCACCATGGCTCCTGCGAATACCACAACTGAGGCACCTCCCAGCCCGATCAGCAGCCATAAAGCGGGCGCTGCCGAGGCTGGATCTGAGGAAAGGAAACCCCGCAGGAACCAAATCAGCACCCCGAAGGCTAAACCTTGCAAGATCGCAGCGATGACATAACTGGCGATCAGCAGGTACACGCTGCTTGGGCGATCCAGGTAGGTGCGAAAACGTTCAAGCATGTTGGCCTCCCAGATTGTCATGTTGGAGCGCCCACAAGGTGGCATAGCGGCCACCCAAGGAGATGAGATCGTCATGGTTTCCGCATTCGACGATCCGACCATCCTCGATAACCGCGATCTGATCGGCTGCCCGCACCGTCGCCAATCGGTGGGCGATCACCACAACAGTCCGGTCTGCTGCCAGGCCAGAG
>JBHAEB010000124.1:0-3569 GCA_041855345.1 Arachnia sp. | reverse complement strand
CAAGGTTTTTGCCCGCGCTTTCAAGGGCGATGTGCAGCCTGTCGAGATCGCGGCTGGAATCCAGCGTGAGTTGGACGCGGAAGCCAAACTTCTGAGTCGGGATAAGCGGCTAGTGCCGAATGTGTTCACCGTCTCCTTGTCTCCCCACGACTACAACCGGTTGTTTCCGTACTCAAAAACCCTCAACACGGAAATCACCCCGGAGCTGCGTGAACATGCCGCAGAACGCTCCTATGTCTTCAACGGGCCGATCCAGATCCTCTATGTGCTGGACCAGAGCCTGCCGACGGGTCAGTTCCGGATCACCAGCCAAGCCGCCGCCAGCGATCCCCAGCGCCAACCCCGACCCCCGCGTGCTGCCCGGCAGCTCGTGCTTGAGGTCGGCGGGGTGAGGCATCCGCTGGTACCGCCGGGTTTGGTGATCGGGCGCGGCTCGGAGGCCGATCTGCGGATCAACGATCCTGGTGTATCGCGACGCCATGCCAGGATCACCGTCGCCGGACCCTTGGAGAACCGCACCATCACCATCGAGGATTTAGGCTCCACCAACGGCATCATCGTCAACGGGGTGCGCGTCCACACCACGCAACTGGGCGCGGGTTCCCGCATCGAGATCGGCAACACCAGGATGCTGGTGCATTCGCCTGCGGAGGCCTAACTAGATGACCGATCTCACCGCCGCAGCCGTCAAACTCGTGTTCCTAGCCCTGGTGTGGCTGTTTATCGCGGTCATCGCGGATGTGGTACGCAAGGACCTGTTTGGCCGCAAGGTCTCAGCTAAGGATCTGCCCGCCACCGAGGCAGCACCTGGCCGCAAGGGCCGGAATCGTCAACCAACTCGGTTCGTCGTCACCCAGGGCAATCAGCAGGGGCTGTCCGTCCCGGCTGGACCCATCATCAACCTGGGTCGCACCGCTGATTCCACCATTTTGTTGGACGACGACTACGCCTCCTCACGTCATGCCCAATTGACCCAACGCGACGCCGAGACCTGGGTGATCACCGATCTGGAGTCCACCAACGGCACCTATGTCAATGGGCAGAAAATCACCGAACCGACCGCGCTGACCGTCAACGACATCGTCCGGATTGGTCGCACCATGATGAAGTTGGAGGTCTGAGCATGGCCTTTTCGCTCGACTTCCGGGTTCACTCCGAGGTGGGCCGGATCCGCAAGAATAATCAGGACGCAGCCTTCGGCAGCCCAAACCTGCTGGTCGTCGCCGATGGTATGGGTGGGGCGGCTGCCGGGGATCTGGCCTCCGCCGTCGCCGCCACCGAGGCCCGCTCCGGGGATCGTCGCCTCGATGACGATCATCTGCTGCCCCATATGGCTGGCATCATGCAGCGGGCCAATGACAGGATGGCCGACCTCATCGAGGATGATCCACAGCTCGACGGGATGGGCACGACCTTCTCTGGGGCGGCCTTCTCCGGCACCACCTTGGGGATCGCTCATATCGGTGATTCGCGCGGCTATCTGCTGCGTGAGGGGGAACTCAAACAACTCACCCACGACCATTCCTGGGTACAGGCCCTCATCGACGAGGGACGACTCACCCCCGAGCAGGCCCTCACCCATCCCCACCGTTCCCTCATCCTGCGGGTGTTGAATGGTTCTGGGGAGACCGAACCGGATTTCTTCACCCTGGAGCCGCAGGAAGGCGATGTGCTGCTGTTCTGCTCCGATGGGCTCTCCGGCATGGTCAGCGACGAGGTGCTCGCCACCCAGCTGGCAGGTGATGACCTCGATGCGATGGTCACCGAGTTGACCAGGCTGGCCAATGAGCATGGCGGCCACGACAATATCTCCTTGGTGGTGGCCCGGGTGGTCCCCCAAAGCGACGAACTCGACCAGGCGCCTGCGGTGCTGGCGGGTTCAGCCACCGAGCGGGTGGTGCCCTTGCCTGCTGGCAAGAACTCTCCCGCCTATCCGGTCCCCGAGGTGGTCGCTGACCCCGATCACAATGCTCACGAACAGGCCCGATATTCGCCGCGGGCCTCCAAACCTCGCTGGCCTACTGCCCTGGCTGCGGTGATCGCGGTGCTGTTCTTGGTCACCGCGACGCTATGGGGGATCAAGGCCTACGCCTCCTCCCAATACTTCATCGCCGAGGCGGAGGGTCGAGTTGGCATCTACAACGGACTACCCGGCGCCCTCCTGGGGATTCAGATGAATCAATTGGTGGAGCGCCGGGACACTCTGATCGCCGATCTGCCGGTGTTCTATCAACGCCAAGTGGGCAACACCATCGCCGCCGCCGGGTTAGAAGGGGCATACGAAACTGCCGAGAAACTCGACGAGTTCGCTACCCGCTGCGCCGCCGTGCGCGCCGGCCGGCTGGATGCGCAACAGCTCCCTCCGGTGACGCCAGGTGAGGCTGCGACGACACAGGTCGCTCCGCTGCCATTGGCCACCCAGTCCGTGCCGGTCACCCCCGTCCCGACGGGACATGTGAATTATCCGACCGTGCTGGCCCCCCTCACCCCCACGGCCGATGAGGAAGCCGACCCCGAGGCCTGCTGATGTCTGTAGCCCAGCAGCCCACAGCCACCGGCGAGTACATCGTCTACCGCCGCCGACGCGGCGTCGAATTAGCGTTGATCTTGGCGTCTTGCACCTTCGGGATCGTTGGCTGGTCACTGACCACCCTCAACCTCTATGGCACCCTGCCCGATAACCTCGCCACCGGGGCAGCCCTCTGGTACGGGATCGCGTTGGCCGCGCATCTGGTGGTGCGCTGGCGCGTCCCCTACGCCGATCCGGTGATCCTGCCGTCGGTGTTCCTCCTCAACGGCCTCGGATTGGCGATGATCTTCCGGTTGGATCAAGCCAGCAGCCCCGTCGCCAATGACGCCGGCCAGCAGCTGATCTGGACGGCCTTAGGTGTGGTGTTATTTGCCCTGGTAGTGGTCTTCCTACGCGATCACCGTCGGCTCCAGCGTTTCCCCTATCTGATGTTCCTGACCGGGATGGTGATGCTGCTGATGCCGTTGCTGCCCGTGATCGGTTTCGGCACCATGGGGGCGCGGATCTGGATTAAGTTGGGGCCGTTCAGTTTCCAACCCGCCGAGGTTGCCAAGATTTTGCTGGCGCTGGCCTTCGCCGCCTATTTCTACGAGAAACGGGACCTATTGGCGCTGGCTGGCCGGAGATTCCTGGGGTTGGAGTTCCCACGCGCCCGTGACCTGGGGCCGATCGCGGTGATGTGGCTGATCTGTCTGGGCATCATGGTGTTCCAAAATGACCTGGGTACCGCGTTGCTGTTCTTCGGGTTGTTCACCTTCATGATCTATGTTGCGACGCAGCGCCCGGCCTGGCCCATCCTGGCTGGTGTTGGTTTCCTGGTGGCTGGGTTGGCGGCCTATCAGTTCACCAACCATGTCCCTCGACGGGTCAGTTCCTGGCTCGATCCCTTCAGCGACTTCGACCGCAACTATCAGATCATTCAGGCCCAGTTCGGATTCTCCTGGGGAGGGTTATTCGGTCGCGGCTGGGGGCAGGGTTCTCCACAGCTGACCCCCTTACCTAAGAGCGACTTCATCGCCGCTAGCCTGGCCGAGGAGAT
>JBHAEB010000123.1:0-23953 GCA_041855345.1 Arachnia sp. | reverse complement strand
TCGACCAGGTAGCGCGGTTCCTGGGCGGCGACCGCGAGGTTACCGTCGTCGCCCCACCCACCTCGAAGCAGTGGGATGTAGCCCTAGCCACTCCCCCGCTGGAAGACCCATGGCCGACGCTGGAGCATGAGACCCTTGAGGCCATCTGCCGGGCCCGCTCCACCCTGGTGTTCACCAATTCTCGGCGAGCAGCCGAGAAACTCACCGCACAGCTCAACGAGCTCTGGGCCGAGCGAGGCGGCGACAGCGATATCGCCCGTGCACACCATGGTTCGGTCAGCCCCCAGGTGCGCGGCGAGATCGAGGAGGCCCTGAAATCCGGGCAACTCCGCGCCGTAGTGGCTACCAGCTCCCTTGAGTTAGGCATCGACATGGGTGCGGTTGAGCAGGTCTTCCAGATCGGCTCCCCGCTGTCCACCGCAAGCGCCCTGCAGCGCATCGGGCGCGCGGGCCACCAGGTGGGGGCGCTGAGCTACGGACGCATCCGCCCCCTCCACCGGGGCGAGCTGGCCGCAGCCTGCGTCACCACTGAGGACCTGCTGGCCGGGCGCATCGAGGAACTGCATATCCCGCTCAACCCCCTCGACGTCCTAGGCCAACAGACCGTCGCGGCCGCTGCGGCGGCCGGCGAAGCCGGACTCGACCAGGACATGTGGCTGCGCGCGGTACGCCGCAGCTTTCCCTATGCCGAGCTGACCGACGACGCCTTTCAGGCAACCCTACAGTTACTGCTCGGCACCTACCCCAGCGCCGACTTCTCGGAGTTGCGAGCCCGACTCGAACACCGCGACGACCGCCTGTTCGCCCTGCCCGGCGCGCTGCGCCTAGCCGTCACCTCCGGCGGTACCATCCCGGACCGTGGGCTCTACGCCGTCTATCTCGCCGACAGCGACGGCCCTGGTCGCAGGGTCGGCGAACTGGACGAGGAGATGGTCCACGAGACCCGGGTCGGCGAGACCATCGCGCTGGGGGCTAGCTCCTGGACCGTCGTTGGTATCACTCGCGACCAGGTCCTCGTCCTGCCCGCACCCGGGCAGGTGGGCAAGCTGCCATTCTGGGTGGGCGAAGATCAATCTCGCCCCGCCGAGCTGGGCCGACGCATCGGCCGGCTCCAGCGCCAGGCAGCCGAGGATCCAACGGTGCTGGCGCAGCCCTGGATCGACGACACCACTCTGGCAGCTCTGAGCGGCTACCTGGCTGAGCAGCAACGAGCCACCGGCGCCGTACCCGACGACCGCACCGTCGTGGTAGAACGCTTCCGTGACGAGTTGGGCGACTGGCGAGTCGTCGTCCACAGCCCCCTTGGCCGCGCCGTCATGGGGCCATGGGGCACCGCCGTCGCCGGACTGATCGAGCAGCGATCCGGCATCGACCCGAGACCTGTGATCACCGACGATGGCTTCATCCTGCGTCTGCCTGATGGCGAGTTGCCCGCCCTCGTCGCGGACCTGTTGCATCTGAACCCCGAGAAGGTCACCGGCCAGGTGGCCGAACTGGTCGGCGGTACCTCGCTGTTCGCCGCCAGGTTTCGGGAGTGTGCTGCCCGATTCCTCCTGTTACCTCGCCGCCACGGCAAACGTATGCCCCTGTGGCAGCAGCGTCACCGCGCTGCTCAACTCTTCCAGGCCGCCCAGGGTCACCCCCACTTCCCTGTTGCGGTGGAGGCCATCCGGGAATGCTTGCACGACTACTGGGATCTACCCACCCTCACGCAGGTGCTCACCGAGTTGCGGGCTGGGCAGCTCAGCGTGGTCGATGTTGTCACGCCCAGCCCCAGCCCCTTCGCCGCATCGATGCTATTCCGCTATGCGGGTGGGTTCATGTATGAGGGCGACCTGCCCATCGCCGAGCGCCGCGCCGCCGCACTGGCCCTTGACCCAGCGCTACTGACACAGGTACTAGGCAGCCTCGACCTGCACAGCCTGTTGGATCCCGAGGTGACTCTCGCCTTGGAGGCTGAACTCCAGTTGCTGGCTGATGGTTACCGTGCCCGCACCGTCGCCGAATTGGCCGAAATACCGCGACGCCTCGGCCCCTTGACCCGCGATGAGCTGGCTAGACGAAGCGATGTCCCTATCCCCGACCCCCTACCCGGGGCCTTAACCGAGATCGCTTGGGCAGGTCGAACGCGGATCGTGGCGCGCACCGATCTACCGCTGCTGCGCGATGCTTTGAGTCTCTCAATCCCAGACGCACCCATCTCCGAGCCCGAGGGCCCCGATCCACTGACCCAGCTAGTGGCGCGATTTGCCCGCACCCACACCCCGTTCATGCCCGAGGAACTAGCCCAGGCGCTGGGGCTCAGCACAGCACTGGCGCAGCGGGTACTCAACACCGAGGTAGCTGCCGGTCGCCTGCTCAGTGGTCGTTTCACGACAGCTCAGGAGAGCTTCTGCGACGCAGCCGTGTTGGACCGGTTACGTGGTCGGAGTCTAGCTGCAGCGCGGGCGGCCATCGAGCCAGTCACGGGCGAAGCCTACGCCAGGTTCCTCGCCGAACACCACGGCATCGCAACGCCCAAGCCTTCCTCCCCAGACGAAGTGCTGCTGGCCCTGCAGCGCCTAGCAGGACTTGCGCTGCCAGCTAGCCAATGGGAAAGCCATATCCTTCCTGCTCGGCTCAGCCACTATTCGCCACACCATCTCGATCAACTCGTCGCTGAGGGTGAAGTGGTGATCCGGGTACGTTCCGCCAGCGAGGACCCGCTGATCTGTCTCGTAGCACCCGAGGATCTCGACTTGGTTCCGCCTCCGGAGCCCGCGACTTCAGCCGACGAGGCCTTCGCCGCTGCCTTGGGCGAGGGTATCGTCCCTTCCAGCAGCGCGGACCAGCTCTGGTCAGCCGCGGCCGCTGGGCTGGTGGCTCCAGCAACGATGTCAGCCGTCCGCTCCCGTGTCGCGATGGCGCCAGCGCCAACCCCGCGCACCCGCCGTCCCCGCCTGCCTCGGCCTACCCGTCCCGCAGCGGTCAGGACTCTGCCCGGTCGCTGGTACCCGGTTGTGGACGAATTCGGAGAGCCCACCGCGGCGCGGCTAGCGGAGCTTACTTCCTGGCTGGAACGCTACGCCGTGATCTCTCGTCCTCTCGCTGACGGCCCGACCGGTGGATTTTCTGCGCGTTACCCGCTGCTTCGCGAACTGGAAGACCGCGGAGCGCTGCGTCGTGGTCATTTCGTCGCTCCGCTTGGCGCCGCCCAATTCACCACTCCGGAGACTATCGAGGCCCTCCGTAAGGCGCGCGAGCCCGCCAGGTCCACCGCGGCTGTCCTCAGCGTGCTCGATCCCGCCAACCCGTTTGGCTCACTCTTACCGTGGCCTGAACACAGCACTGCCCGTCCCACCCGCACCGCAGGGGCCGTCGTGGTTATTGCTGACGGCCAGTGTCTCGCTCACCTCAGCGCCAACGGCCGTCGGCTCACGCTGTTTCCCCACCCCACCCCCGAGCTGGCCGCTGGCCAAGTGATGCGATCCCTCGTCGCCGCTGTCACCGCAGGACGGATGCAGCGTTTCCGCATCGAGGAGATCGATGGCGGACGAGCCACCGCACACGAGAATGCGGGCGTGCTGCTCAAGGCAGGCGCCCGCATTCATCCTCAGGGCCTGGTAGTGGATCAGTCCAGATAGTCGCGCAACACCTGGGAACGCGACGGGTGACGCAGCTTGCTCATGGTCTTGGATTCGATCTGGCGGATCCGCTCTCGGGTGACGCCGTACACCTTGCCGATTTCGTCGAGGGTCTTCGGCTGCCCGTCGGTCAGGCCGAAGCGCATCGAGACGACGCCAGCCTCACGCTCGGACAAGGTGTCGAGTACATCGTTGAGTTGCTCCTGAAGCAAGGTGAAGTTCACAGCATCAGCGGGAACCACGGCCTCGGAGTCTTCGATCAGATCACCAAACTCCGAATCCCCGTCCTCGCCCAGTGGGGTGTGCAAGGAGATAGGTTCACGGCCGTACTTCTGAACCTCAACGACCTTCTCGGGAGTCATATCCAACTCTCGAGCCAGTTCTTCGGGGGTAGGTTCGCGGCCCAGATCCTGCAGCATCTGGCGCTGTACCCTGGCCAACTTGTTGATGACCTCAACCATGTGGACAGGGATACGAATGGTGCGGGCCTGATCCGCCATGGCACGGGTGATGGCCTGCTTAATCCACCACGTGGCGTAGGTGGAGAACTTATAGCCCTTGGTGTAGTCGAACTTCTCGACTGCCCGGATCAGGCCCAGATTCCCCTCTTGGATGAGGTCCAAGAACAGCATGCCGCGGCCTGTGTAGCGTTTTGCCAGTGAGACCACGAGCCGCAGGTTGGCTTCAAGCAGATGGTTTTTCGCTTGTCGGCCATCGCTGGCGATCCACTCGAAATCTTCGAGGTCCTCAGGCTCGATGGGGTTGTCCAGATCAGCTAGCCGTTCCTCAGCGAATAGACCAGCCTCGATTCGCTTGGCCAATTCGACTTCCTCGACGGCGTTAAGGAGCGCGACCTTGCCGATCTGCTTGAGATAGTCCTTAACGGGATCTGCGGTCGCACCAGCCGAGACCACCTGTTGCTCAGGTTCGTCCGCGTCGTCTTGATCAGAGAGCGAGAAACCCTCCTCCTCGGCCAGCTCCTTCTCAAGGCTGGCTTCTTGTTCCTCAACGAATTGGGAGTCATCGACCTCGTCGAGGGAACGCTTCTTGCCACCCACTTTCAACACGACGTCGTCGCCATCGCGGGCAACCTCAACCTCGATCTCACCAGAGGTCAGCTGCGCGATCGTCGGTTCACCGGCCTCTGCCTCGATCTCAGCCTTGGGCTTTGTCTTGGCCCGGGATCGGGTGCCCGCCGCGGTCTTTGTACCCGCCGACCGGGTTGTGGTCTTGGTCGAGGCGGCCTTCGTCGTCGTGCGGGCCCGGGTGGACTTCGCAGGGGCAGCCTCAGCCTTAGCAGCCCGAGTGCGAGTGGTCTTGGGTTTGGCAGTCGCGTCATCGACCTCGGGGGTCGCTTTCTTCGCCTTGCTGCGGGTAGCCTTGGGGGCCTGTTCGGGTTTCGAACCAGAGGTCACAGCGGTCTCCTGAAATCTGGGCAGGCACGGCCCCGATGCAGTCAAGGGGCACGCGCTGCCAATCTTTCCACGGCACTTCGAAACACTCAAACGCAGGACCCGCAGATCGTCGGGTTTTTCCCTGACTGGGGCAAGCCTAGGCATCAGACCAGGGTCTGATCTTCCCCTGAGATAACGATTGGATCACGATATGTGGAACTTTCTGGGATCCTTCTGCGTTGGAATGGGTGAAGACGTCAGAAAGGCGGATCCAATGATCACGACTGCGCGAACCCGAAGCACCGAAGGCATCGATGGTAAGGATGCCGTGGGGCTGTACCTGGACGCGATAGCCAAAACCCCCCTGTTGACTGCGGAAGAGGAGGTGCACTTGGCCCGCACCATCGAGGCGGGACTGTTTGCTACCGAGATTCTGGAGGGCAACGAGAGCACCGCCGTCGACGCCACTCGCGAAGAACTTGAGCACATCGTGGAGCTAGGCCAAGAGGCAATGCAGCGATTCATCCAAGCGAACCTTCGGCTGGTTGTCTCGGTGGCCCGGAAATACGGCCGGGCCCAGATGCCCCTGCTCGACCTCGTGCAGGAGGGCAACACAGGCCTGATCCGTGCGGTGGAGAAGTTCGACTACACCAAGGGATTCAAGTTCTCCACTTATGCCACCTGGTGGGTACGCCAAGCTATCTCGCGGGGTATCGCCCAGCAAGGCCGGATTGTCCGGTTGCCGGTACATGTGGCTGAGCAGGTCAACCAGGTCTCAGCGGTGCGTCGCAATCTGGAGCGCACATTGGGCCGTGAGCCCGAGGTCGCCGAGATCGCGCTGGAGTTGAACCTGGAGGAGGACAAGGTCATCGACCTTATCCGCTACGCCCGCGATCACGTTTCCCTGGACGCCCCAGTTGAAGCCGACGGTGATACCGCCCTCGGTGATCTCATCGCCCGCGAGACAGCCCCCGGCCCCGATGAGGTTGTCCTTGATGCCGAGGAGCGTGCCCGCTTGGATGGCATGCTGGCTTCCCTTGACGATCGCTCTGCCGATGTCGTCCGCCGTCGCTACGGTCTGCTCGACGGCCGCCAGGCCAAGTTGGCCGATATCGGTCAGCACTGGGGAATCACCGCAGAACGGGTCCGCCAAATCGAGCGGCTGGCCTTGGCCAAGATGCGGGAATACCAGGCGGCCTAAGGACAGGACTAGCCAACCAGCCGGATGAGCCCTTCCTGGGCGCAGGAGGCCACTGCCTCCTCGCCTTGGAAGAGGCGTCCTTCACAGAATCCGCGAGCACCCGAAGCTGATGGCGAGAGCATGTCGTAGAGCAGCCACTCATCACAGCGCACCGGACGGTGGAACCACATGGCGTGGTCAATAGAGGCCGCTTGCAGATGTGGTGAGGTGAACTCCACCTCGTGCTGCACCGTCGAGACACTCAGCAGCGTCATATCCGATAGATAGGCCAGGACCGCGGCATGAAGCCTCGGATCCTCGGGTAGCCGCTCCTGGGTCCGTACCCAAGCACGCATCACTCCCCCATGAGAGCTGGGCCGCGCATCGGTAGCCAACCGCACATCGAGTGCATCCCATTCCGAAAGCATATGGATCGGCTCCCCAAACCGCCGCTCCAGCACCTCAGCCATCGACGGCGATTGGGTCACTGGAGTGACATCGTCGGGCATCGGCGCTGAATGACTTAACCCATCTTCTGGGATGTGGAAGGAAACATTGAGTTGAAAGATCACCCGATCGTGCTGCCGGGTGATGACCCGTCTGGCGCTGAAGCTTCGCCCATCGCGCATCCGCTCCACCTCAAACCGCAACGGCTCCTCCCGGCTACCGGGCCGTAGAAAGTAGGCGTGGAGGGAATGCACCTGGCGATCAGTGTCGACGGTGTTCATGGCGGCAAACAAGGTCTGCGCCAAGACCTGCCCGCCGAACAGCCGCTGCCATTGGGTCTTGGGTTGGGGGCCTCGAAATTTGCTTTGACCCACCTGGGTGAGGTCGAACAAATTGATCAGATCAGCAGTAGTGGCAGGCACAAAGGCCATTATGCTCCTAGCCGCCAAGCCGCTCCAGGGCCTGGTTGAGACGCTTGACGGAGACGGGTTGTACCGTCCTAAGCCCCTGGGCAAAGAGGCTGAGCCGCAGTTCCTCCAAGAGGAAGGCGATCTCCTCGACCTCAGGGCGAAGCGGTCCCGGTGGCTGTGCATCACATAGGGCGTCGAAACGATCCTCCAGCTCCGCAATCTCGGCGCGATGACGTTCATCCCGGGCTAGATTCTTGCCTCGGGCAGTCAGCCGCAGTTCGCAGCCCTGCAGCCACACTGGGATTCGGTCAAACCAGGGGTCCGGGGTGGCACTGATGAATCGGTCAAATGTGAGATTTCGAATCTGCTCGGCGATATCCCTTTGAAGCGGATCAGTCGCTGCCAGTGCCGCGAGTTGGCGTTCCACGCGGGCTTGAGTTGCTAGTGCGGTGGCAGCACAATGAACGATCTGGGCGGTTGTGGTGGGGCAATCAGCCCGGACCTGTTCGGCGACCTTGGTGAAAGTGTGCTCATCACGGACAGCTGACGGGTCCATGATCGCCCGCAGCAGGCGATCGTTAGCTTTCAGCCAGGCATCGGCCAATAGCGCCGGAACACTGGGATAAGAACTTGATCCAATGGCCAATTTATCGGTGTGGCTCAGGTGGGCCACGACCCAGCGAATCGGGGATGGGTTGACCAGGGTGAGTAACCGACGCAGCCCAGCAGCATGGAGGCGCTCAGCTACGGCTTGGGAGTCCGCAACCGCCACCCCCACAGCATTGCCTTCATCTGTGACATAGGGATAGCCGGCCACCGAGCCCAATCGCCGAGTGCGGGGCAGCTCGCCGAAACTCCAGCTTGATTGGCCCGTTACCGCGAGTTTTCCGGCGGATTTGGTGAGTTTCGAGGCGACCTTGGCGGCTAGCTGCGTTTTCAAAGCGGAAAGATCCTCGCCGCGGGCCACCTCTTGGCGCCCGTCTGTGATGACGAAGGTGGGGCGAAGATGGGTATCCACTGCGGCTGGCCGCCAATCAGTTGCTGCCAGTTGATTCCCTGTCATGGCAGTCAGGGCCTCTCCCAGCGCTAGAGTGAATGGACGATCGTGGCTGGCATTCTGCCGCGTCAGCCAGGTGACTGCGCGGCTAGCAAAGTCCGGGGCTGGCACGAAGGCGGTGCGGACCTTCTTCGGTAAGGTTCGAATCAATGCCGTGGCCAGTGCCTCACGAAGCCCAGGGACCTGCCAACTGAAAGGCTCAACTGGGATCGAGCTGAGTTGTTCCAGACGGATCTCGATACTCACGCCGTCGTGTCCCGCGCCGGGATCGTAGACATAACTGATGGGCAATTCGAAGCCCGCCACCGACCAGCGATCGGGAAAATCAGTGAGTCTCAAGGCTGAGGGATCGCTCATGCAATCGGCGGGACTGAGCCTCAACTGCGAGTCGTCGTCGAGATCTCGCAAGTGCCGTTCAAAGGTTGCCCCCGAAACCACGTGTTGCGGCAGGCGAGCATCGTAGAAATCGTAGAGTTCCTGATCGCCGATCAATAGATCTGGCCGACGCATCCGATCAGTCAGTCGTTCAGCCTCTGCCATGGCGAATTGGTTGGCCCTCACCACAGCATTTCGGGTGACCCATTGACCCTCAACCAACCCGGATCGGATGAAAATCTCCCGGGCCTGTTCCGGATGAGTGGCTGCATAGTTGGTGCGCCGTCCAGCGATGATGGGAACCCCAAAAACGCTGATGGTCTCTGAGGCGACGACAGTGGCAGATCGGGGCGAAAAACTCGGCTCTGCGACGGTTCGGGTAGCCAACGCCCCCGCAGCTTGCACAATCTGAGCTGCAGTGACCGGGGCAACGGTACGCGCCCACAACCTGGAGGTCTCTACCAATTCATAGGCCACCACCAGTGGTGGCGTGTTCCTGGCGCATGCCGACCCCGGAGCGATCGCGAACCGAGCGCCACGAGCTCCCTGATATTCGGTCAGCGCGCGGCGCTTGCCCTCCACCTTTGGCGGGGGCGGCAGGGCCAGGCCAATATGGGATAGCAGTCCTGTTAACAAGCAGTCCAGCACCACGGTCATGGGGGCAGTGCCTTGGTCAGGAAGGTCCAGCTCCCGGCAGACCTCCCGGAGTTGGGCGACTAGATCCCCCCATTCTCGAAACCGCACGAAATGGAGAAATTCGTTGCGGCACAGCTTCCGGAAAGCGCTGCTTCCCAGTTCACGACGTTTCGAGCGCAGGTAATCCCACACATTCATCAGCGCCTCGAAGTCACCACCGGCCAGGGCCGAGCCGGACTTGGAGGTTGGCCGAGTACCGGTGTGAACGGTGTGGCGTTTCGGCTGCCTCCCATCACCATCGCCGGGTTCTTCCTGAGGTGGGGGTGAGATGAATCGACGATGGAGTTCGTCGGCGCTGTGCTGTTGAGCCGCGGGGCGTTCTCGCACATCCGGAACGGTTAGTCCGGCCACCAGCACCTGCACTTGGCGCAAGCAGCCGCGTCGTGATCCCTCGATCAGCATCCGTCCCAGCCGGGGATCAACCGGCATCCGGGCCAGCAGCCTGCCAATCCGGGTCAATCTGACCTGTTCTTTACGTTTTCGCGACTTGATGGCGCCCAGCTCATGGAGTACTCGCAAGCCGTCGGCGATCTGGGCAGAGACCGGCGCCTCGATAAAGGGGAAGCTCTCGATATCTCCTAATCCAGCCTGGGCCATCTGCAAGATCACAGTGGCTAGGTTGGTGCGCAGGATCTCCGGCTCGGTGAATTCGGGGCGGGCCTCGAAATCCTCCTCACTGTATAGCCGGATCGCAATACCCGGACCAAGCCGACCGCAGCGGCCGGCCCGTTGATTCGCGCTGGCCTGAGACACCGGCTCGATGGGCAACCGCTGCACCTTGGTCCGTGCGGAATAGCGTGAGATCCGGGCCAGCCCAGTGTCGATGACATAGCGGATCCCCGGCACGGTGATCGAGGTCTCGGCCACATTGGTGGCGAGCACCACCCGTCGCCCGGTGTGGGCTTGAAATACCTGTTGTTGGTCTGCTGCCGCCAGCCGCGCATACAGGGGAAGTGTCTGCCAATCCTTGAGCTTCAATCCCTCAATGGCCTCGGCGGCATCCCGGATCTCCCGCTCCCCCGTCAAGAACACCAAGACATCCCCGGTGCTGGTGGTGGCGGCAATCTCAGCGACCGTCTTGGCGATGGCATCGACCTCATCACTATCGGCCGCAACGGGTTGATAGCGAAGCTCAACCGGATAGGTCCGGCCCGATACCTCGATGACTGGGGCGTCGTTGAAATGCGTGGAGAACCGGGCTGTATCGATGGTGGCGGAGGTGACGATCACCCGCAGTTCGGGGCGTCGAGGTAGCAATTGTTTGAGGTATCCCAGCAGGAAATCGATATTGAGGCTGCGTTCGTGGGCTTCGTCGATGATGATCGTGTCATAGCGGCGAAGATCCCGGTCGTGGCTCAGTTCGCTCAAGAGCACGCCGTCAGTCATGACCTTGATGCGGGTGGTTTGACTGACTTTCCGGGTGAAACGCACCTGATAGCCGACGAATTCACCGAGATCGGTTTGGCATTCCTGAGCGATCCGAACGGCTACGGTACGTGCGGCGATCCGTCGAGGCTGAGTATGGGCAATCCTTTGACGCCCAGCCAACAGACAGATTTTGGGAAGCTGTGTGGTCTTTCCGGAACCTGTTTCACCAGCGACCACCACCACCTGGTGGTCACGGATGAGTTCGGCGATCCGCGGCGCTTGCTCGGTGATGGGCAGCGCCGGATCGAAGGAGATCTGTGGTTCAGTCACTTAGCGTGGGTGATGTACAACGGACACAGCGAATGCGCCATGAGTCCACGCAGTAGACCGCCCAGCCCAAAACCAGGAATGGTTTCAGCACCAGTCCCCAGCACCAACAGATCATAGGTTTCCGACCGGCTAACCAATTCGTTGATGGGGCTGGCCGCCACCACGACGACCTCGAATTCGACGCCAGGGTAGGACTTGGCCTGTTCCTGCGCCATAGCCTCGATACCGCCGCGGGTAAAGCGGATCAGTTCATCTAGGTCTGTGGGGGTCAGCTTGGGCGCGAACAACCCAATAGGCGGCTGTAGCGCATGCACAATCTCCAACCGAGCGTCGAGCAGGCTAGCGGAGTAGAACGCCGCCTCCAGGGCACTGCGGTTGACGGGGCTGGTGTTGAGCCCGACCCCAACGAGCTTCTTGGATCCGACCCTCTCCGGGTGGGTGGCCGCCGAGATCATCACGACCGGGCATCGCGCCCCAGCGACAACTGAGACGCTGGTGGAACCGACGAACATCCGCTCCACCCCACTGACGGAGTGTCGACCAACCACGACCAGATCGGCGACCTCACTGAGTCGGCCGAGCACCCCACCGGCCGACCCCAGAACGACTTCGGTGCGTAACTGATCCTCCGGCAGTCCCTGCTTCCGGGCGATTTCTGCTGCTGCCTCATTGGCGCTGACACCAGCGTTCTGCAACACCTCCGGGTCGTAGACCACCCCCCACGCACCCGCCAACATGGCGTCGTCAACGGCGTGCACCAGCAGGAGATTAGCCCCCACCTTGAGGGCTAGCCGGGCGCCAAATTTGACTGCCCGCAATCCGTCCTCGCTGCCATCGACGCCCACTACGATGAGCTTGCGATCCTCCATGTCGTCCTCCTGACGGTAGTTAGGCCGGGTTGCCAGAGACTACCCGCCCGGCAACACTTTCGATATGAATCGCCACGCCGACGGCGGGAGATTTCGGTATATAGCTGACACAACGCTGCTCCGCGCTGGGCCCGCTTTGGCCTTGGGCCAACACCGACCATCCAATAGCTGACTCCTGATCTATTTCGTCGACTTGGAAGGCCACATTGGTGGGGGTCGCCAAGGCTGCCAACGAGGATTCGGGACTGGTGTGGAACACCACAGCCTCGTCGATGATCTGATAGTTGACAGGCAATACCGCAAGCCCGTCGGGGCCCTGCCACACCACTCGGCCGATGCCGCTGGCTTGTAACAGCCTTAGGCACTCGGCAGGTTCCAGCCGATCGAAATAGGTCACATCGGTCATATCCTGATGGTAGTGGGTCGACGTTCAATCAGGGGCAGAGCATGCAGGTTCAGCCTCCGGCGGGGAAGGTGGTGCGTCCGCCGAGTCGGGTGGCTAGCTCGTCGTCTATCCCATCGGCCACGTGGGAGATCGATTCCAAGGCCTGCCGCAGATGCTGTGGGACGAAGGGTTGGGCCGGCACCGATACTTGGACGAATACCCGATCCCGGTGAAGTGCGAACCGGCAATACCGGGCCTCCATGTTGAGATCGTTGAGCACCTCACAGGCACGGGATCGACCACTGACATCGTGAACTAAGGGAGCAAAGAGCACCAGTTCCATGAAATCTGGGGTGGAGCGGCAAAACACCACGGTCGTGCCTACCTTGATCACGACCTCGCCTTGGGTGTTGCGCATCGCGGAGTGCCCGAACATCTCTGCCAATTCCTCATCCACGATGGCGTCAAGTTGGGCTTGGTTTGAGGGCATGACGATGCCGAAGGGGCCCCGCTTGGGTGGGATCTCATCCCCCTGACCGCGAGTCAGCAGTTCAGCCAACTGATCGGGTTCAAGGAAAATCGGGTGCAGCACCCCGACGATATCGGCCATGGTGTCGGTGGTGAGTTGCGCTAGTTCGGTGGCGTGTTCCTGGTCTCTGGCGGCCACCCAGTAGTCATCGCGCGGTTCCCATCCCATCTCACTCAACCGGGTGGAGACGACATGGGTGAGCGTGGCTTCGATCAATCCCGGTGAGATCGCCGTATAACGGACGGTTGGCGCAGGATCCGTGGTCTCTCCGCTGCGAGCGACAGTGATCGTCAAATCAGCGGTGGCGTCCATCACCGACAGCACTTCAGCCAGCCGCTCGGTGAAATCATCCCAGGCCTGGCTGGTTGTCACATCCAGATCGAAGTTCTCCATGTCAGCCATGTGGCCACCTCCTTGGCGACCAACCTAGCAGGGCCGCGACTGAAAACCTTACGCCCCGCGGATTGAATCCGCGGGGCGTAAGTGTGGAGCTAGGTGTACTGGGTTTTAGCTCCCGGTGGCAGGTAGACCTGGCTTGACTGGAACTGGTGTTGGCCGATGCTGTGGCGTGACCGGGGCGCAGGCCTCAGCCAAGGATTCCGTGTCGGCTGTGGTCATCACCGCCCGGTTGAGTAAACCAGTACCGGTCTCGTCGGCAGCTAGGGTGCAATCTGCTGCCGCAGCGGTGCCACCCTCGTTCACGGTGCCGGTCACTTCGATGGTGTAGCTGTGGGTTGCTCCACCAGCAATCCGCGCCCCCGTGATCAGGACCTGATCAGCGAGACCATTGAAATTGGGATTGACCGCCAGATCGGTGGGTTCTACCCCAGTCAGTTTCACCTCGTTCACCATGACCTGGGCGCCCAGGGCAAGCTGGTCCCTCAGGTCATAGCTGCCTTCCAGGCTGCCCTTGTTGGTGACCTGGATCCGGTAGCTGGCCTGCACCGATTGGCCAACCTGGCTGCTGCTGACCAACTCCTTGGTGACCTCGAGCGCACTTGGGTTGCGGAAGGTATTGGTCGCGGTGATCTTGAGTTGGCTGACATCACCGGTGGTGCTGCCGGTCACGATGGCCGCGTTGTCGAAGGAGTCGTAGTCGACGTGGGATTCCGTGGCGCCGCCAGCATCGGTCTCGGTGGCATAGCAACGTGACTGGTAGGGCAATGTGACTGGATCTCCAGCGCTATCAACCACAGCCGCGGATTGTTCTCCGGTGAGCACCACGTCGCCGCTGTAGACCACGGTGCGCTGTCCACTGGCGTCAGCCAGCTCGCAGGTCACGTGCAGGGTGAACTCCTTGTTCTGGGCTTCGGCTACCGCCTCTGGGTCGCCAATCAGCACCTTCGCGAGGGTCAGTTCACCGGTTGGTGCTGGCGGCACGACCACCGGAGCGCAGGCATCATCGACGAGGGTGGAATCCCCAACGGTGAGGGTGGCGCTATTGAGCAGACCAGTGCCATCCTCGCCAGCCTCCAGGGCGCAATTGGCGGCCTGGGCGGTCGTGGTGAAGGCGGCAGCTGCTGTGACCTTCACCGTATAGGTGTGGGTTTGGCCACCGTCGATGGCTTGTCCTTCGACGATACTTTGCTGGCTGCTGCCGTTGAATTGGGCGTTGGGGGTAGCGGATGTGGACGTCACTTCGACGGAATTGACGCTCACCCCTTGACCGAACTTCAGCTCGTCACGAAGGTCATAGCTGCCCGGCTGGCTGCCTGAGTTATGCACGGTAATGGTGTAGCTGGCCGTGATCTCCCCGGCGTCCTGGGACACCGTGGCCAGGCTCTTGACCATCGTGACTTCAGCAGGGTTGCGGAAGGTATTGGTTGCGGTGATCTGCAACTGGCTGACTTGGCCGGTGGTGGTGCCACCAACCACGGCTGCCAGGTCATAGGAGGAATAGTCCACCTCAGAATCCACAGCCCCGCCGTTATCGGTTTCGACGCCATAACAGTGGGCCCCATAGGGGATCTGCACGGCGTTGCCATCGGCATCGACGATCTTCTTGGATTGTTCCCCGCTCAAGACCACATCGCCCTGGTAGACGGTGCTGCGATTGCCATCAGCATCGGCTAGTTCGCAGGTCACCTGGATAGTGAACTGCTTCGTTTGGGCTTGGGCTACCGCCTCAGCGTCACCTGTCAGCACCTTCGCGATTGTTAACTCGGCGGTCGGTGCTGGTGGGATCGTCACCGGCTCGCAGGCATCATCCGTGGTGGTCTCACCGTTGGCATGCAGGGTTGCCTCGTTACGGAGCCCGGTACCGGATTCGCCCTGGGCCAGGGTGCAGTCAGCCGCTTCCTGGGTCATGGTGAATGGCGCGGTGGCCTTGACCGTGACGGTGTAACGATGGGTGTGGCCTCCCGGAATGGCCACGCCACGAGCGATGGTGGTCTGGTCCGCCCCGTTGAAGGTGCTCTCCAGGCTCACTGCTGATGGATCAACCGAAACAGCTACGTCGTTGACAACCACGCCTGGACCGTAATTCAGGCTATCGGTGAGATCGTAGCTGCCGGCCTGGGTGCCGTTATTAACGACTGTGATGGTGTAGTTGGCAGTAATCTCGCCACCAACTTGCTTCACAGTTGCCAGGTCTTTGGTCATGGTGATCTGTGCCGGGTTGTCGAACCTGTTGGTCGCAGTGATCGTCAACTGGCTGACCTCACCGGTACGGGTGCCACCAACGGTGACCGGATTATCGGGAGCATGATCCACCTGCGCCTGTTGGGCCCCGCCATCATCGGTTTCGATGCCATAGCACCGAGCCCCAAAGGGCAGGGAGACCACCTGACCGGAGTCATCGACGAGTTTCTTCGATTCCGCTCCGGTCAGCACCACATCCCCGGAGAACACCTCGGTGCTGGTGCCGTCGGATTGCGGCAGTTCGCAGGTCACGGCAACCGTGAACTCGGTGTTGGCCTGAGCGGCGATGGCTTCAGCATCACCAGTCAACACCTTGGTCACCGTCAACTCACCGGTGGGTGCCGGTGGGATATCCACCGCCGCGCAAGCATCATCGACGATCCAGTCTGCGTCCCCGGCAGTTTCGGTCAAGGGCACCGAACGTCCCTGTGGCGGGGGGTTGTCAATGCTCGGATCCAGCGTCGCCACGTTACGCAGCCCAGTACCGGTTTCGCCATCGGCCAGGGTGCAGTCGGCTGCGGTCTGGCTGAGGGTGAATGGGGCGGTGGCGGTCACTATCACCGTGTAGGTGTGGGTGCTGCCGCCCGGCAAATACAGGGAACGCGCAAGGAAGGGATGATCAGAGCCATTGAAGTCGGGGCTGACGTAGGCATTGGCAGGGCGGTTCATCACTTGCACATCGGTGATCTCAACCCCCTCGCCAAAGGCCAACTGATCCCTGAGCTCATATCGGCCCGGTAGCGTCCCGGAGTTGGTCACTGTGATGTCATAGCTGATCTGAATCTGCCCACCGCTTTGCCTCACCTGGGCTACTTCCTTCGCCATGGTGATCTTGGCTGGGTTGTAGAAGGTGTTTGTTGCGGTGATCTGCAGTTGGCTCACCTCGCCGGTGACCGTGCCACCAACCACTACTGGGCTGGTTTCATCATGGTCAATCGTCTGCTTGCTGGCACCGCTGGAGTAGGTTTCCACGCCATAGCATTGGGTGCCATAGGGCAGGCTGATCGGGTTGCCATCGACGCCTACGACCTGCTGGGTCTGGGCGCCGGTCAGGTAGACCATGCCTCGGTGGACGAGGGTCTTAGTTCCATCGGCTTGCGGGAGTTCGCAGGTCACCTCGACGGCGAATCGCTTGGACTGGGCCTGTTGTACGGCCTCCGGGTCACCGTCGAGTTGCTTGACGACGCTCAGCTGACCGGTGGGGGCAGAAGGTATGGCAACGGGCTCACATGCCTCATCCTGGACAGTTTCGATTCCCCAGTTCGTCGTGACATCAGGTCGTGCCCGAGACTGCGGAGGCGGCGGAATGTCAATTCCCCAGTTGACAGTCGCCCGGTTCAGCAAACCCGTACCGGTTTCGCCGCCATCCACGGTGCAGTCGGCAGCCTGGCTAGTGATAGTGAATGGGGCCTGCGCGGTTACTGTGATGGTGTAGGTGTGGGTGGTTTTGCCGACGATCTCCTGGTCATTGACGATGAGGCGATCGTTGACCCCATCGAAGGCGGGGTTGGTGACGATGCCATTGGCTGCCACGTCAACGTTGTCAATCTGCACCCCGGTTCCGAAGAGCAACTGATCATTCAAATCGTAGGTTGTCGGCAACGAACCAGTATTGGCGACCGTGACGGTATAGGTGGCGGCGATCACACCGTCGTTTTGGGTGAGGTTATTGAGTTCCTTGGTGACCTCAATATCGGGTGGGTTCAAGAAGGTGTTGACCGCTTCGATGGTGACCTCGCCGAGGGTATTGGGATCGGCTGTGGCCACCACTTCGGCCTCGGTAGCTGATCCTGGAATCACCTCATTGTCGGCGGCTCCACCGTCATAGAGTTCGATGCCATAGCACCGGGCACCAAGGGGTACCTTGATGGGATCGTTCCGCCAGTCAGAGACGGTCGTCACCTGGTCGCCGCGGATCCAGACCGGCCGCTGGAGCACAACCGCGTCCGGATTATCGGCATTGGCTGGGGCGTAACAGATAGCCTCAATGAGGAATTCGGCACCGCGAGCGTTCGCTACCGCCTCAGCATCACCGGCCAGTTCCTTTGAGACCTTGACGATGCCAGCCGAATAGTAATTGGTAATTGATGCGGTGAGAGTCTGTCCCCGCTTAGCAGCTGCATCCCAACCGATAGTGACCTGGGCGCTCGGTGCGGTAGCGCTGGGATCAGATTTGCCAACCCCGGTCTCCTCAATCCGGCATTCGGCGCCTACCGGAATGTCACCGGGTACATCCACAGTCCCTGAGGTCGCTGCGGAGGCGAGGGTCAGAGTTACCTCGGTGTTGATGACTTCCGCTTGGTTGTGGGTACACACGACCTGGAAGGTGAATGAGTCACCATCAGCAAAGGGCGTCACACCTTCGCCACTGACCTGTTTGGTGATCTTCAGCTTTCCTGGTGCGGGTATGAACCCGGCATCGATCGTGGGGATCTTCTGCCCAGCGGTCAGCACCACAGGCGCCGAAGCCCCAGTGACTGGGTCGGCATCGGAATCGACGGCCTCATCGGAGCCTGCCGTCGCCTGGGTGAATCCTCCCCCATAGCTGCCGAAGGTGACCACATAACCGGCCGCGTCTGAGGCCCGCAACGCCGGGAAGGAGTAACTGCCATCGCTGGCGGTCACTGTCTCCAGGCGTACCTGGTTACCAAGGTCATCGGTTCCGGTCAGGGTAACGGCGACCCCCTCAGCTGGTGGCTCACTGGCATCTTGGATGCCATCGTTGTTGAGATCGATCCAGGCATAATCACCAATCTCGCCGGCGATGGCACGCTCGGTGCGCACAATCGGACCCACTGGTAGGTTCAGGCCCTCGGCTCGGGCAAAGGAGCTGACGGCGTAGATATCCCCATCGCTATTGCCCTTACCGACCATGGTGAGCTCGACAGTCAAGGAGGCACCTTGGCCGAAGGCACCCGGCTGCAAGATCCGCATTCCGGTCACCTCAGCTGCCTGGGTGGGGCAAGGTCCAGGACCATAGACCACATTTCCACCCACTGGGGCATCGCACCAGGTGATGGCCCCGGCACCGGAATTATTGCTGGGATCGTTGGGGTCCTGGTTGATCGCGGATGCTGAGGTAAACAACAGCCGAGTGGTCCCCGTCCCGCCTGCTACCGGGACAGCGGAGACGAATTCAAAGCTCCCATCAAAGTCGCTAGTTCCGTCCCCGACCCGAGGTAGGGTGACGATGATGTCGGGATTTTGCACAGCGGCTGCGGTGGCGGCCGACATCAAGTTGGTGAGCTTGATCTGCCACTTGTTGTATTCCAGGCTGCTCTGGTTGGCGTCGTTAACTTGAACCACAGGGGTGAGCCGGACCTCTTCGAGCTTCATCCGGGCCTCGTTGGTGACTTGGACCCCAGCGGTGTCAGTGCGTTGGGCCACCGGGGATTGGTCATCAGTGGCCCATACGACGACGTCGTTGATGTAGTCCCCGCTCACTACCGAACCCGAGGTCGTGGTGGTGACGATGATCTCGTCCATGGCCTGGTTAACCTCGTGGTCCTGGAATACCCATCGCAGATAGGTTTCACCGGCATCACAGGCCGCGCGTTTTGCATCAGTGGGCAGATACCCCTTCGCGATGACATCAGGGGCGATGGAGGCCTCGACGAATTCCTGACTGATCGGCAGGCAATCCTCCAGCCATACGTCCTGCAAGACCCCAGGGGTTTGTGCCCCGGAGGTCAAGGAGGGGGCCAGTTTGAATTGGACGGTGTCGCCGGCTGTATCCCCATCGGAGCCGATGACCCGTGGTGGGGTGTCGCTGAACTCCCCTGTTGTGCCCTTACGCACCTGCTTGGTTACTCGGACTTGGGAATTCGCCTTAATCAAACGGTCGCCAGCAGCACCAGTGTGGGTTTGCGGAACATATCCGCTACGCCCCCATGTGGTGTTATAGGCCAGCACCTGAGACATATCGAGATTCTCAAGATTGACCCGCTTGACGGCGGCCCAGTTCGGCAGAATGTCACCAGCCGGGTGATCGGTGTCAGCTACCTCATGGGAGATCCCGATCATGATGCGCACCCCGGCACCGACGACATCCGAGGTGGCCACGGGGGCCGGCAAAACACCGTGGACCCTAACCCTGGCGACCCCCGTGTAGACCTGGCGCTGGGCCAGGTCCGGATCATTGCCAGGCACCTGATCTGGGCTGCTGTACCACGGGCCAGTGTCGTCGCCACACTCTGAGCTTGCCCCCGAACCGCCTGGGGTTGGTGAATACTCCACAGTCAACGCAGGCACCTGGTCGGCGCGGGTTGCCCAGTCCGGGCGGCCATTGACATTGGCATTGTTGTAGCCGCTGACCCACACAGCTTGGCCATTGCTGGGGATCTTCTGGAATCGGGATGGCAGGTTGTCTGCGGTTCCTGGTGAATTGCGTTGTTCAAGGTAGAGTCGAGTGTTGTCCCAGGCGTCACAGGCGACGAAGCTGACATCCCCAGGCAAGGTGGGGTTGGTGCCCACTACCAGGATCTGGGTTTGGACGTCTTGTCCCTCCCCCACGGTGATGCCACCGGAACGGAAGGTCGCACCCCCGGGCGGACCCTCACCCATGGCGCTATCGCTGGGGTTGAACTGGGATGCGGTCATATTGCCCGCAGACCCAGGAACGGCAGCAAAATACTTGCTGAATCCCACGCCGATGCTGGCCACCGGGCTGGTGGTGCGGTAATCGTTCCACTGCTGTTGATCAGTGATGGTTTGGACATCGTCGGCCGCGAAACCGCTGGTGTGGAAGGCGGTATAGGAGTTCTTGGTGCGCAGAGTCCAGGTGTTGCTGGAGTATGTACCGAACTCTTTGACCGTTTCGACAGGGACTTGGACCCGGAAGGAAACCGATACCGCATAAGCATTGGAGCTGGGCAGGGCCTGCCCAGCCGGGTACATCACCTGTGACGGGTAGGTCAGCAAGGAGGTATCGGCACCGCGCACCGTGAAATTCGCCACCTGCCCCGGACCTGCCTGGTTGACGGTTACCTGACCGGAGTTACGCACCGAGTTCTTCTCGGTGCTGCCGCGAAAACCGATGGAGGGAGCCGGAGCGCTGTAAAAACCATCAGCAATGCTCACCCGGGCCCCGAATTTATCGAGATCAGCGTTCATCGTGGCGATCTGGCTGGCAGTCAGCCGATCCCCATAGAGGGCTTGCGGGCTGAGGTCATCGGTGAAGGTGATGTCGCCGATGGCCGGCATCGCTCCCTTTCCCCCAGCTGGGGCATAGATCAAGGCGGTGTACATCGTTCCCAGACATACCCGGGAAGCATCCCACCGGCAGCTTTCAGCCACTGGGCCGTAGCGATATCCGCTGTCTTCCTTAAGGGCAACGCTGTTTTTCGAAATATCCCATTTCAGTCGAGCAGATGCGGTCACGCTCGGCAGATTCGGGGCCTGAACCTCGGCGACGCCATCGGCTGCGATACTCACCCGCTGAAGCTGCAGCGCGGTGGCATCAGGCACCAGACTGCTGACCTTGGGGGTAACCGAGAACTCGGAGCTGACATTCGTGTCGCTGGCGGTCCCCAGATTGCACACCAGCACCTGCTGCGGCATCGAATCCAGGGCGTTGGCGGAAATCGGAAGACTCGGAGCGGGCATCGTGGTGGGGTTCAGGCTCGATCCTGCCCCCTTGCACTGACCTGGCAGCTCAGATAGGTAGACCCCCTTGGGGAACTCGACCGTGATGGTGACATTCGTTGCCGGTGTGGTGGTGCTGTTAGCGTTGTAGTCAAAGCGGTAAGTCACAGTGTCGTTGACCCGAACCACCCCATTCGAGGCTCCTGCATCGTAGCCATCGGTGGCGTTGGGGTTACCGTCCGGGCTTGGTTCCCATTCGGGGGTGCCATCAGCAGTAATTGCAGCGGCAACACCAACTGTGGTGGCTGCTGATGCCGGTACCGGAGTCACCCCGGATAACAACGCTCCGATGGTGAGCGATCCGATCGCAGCGCGAGCCCATATCCTCTGCCAGGGTTTGGCCATCATCTTCCCCTCATCCACTGCCTCATTGGAGGCACACAGCGACGGTTCATAATAACCGTGTATAAGACACAGCACCACCTTTATTGGCCTATCGGCCAGCAAAGGTGGATTCGGGGTTAACGAAAGAAGTCATGCCATCGGTCAAGGCAGCAATTCAGCTTCGCACGACAACCATCGCGGCCCTGCCATAGCCAGCTGCCGGACCCTACACGGGAACCCTGCTAGGGCTGGCCACTGAATCAGCAGGGATAGATTGGGGATGAAAAAACGCCCTGCCATGCAGCAGGGCGATCAAGCTCCCCGGACTGGACTCGAACCAGTAACCCTTCGATTAACAGTCGAATGCTCTGCCAATTGAGCTACCAGGGATTGGTGGCTAACCACGCGAGCAGAAACTCTAGCAGAGCAGATCTCAGCTAACCAAATCAGCTGGGCTGCAGCTGCGTGGCGCTGGTCAATCCCGCCTTGACAAGGTGATCTACCCGGTTGAAGGCGCGCAGCTCGGTATCTTGACCGTACAGCCGGAACCATGACACCGAGCTGTTATCGAGCACAAACCAGCTAGAGGTCTCCCCTACTACTTGGGCCGAGTGTCGAGACAGCTCGTCAGGGCAGAACAGTGCGGTGCTGAACAGTGACCCGATCGCCCCATGACTCACCAAGATGATGCAAGCATCAGCCTCGAATCCCTCACGCAGCCACCTCACCAAGGACTCAGCCCTGGCACAGGCCTGGTCACGATCCTCGAAGGGACCCTGCCACCATCCGGCTTCGGTCGCCTCTGGCGGGAAGGTGAAACGAGGCGAGATGGCGGCGAGTTCACTCACCGGCGATCCGGGATGCCATCGCTGCTCAGCGAAGTCTCCAATATACGGTCCGCTGCGCTCCATCAACTCAGTTTTCACCGTCACCGACATGTCCAATGCTTCGGCCAGTGGAGCGGCGGTCAACAAGGTCCGACGAAAAGGCGAGGCGAAGAAATGAGTGGGGCGGGGGGTGAATCCTGGCAACCAGTCCGCTAAGGCCTGGGCTTGGGCCACACCCAGATCCGTGAGTCCTGGGTCGGGGACCCGCTCCGCAGTACCGGGAGCCAAAGCCCATGCCCGATTATTCGTGGATTCAGCATGGCGGATAAACAAAATGTCCACATCGACCACCCTACTGCCTGCCGCTAAAGGCCATACTCAGCCCGCAGTAGATCGGTCTGCTCGACGACGAAGGCAGCGGTCGTAGGGTCCTCCAGGCTGGCCCCACCTGAGGCTCGGGCTAGCCAGGTCACCGCACCATCAGGACCGAGGCTGCGCCGTGCCACCAACTCGACCGCGCCGGTGGGCAGATCGTGACTCACCGTCATCACCGTGGACGCTTGCACCCGCTCTCGGAATACTCCAGGCAATTCTTTAGGGTCCACCAACTCGCAGCTGTGCTGTTGGCCGACGGTTTCCCAGCGGAGCACCTTCTTCTCGGTACTCCACCCGCCGCTCATCACCGTATCCCAACCCCATACCTGCCATTCCCCCTCACGGTAGGCAGCCAATGACGAGACTGTCGCAGCCACCACCTCACCCTCGGAGCCTGCTGCCCAGCTCAAGATCCGGGTGTGTGATCCCAGCAATGTCAACAGTTCAGCACGATGGGGCATAGCCGGAGAGCGAAAAGCCATGGCTCCCATTGTGCCCAAGGCGACGCAGGTGTTGTCCCAACCCCCCAAGGTGTTGTCTCTTCATTGCTCAGTGTTGTCTGTTGACCCACCAGCTATGGTGCGTCACCCATTCAGGTGGCAACGTGAGCCCATGGAGAATTCACCGTTGATGTTGTCTGCTCCATTATTGGAGCCCCATGAAGAAACAGAATTGGCTGTGGCCATCGAGGCTGGAGTCTATGCCGAACACCTGCTGGCCCATCCCCCTCACCACCATCAGCTCGAGCAGCTGGAAGCCGTCGTCGCCGCCGGGCGGCAGGCTTGGCAGCAGCTCTATCTCAGCAACCTACGGTTAGTCATGAAGGTCGCGCTGGCAGCCGCCTATCGTCAACAAACCCCTGTCGATGAACTATTCCAAGAAGGGTGCTTGGCCCTGGGCGAGGCGATGCGACGGTTTGACTATCGACGAGGCAATCGATTGTCTACCTTCGTCCACGACTGGCTCACCCGGCACATCGCCCGAGCCGCCACGACCCGCTGCGGGCTCGTTGATTCTCGACGTGGAACCGACGGGTCCAGACACTTCATCACCACCGTCCCCCTGGACGATGCCCCCAGCTCGGCTACCGCCCAGGAGCCAGGCTATGAGCGGGTCGAGCAGCCCTCATTGGCATTCCTCGACCTACTGGGCACTGACGGTCTGATACTCAAACTCCGGTTCGGGATCGGCACCAAAGCTGTGCCCCGTTCCCAGGTGGGAGCGCGGCTAGGGGTCTCGGCAACAACAATCAAACGCTTCGAGGAGCGGGCACTGCATCGGGCCCGGCGGTTGCTATCGGGCGACCAATGCCGAGTCGTAGCTGCTTAGCTCATTCCCCTGGCAACTCCGCCAGGGCCTTTCGGGATAGTTCCAGTGTGGTCAGTTGCTGGAACATCGCCGCATAGACGTCGGAGTCCTGGGTGGGATCGGTACGTTGAAGACGCGACTTCAGGTCCGCGATTTGTCGGGAGACCCCCACC
>JBHAEB010000122.1:0-7041 GCA_041855345.1 Arachnia sp. | reverse complement strand
CTGGTGCCGCCGAACCGGGCTGCCTCCACCAATGCGCCTTCATAGGCGGGGGACCAGGTCAACAGCCAACGCTCGATGCCGTCGTCATCGGCGGTTTGGGTTAGCTGAAACCCGGGGACCTCCAGCACCTTTAAACTGTGTAGCAACCGGGAACGCAGCAGCCCCACATCGTCGGTGAGATCTGCCGTTTCGGTGCGGGCGACAGGGGTGGGAACCAGCTTCAGGGACTCCAATTCGGCGCGCAATTCCACCGTCAGCGGGGGCTGCCGAGTGCCGGCGGCGAGTCTGCCCACCTGATTCCCACGCAGCGCCTCATGGACCTTGGCTAGCAGCGGATGATCGGCCCCGCCCTCGTCTTTGACCAAGGCAGTGGCGATGCCCTCGACGAGATCGGTGCGCCAGATCTGGGCGTGGCCTCGTAGCTGGGCCAGCGCCCCAGCAGTGGTGTGGACCGCGATCAGGTCTGCGGGAGTCAGTACTTGCTTGGCCTGTCGTAGGGCCGTGACTACGGTACCGAGTAGGTGTTCGCTGGTATCCAAGCGGCCTTCGAGACGGTCGTGGTGCAGGCGATCATAGAAGCCTGGATTGGGTTGCCCTGCGTCGTAGCCGTCGAGGGCATCCAAGGCAGCATAGGAGGTGGGGGTCAACGAGATTCCGTAACGTTCGTCGTCGCTAGGCGGCTGCCACGGGGTGACCGGATCGACGGTCACGGCCAGCCGATCGCGGAGCCCCTCCAGATGGGCGGCCCCGCACACCACCAGCAGATCGTCGCCGTAGCGCTGCCGGGCCTGATCGATTCGGTAGGCCATATGGGCTTCCCTGGCCTCTGTTTCTGAGTCGGGGGTGCCGCGTAACAGCGACCCCAACAGCTCCATCCGCTTCCGGTAGCTGTCCAGGCTCAGCGACGGATCGATCTCGATCAGCTCGTCGATGAGGCTGGCTAGGTCATCTACCCCGAATTCAGCGTTGAGTCGTTCCACTATCTCCTGGGTGGTTTCGGCTTCGGCGTAGCGGTTTTCCGCGACGGCAGTGTCAGCGATAGCCAGCCAGGGTAGATCCATGAACTCCACCGGCACCCCCCGCTGATGTGCGGTGCGCAGCGCCACCCATTCCGGGCAGTAGCTAGTGAGTGGATAGAAACTGCCGCGACGCGCACCCCACTCGGGCTTATCTGGTTGGGCGTCGGGGAACAGCGGCGCCCAGGAGTAGATCATGATCGGCAGCTCGTGATCGAGCATGAGTTCATCGAGGTGCGCGTTGTACTCGGTGGGGCCCTCGATGAGCACAGCGGCGGGTGGGGCGTCGTGGATCCGCTGCGCCACCAAACGCGCCGCAGCCGGCGAATGATGCCGGACCCCAAACAGCTCAACCACGTGCCCTATTGTGCCCGAGCGCACCGACAAGATACGGCGGCTGAGCCGCTGGGTGGTTGACCATTCGGACGACGCTGAGTCAGTTGTGTTGTCCTGAGAGTTTGCTTAGAGTGGCTTGTCAGCAGGTGATGCGTCGCTCGTAGGGTGCTATGTCAGGTAGTCCTGGGGGAGTGTGCGATCGCCGTCTTGGGGGGCCGCATAACCATTGGTACACCCCTAGGAGATTTATGACGTTGCGAACCTCGGCAATCGTGACCCTGAGCACCGCCCTGTTCTTGAGCGGCATCGTGGCCACCGCAGCTCCACCCAGTTCCACCCCCGATACCGCTGCCCTGGCCGGGGCACTGGCCAACCAGCAGATCGAATGGGGCCCCTGCACGTTTAGTAATGCAGCGGAGGCAGCCCAGCTCCAAAACACCATGGAATGCGCGACGGTGACAGTCCCGCGCGACTGGCATAACGCCGCAAACGGTCAGACCTTCCAGATCGCTATCTCGCGGTCTGGGAACACCGACACCACCAGCGAGAACCATGTTGGGACCTTGTTCATTAACCCCGGCGGTCCTGGAGAACCCGGGGTGAGGATGAGTGGGGTTCTAAATGCACGAGCCCCCGAGTTGGCAGCCACCCATACCCTCATCGGGTTTGACCCGCGCGGTGTTGGGCAGTCATCGACGGTGGAATGCACCTTCACCTATGACGCCAGCCAGCCCTACGCAATTGAAAAGGCAATGGCTGAGACCTGCGGCAGTAACCCGGATATGCGGTTGATCAACACCGAACAGACCGCCTATGACATGGATTTCATTCGCCATCTGTTGGGTGTCGAGAAGCTGAGCTACCTGGGTTACTCCTACGGAACCTGGTTGGGGGCCTGGTATGGCTCTGTCTTTGGAGCCAATACTGAGGCCATGATCTTGGACTCGGCAACCAATGTCACAGCATCCTCTTTGGAAGCAACCTTCCAGCCGTTGCAGGCCAAGGCGCGAAATCGGCTGTTCTACGAGCACCTCATGAACTGGATTGCCCGGCATGACGATCAATTCGGGTTGGGGGAGGATCCGCTAGCGATCTACCGCGCCTATCTGAAGGGCCAGGCAGCGCTTGATCCGCAGGTGCTTCGCGCGCTGTTTACGCTGACTAAATCCAACATTTCACTTTACCGGAATGAACAGTTTGTCAACATCGCGACCTTTGTGAAGATCGTTGTGGCGGCCGGTCAGCTTGCCACCGTGCCAACTCCTTCTGGTAACCCTGCCGCTGATGCTCTGGGCCTGCTGAATTCGGTCGAGTCTAGCCCTGTTGTTGAGGATGCCATCAGCCAAGCCGAGGTGCTGGCCAAGCTTGAACCCGCGACTGGGACCCAGACCGCAACCACCAAAAATGTCTTCTTCCCCATCCTTTGCCAAGACGGACAGTGGGACCAGGATCTGGCTGCCGTGGAGCAGCGAGTGGCCCGTTACCAGGAGCAATTCCCATTTGTGGCTGCCTTAGGTCAGGTATCTGTAACTCCCTGCACTTTCTGGACCACTGATCTGAGCATGCCTCGGCCGACTGAGGATTTCCCCAAGACCATCGTGTTGCATAGTGAACTCGACAGCGCCACTGGCTGGGATGGCGGGCTCCGCACCGGTCTGCACCTGCCGAATACGTCCTTCATCGCTATCGACAACGAAGGATCGCATGCATTGTTCCCGTATAGGCAGGAGAACGTTGACCGCCCAATCCTTGATTTCCTCAATAAGGGTGTGATGCCCGCTGATATCACCGTGGTTCAGGCCAAGCCGTTGCCGGGGGATACCAGCGTCTATGAGTCCTGGTTGCCGCTCAATGACAAAGCCGAGTATTACGGTGAAAACCTCAATGATCCTTGGCAGCCTGTCCCAGGCGCAAAGGGCGCTGAATCGGTGGCCGATAGTTCCGCATCGCTGGAGGTGGCAGAATCCCAGCAGCAACGCATCATGAATGAATTCGTGTTGGAAATCTACGGAACTGAAGGGATCGAGGTCCTAGCCAACGAGTCCTAATCAGGGTTAACGATCACACCCCGTAAGGTGGGCTGCTGGTGAGTCGCAGCAAGCGATTCACTGGGGCAGCACCTTACGGGGTGTTTACATAGTCCACCTTGGCAGTCCGGAGGTTCCCACCGCGGTGTGGAGTAGGGGAGTGATAGTCGCGTACTTCGGGTGCCATGTGGGCTGCTGTCATCGGATGCTCTGGTCTAGGCCAGGTTCCAGGCATACTCGGGACGCCATGTGGGCTGCTGCCTGGTGGCCCATTCCAGAAGGTGATTGTTGACGAGAGGGCGGTGAGCCTCCAGAGCCTGACCCGGTACCCAGACCTTGAGCGTCGAGGGATCATCCAGATCCCCGCACCACTCGACCTTGGGCTGGTCGCCACCGTCGGCACCACCTATGTCGTCGAGGGATCATCCAGATCCCCGCACCACTCCACCACGACGACATGACCTGGATCTTGAGGGGGCGAGGGATCATCGCTGAAAACCCCACGGCCTGTCGCTGGTTCGGTCTAGGATGAGGGGCACAGAGCTAGCTGTGAGAGGTTTCTATGACTGAGATGCCCAATGGCCAAGGTGTACCCCAATCCCAATTCCGCTATCCCCCCACACCGGTCCCGCCACCCAGCACCGCACCGAAGCCACCGGCATCCACTGCTGCCTGGGCCTATGAGATCGGGATGGGCGTAGTTCAGGTGGCCTTTGGACTCATGCTCGTGCTCGGCGGCAGCCAGCTCTCCGACCTGTTCAGCAGCCCCTTTACTTCGAACTCCCAGGAAGGCGGGTTCTTGGTGGTGCTCATGTTGCTCATCGGCATCGGCTTCATAGTCGCTGGCGCTGCCCGGCCGTTCCGGCTGAAGTGAGTACTGCTTGGCAACAGCTGCTCCAGCAGGCGCCAGACGCCGATGGCTACCGCAGCCTCCTCTGGAATGGCCATGTCTTCAAAACCTTCACCGATGAGGCATGTTCTCGGGACATTGAGATGTTCACCCTGGTTGTAACGCGATATTCCGATATGTTGCCGCAGATCAGCGAACAGATCGCGGCTTGGTATCCACCGGAATGGGGCATTACGGCTGCTCAGGTACAGGCTGGACTAGGTCCTGCCTGGGTGTACCTACTGGGCAATCCCCCTGAGGCGCTGCGTGACCTCGACCCAATAAAGCTGACCTACTTGGAGGCCGATTTCGATGACCACATCATTGATGTGAGTTTCGACAGCGGCTTCCAGGAAATTCGGGAGGTCCTCCTCGACGGCTAATGAACTGTTTGAGGCTATTCAGTTCCGTAGGACAGCGAAGGCTCCGGGACACTCCCCACAACGAGCAGACCGCGTTGAAGACGTTGCATCTGGTGGTGGGCGTTGGACCCCACAGGCGTCGGACGGCCCCCTGCCACATACCCTGTAGGCGCCTTCACTGACCGCACGCTTGTGGGGAACACCGTTTCTTCCGGTAAACAGCTGGTTTGCTGCCTTCATGTTCGCGGCCAGCGCCCACCTGCTGAAGCCGCCACTTACACCGTTTATTGGATACTCCTTGTTTCCGCGGTCGCGACACCTCGGCCTTTGTCGACTCCGGAAGCGCCAGACATGATGATCGCTTTGCCCTCCCACACCCCACGGGCCTTGGCATGGGCGAGGTAAGCATCACGGACGGCATCCTGCATCTTGCATCACGGCGTGTTCTCAAGAGCCTGGGCAGGTAGTGAGTGTGTCGGGGCGAGCCGATTTACTTGGGCGAGAATCTGAGTGGCGATCTTCTTAAAACCGGCCGATCTTCCTGGGCCACCTGCCGGGGATCCCAGCTGGCAACTGCTCCGCGATGACTCGCAGTTCCGAATACTCCTCATCGGACCGGTTGGTTCCTTCACTGTTGTTCTGAACCGCCCCAGGCTTAGTGGAGGGGCGGTTCATGGCACTAGAGATTCGTTGGTCTGGGAGCTGCCTGATAGGGGTTGGTGGTTTGGGAACCCGTCGAGTCCAAGATGATGGTTTCGATAGCGGGATCACCCTTGCTGATCCGCAGCGCCGACATGGGCAACTCTGCCAGCGAGCTGCGGTGGCGTTCGCGGGCATCCTCGAGGGTGGCGTTGTAGACCAATTCTCCGTCGCGCATGATGTCAACCAAGAGATTGCGGTCATTGCCGTCGTTGGTGGGTGCTGCACCCAAACCGATGACCTCCGCCTCGGCCCGGCCGTGGGCGTCACGTCGACGCATGGCGAACTTCCGGCCGCCAAGGGTGTTCTTCCCCTTTGATTTCTTACCTACTGGGACCATCCGTGCATCCGGTTCGGTGCTATCACCCCGAGACACCAGTTTGTAAACGAAACCGCAGGTGGGATGGCCGGAGCCAGTGACCAAGGAGGTGCCCACCCCGAAACCATCGACGGGGGCCCCACGCAGGGCCGCGATCTGCCATTCATCAAGGTCTGAGGTGACAGTGATGCGGGTATTCGTCGCCCCCAAATCATCCAACAGGTCCCGAGCCGTGCGGGCCACGATCGCCAAGTCCCCAGAATCGAGACGAATCGCCCCCAGCTTGCCCTCGGTCAACTCGACCCCCAACCGGATGGCGGCCTCAACATCGTAGGTGTCGACCAACAGCGTGGTACCGACCCCGAGGGCGCCAAGCTGAGCGCGGAAGGCGTCCTCCTCAGAGTCATGTAGCAGCGTGAAGGAGTGGGCAGCGGTACCCATAGTGGGAATCCCATAGCGGCGACCGGCCTCCAGATTTGAGGTGGCGGAAAAACCCGCGAGATAGGCGGCGCGAGCGGCCCCAACAGCAGCCCACTCATGGGTGCGTCGGGAACCCATCTCGGCGCAGGGCCGACCCTCAGCCATGGCGGTCATCCGCGAGGCGGCCGCAGCGATCGCGGAGTCGTGGTTGTAGATGCTCAGCAGGAGCGTCTCCAGGATGCAGGCTTCAGCGAAGGTGCCCTCCACCGATAACACCGGAGATCCAGGGAAATAAATCTCGCCCTCGGGATAACCCCAGATATCGCCACTGAATCGATAGCTGGCGAGCCACTCGGCCAGATTGTCACGGATGATGCGACGCTGTAACAGGAACTCCAGGGTCTCCTCATCGAAACGGAAATCGGCTATGGCTTCAAGGGCCCTACCCAGCCCTGCGACGACGCCATAGCGTCGGCCATCGGGGAGGCGTCGGGTAAACAGGTCAAACAGGGAGCGCCGCTCGGCGGTTCCCGCATCCATGGCCGCCTGCACCATGGTTAGTTCGTAGTGGTCGGTCAGCAGCGCCGTTGTCATGGCCTCTAGGGTAGTGGTGCGGGCGGTTTTCACCAGTCAGTAGGATGGCCGCATGGACCCGGTGCCCCCCACCACAGCCCCTGCCGTCGAGGAGTCCGGCAATGTCGCGTTGCTTGAGGCACCCCAAGAACAGGGTGAGCAAGCGTGGGTGACCATCGTCTGGGATGACCCCGTCAACCTCATGGACTATGTCACCCATGTGTTTTGCGAGTATTTCCACTACCCCTTGGCCAAGGCCGAGGAGTTGATGCTCAAGGTCCACACCGAGGGCAAAGCGGTGGTGTCGATGGGCAACCGAGAGGCCATGGAACGCGATGTATTGGCGATGCAGGACTACACCCTGTGGGCGACGATGGAGCAGCTGTGAGCCCTATCGTCT
>JBHAEB010000121.1:0-3853 GCA_041855345.1 Arachnia sp. | reverse complement strand
GCCTACTGCACGGGCCATGTGTATCTCCTCATTGTTGTGCGAATGCGCGTCTGATTCAGGATCGATACCCCTTGAGCGGGGCACACTCAACTATGCCACAGGACAACCCAGGTAGCAACATAAAGTTGAGTCACCGCGACTCAACCCGGGTTCTTTCCGGGTTTACCCTCCCCCATCCCCGGTTAGGCAGCCCCGATGGTCGGGGTCCTGGCCGCCGGGCCTGACATGGCTGAGCGCCCCGTGGCCGATGTTCCGAGTTCGTCACCAAGTGCAGGTGACGCGGGTTGGTCGCTGGTAGGGACAGGACCCGCCACGATTGCGGCAGCCCCGATGGTCGGGATCCTGGCCGCCGGGCCATGGAACCAGGCGCAGCGACTGCGATGATCGGTCTTCGACACTGGCCGACTCCGCCAGGTTGCGTTCTCATTCAGCCTTGACGTTGACCCCACCCATGAGGTGGAAACCACGCAGCACGAGTGTTCCCTGGGATCCGTCGCCCCTGGCTTTCCGGTCAGTATTGACCCCAGCCATGATGCAGGTGGTCTTGTCGATGACGTTGACTCCCTCAGGCACATAGACGTTGTAGCCTCCCATGACCGAGGAGAGCTGGAGCTCCACAACTGTCCCAGGGCCGAGCGCAGCCGCCAGATGGATGTTGTGGCCTCCCCACATCGCGAAACTGCTGAACTGGCGACAGTTCGCGTCGAAATACAGATCCTTGCCGCTCATGAAGGCAAAATCCGAGGATGCGGTCGATTCCGAGCTCACTACGGGATACGCCGTCGAGGTTGCTGGGGGTTGCGGTGAAACAGCCATCCAAGACTGGCCTTCGGGCAGATCGGAGACGACGAGGGCGAGGTCTTCACGGTAACGGGCGGCCATACATTTCTCCTGCCGCGCCTCGTATTCGTCAACATCCAGGCGCCCAGCAATAAACGCCTCCTGAAGCAAATTCAGCACTTCGTCGCGCTCTGTATCACCAACACGGAGCCTAGGTAGTCGATCGTCACTCACCCCCCGCAGTCTACGGTTACACGCGATCGAGGCGGACCCTGCCCACCACATTTTCCGCGCCCTGCCGACGCCCCAAGTCTGGGAACATCATTCTGGGGAGGCCAGGACCATTCTGGTCAGTGATGGGGCCGTGGGGTTGATGCCATCGGCGCCGTGGGTGAATCCCTCCCCGGCCGACATCTGGCCCGCAATAGGCCTCCTCCGCGGGTGAGGAATGGCTACGCCGCGGGATAACAACCGTCCGCACGACATCCTCTAGACCAACCCCAGGTTTACGGGTTCTCGACGAAGAGCGGGGCGATATAGGCGAAAGCCAGTGAAACCCTCAGGGCGCGATCACCGTCGTCCAAAGCCAGGCGCCCCAGCTGACCCGGGCCCCGCGTTCCAGCTGGGAGTAGTTTGCCTCAATCCAGACAGGCGCCCCAGCCGACACGGGCGCCGCTTGCCGCCGATCACATCGGTGGCCGTGCCGCCACAGGCACCACAGCTGAGACGGGTCACCGCAGCCGCGATCTACCGGGCCGTCGTTGGCCGCATCGAGGATCACCCCGGCATATCCGCCAGCAGCCTGCGGGCCGAGGCGAGGCATGAAAGGCCGCGGATCCTCGGGCCAAAGGCGAGGATCCGCGGGCCGACGCCACTAGAAGCGTTGGTTCACCGGTAGCGTTGCTCGAAGTCGCTTTCCAGCTCTTCTAGGGACATGAACTTGGTCTCGGGCACTCGTCGCACCATATAGGCCACGGCCCCCACGTTGACCACGGCGAATATCAGATAGGTGGTGACTGGACCCAAGAAACTCATCATGGAGGGGAAATTGGAGGTGATGATCGCGTTGACCACCCAGATGCACAGCACCGCCGCCCCCATGGCCACCCCGCGCATCTTCGACGGGAACAGCTCGGCCATGATCACCCAGGTGGCAGGGGCATTACCCGCTTGCATGAAGAGCATGTAGACGAAGATCACCGCGACCACCAGGTAGGGCACGAAGCCCGGCATGGCTGCGGAGATATTGCCCTGATCGTCGAGATACGGGTTGATTCCGAAGAAGAAGACCGCAGTCATCGCCCACAGCATCACCGTTAGCCCGATGGTGCCGCCAATCAACACTTGTCTTCGGGTGAAACGTGCTAGCAGCCACAGGCCAAAGGCGGATCCGATGACGGAGGCCACCCCGGTGAACACGTTGAGGGTGATCGCGGCCTGGGTGCCGAAGCCGGCGGTCTGCAGCACCTTTGGCGCGTAGTACATCATCGTGTTGACCCCGGTGGTCTGGTTGAAGATGCCGATTAAGCAGCCGATGATCAGGATTCGGCGGGTCCAACGGGTGGTGAGGATCCGACCCAGGGACCATTTGACCTGCGAGGATTCCCGTTCGTTGGCCTCGATCATCTCGGTGAGTTCGCCCGCAATGTCATCCTTGTCGGTGCGTACCCGCTTGAGGTTGGCGATCGCCTCGACGAACCGGGAGTTAGCGGCGTGCCAGCGCGAGGACTCGGGCATCATCCGCATCCCGATCCACAGCGCGACTGCGGGGATGGAGCACAGCACTAGCATGTAGCGCCAGGTGTCGCCGTTGCCGGCCTCGACGGTGATCACGTCGGCCACCGCAGACAGGGCATCCCACGAGTACTGTTGGCCCACCTCGACGGTGACCTCCGCACCGTCGACGACGATGGTGGTGCCCGGCTTGACGCTGGACACGATGGCCTCAGGTCCACCCATGACATTGGCCAGCAGCGCATTCATACCGAAGGCCAGCAGCTGACCGGTGACGATCATCAACTGGTCGATGCCGACGAGGGTGCCGCGGATACGTTGCGGCGCGGTTTCGGACAGGTAGACCGGGACGGTGGCGGAGGCGCCGCCCACCGCTAACCCGAGGACGAAGCGTGCGATGTAGAGCACCCAAATATTGGGTGCCAGAGCACAACCGACGGCGCCGACAAAGAAGACCGCGGCCAGCAGCAAGATGTTATGTCGCCGGCCGTAACGGTCCGATAGCTGACCGCCGATCAGGGCCCCTGCTGCGCAGCCCCACAGCAGGGTGCCGCCGACGAAGCCCTCCTCCACCGGATTGAGTTGGAGGCCGCAGGCCCCATCGGGCATCAGCATGTAGGGCAGCGCCCCAGAGATGACCCCCGTGTCGTAGCCGAACAGCAGGGAACCCAGCGTCGCGATGAGGGCTACGAAGCCGACCGAACGGCGGGGTCAGGCGGGCGGGGTGGTGGCAACCAGGTCGTTGACACACGCGCGCGGATTATCTGATTGGGCAGTGGACATGGCGAAACTCCTAGCCTTGGCATCAACCCTGGAACGCCGCCCAGGCATCCTTGAGCACGGCGGCGGCCACTTCGAGGCCTTCGATGCGACCGAGTTCGGTGTCCTCGTGTTCGATGTTGAGACACATCTCGGGGTCGATCTCATAGAGGGCGCGGATAAATTCGGTCCAGTAGGCAGTGTCGTGGCCCTTTCCTAGGGCTACGAAGTCCCACGACGAGTCCTTGGGCCACTCGTTGGCCCACTCGTCGCCGCCGAGGTTGGTGCGCGGCTCTTCGGGGCTGAGCCGTCGGAATCCGTTGTCGAGGACGCCGTTGAGTTTGGCGTGCTCGTGGTTGACCCGCACGTCCTTGGCGGCGGCGTGGAAGATCAGCGGGCCAAGATCGCGGGCCACTGCGACGGGGTCGGCCTGCTGCCAGAACAGGTGGGAGGCGTCGAGTTCGACGCCGACGTGGGTGGCGCCGGTCAACTCCACCAGCTTGCGGATGTCGCGGGCGTTGAACACGATGTTTTGCGGGTGGAGTTCGAGGGCCACCTTCACCCCGTGGTCCTTGGCGAG
>JBHAEB010000120.1:0-4500 GCA_041855345.1 Arachnia sp. | reverse complement strand
CTCAAGAACGCCTTCAACGAGCAAGTCACCCTCGAACTCACTGCTGCCGTGGTGTATCGGCAGCTGTCCATCGATATGGCCGCCCTCGACCTGCCGGGTATCGCGAGCTGGTTTAAAGCTCAGGCCGCGGAGGAAGAGGTCCACGCCGATAAATTCATCGAACACATGCTGGATCGCAACGCCACCCCGCTGATCGGCGAAATCCACGCCCAGGCTGGCCATGCCAGCACCGTGCTCGAAGCCTTCGAAGCTTCGCTGGCCCATGAGCAGAAGGTCTCGGAGGCTATCCGCAACCTCTACCGCAAGGCCTCGGCTGCCGGCGACATCGATGCCTTCCCGCTGCTGAACTGGTTCGTCGACGAGCAGCTTGAGGAGGAAGCCACCGTCTCCGGCATCATCGGCCGCATCAAGTTGATCGGTGAAGACGGCAACGGTCTGCTACGCCTCGATGAGGAACTAGGGGCTCGTCCCGCAGGCGGCGAGGAGTAAGACCTACCTCCTAGTCCACGTCCTCCTATCCCTCGATTCGCTGGCCCGATCGTGATGTGCTGGCGCGATGACGCTGGTAGATAACGATCAGGTCAGCGGATCGAGGCTAAGGCCGATCAGTCAAGAACAACCAACGCGAAAGGAAGGCAGCGGTGAATGAAAGCTTCGCGGCTGCCGCCCTCATTGCAGAACTCCGACGCTTCCGGTACACCGTTGCCACTGCCGAAAGCCTCACCGCAGGCTTGGTTAGCGCGACGCTTGCCAATGTCAGCGGCGCCTCCGAGGTCCTGCTGGGTGGGGTCGTTGCCTACCATCCAGCCGTCAAGTGTCGTCTGCTCGGCGTCGACGAAGAACTACTAGCTAGCCACAGCAGCGTGCACATCGAAGTAGCACGGCAGATGGCACTAGGCGCCGTGACACTCATCAACGCTGACCTCGGCCTCGCTACTACCGGTGTCGCTGGGCCCGGCCCCCTGGGGAAACACCCCGCTGGAACCGGATTCATAGCTCTTGCTCTGCCCTGCGGGAGAACTCTCGCCCGGCCCTTCGCTTTCACCGGCTCCCGCAACGAGGTTCGGCAGCAAGTTGTTGTCGATATCCTTGATTGGGCTAGGCAGGAAATAGTCAGTTAAAGCCGACGATTGGTAGGTTCTCGGAATTAGATGACGTCCTGCTGTTTCCCAAGAGGAAGCTTGGCTCAGGGAAACTGGGCTTCCCCGCGTCGGCACCAACTGGGCAAAGACCTTCATGCAGGCCCGCACTGTTCGGAATACCCTGCGGGTCCAGCGCCATCGGTGGGACAACGACGGCACGGATATCTTAGAGGCTGTTGATGTACTACGCCGGGCTGGCGAGTTTGATGACGGAGTCGTCGCCCGCATTCTCATTGGTGTCGTTGCCCGGGGAGACAACGGAAACGCTCAGCATGCCGCTCTAGCATAGGCGGATAGCCTGGGACTACGACTAGACCGCCAACGGGCCGCGCTTATAGCTGCCCTTCCTCAAGCTCACGGAGCAGTCTTGGGTTGCCTCCTAGATCTTCTTCTTCGCCCGGAGCTGGCTGAGGACGAACTCACTGATGTGGCCATCGCTGCGCTTCCCCGAAGCGAGCGTCGGCCCCGTCGCCGAGTGTTGGAAGTTCTCAGCATGATCAGTAACAGCGTGAAGGGCACCAGTAGCGGCCAGGATGCAGCCTCGATTTTCTTGGTGACTCAGGTGCCTCAGCATTGGAGCCGACACGAGCCCGCCTCAGCACCGATCGGATTATGGCGTTCACCTCACGGCCGCTGGGCCGATGCGATATCACATCGGTCGACGCCCTAAGCCCAGGCGAGGAGGAGCTCGACAATCTGTTACATCAACTTGATCGGGGCCCATCCGGCCTAGAACAAGCCGAACGGGTACTTGCCTGCCTGGTGTCGTGCGCGTGGCATCGGGGTTCCGAAGCCGTGGCCCGCGCGATCCGCCGCCAGTTCCAGACCCCTTACCTTAAGCACTGGTCCTAAACCCCGCTGATTCGTGCCCTAGGCTGCGCGGACTACGACTGGGATGACGACGGCTGGGAACACCACACCCGCCTCACACACCTCGCTAGCGCCCACGTGAAGGAAATTCATGGCTCACTTGGCGAGATTCCCTGCCTGTTGTCGACTCCCAGCCCCAGGGTTTAGGCCTATCGTGGGAGGTGCTCACGCAACGGGTCAGGACCTACACTGACTCACACCTCGCCGCCTCCGCTCTCGATGTCGCGGTCGCCCTCAGCCACATCATCGACGTTCCTGACTTCACTGCCAGCGACTGTCAGCTACCGATTCACGGGGTTGACACCACGGTGGCCGCAATTCTCACCGCCGGGCACGATCATCCTCATAGTCCAGCAGCTCTTGTTCCCGACGCAGCGGCATAGCCGGATGTGCATGTGGTGGGCGACGAACCCGGCTATTTTCGCCATGCTCAGCCTACCTACAGCTTCGCCTCCGCTTCACACCCCACCTCGTGGAGCACGGCCGAGTCCGCCACAGCCCTCCAACTCTTTCCAGGCCACCCAGCCAGACCCGCATTGCAGGCTATTCAAGTAGCCGCCGACGCAGTTGAGGGACCAGGCTGGCAGAGTTGGCGCATCATCCAAGATTTCTTGCCAACAGTCCGGGCAGCTGATTCCACAACCTGCCTGGCGCTGCTGCCGAGCATATCGAAGTCACCCACTGTGGATCACTACGCGATGGCCGAACTATTGCTTGCCGCCGGGAATGACGAAAGGCTGGACCCTGATCAGCTCGCATCCGCTTAGCGATGAGGTCAACCATTCCCGCCGCGAACCACAGATATCCCTTGATGGTGGCCGCCCAAGGAACTGGACAATACTGGAAACAGGACTTCCTGTTGCTGGCCGATGCTTTGAGCAAGCCTGACACGACGCAAACCTGGCTGGACACCTTCCACGCCGACGCCACGGCCGCAGGTCAGGGTCTTGGCACCACCGCCACGGTTTCGTTGCTGCGCAAGAACGGCGACCGCACTCGCGTGATGGCGCCATCTCCTTTGGCGGCTCAGTCCTGGTGGACATGGGTATCGCGAGTCCACAAAGCCAGACCTTTAGCGATGACACCTCGATCGACATCTTTGAGAAACAACTCGGCCAGGCCGATGCGGATTGGATCCGCTACGGGGTTCAGGGCGGGGATTTCAGCGATCTGACCTCCATGTTCTGTGGCCAACTCTGGGCGCGGTGACCTCCAACCAAGCGGTGCAGGTAGATGACGATCCCTTCTTCTTCAACGCTGGCCACACAGCGGCAGGTTTCGTTATGGACACCGTTTCCGCGACCATCAAGTGACCGCAACCAGAGCGTCCACCGCGGCACCGGGCGAGCTGACCGCGCAGGCCAACTCTGCGACCTACCACCCCCAGCATCCGGTGTTCGAGGAGACCACCTACCGGGATCTGGCCCACCAAGTGGGGGTCCTGGAGCTGTGCCGCGAGTTGAACTCCGAGCTGGGAACCAGCATCGTGGCCGTCCTGCACGACCTCAACCAGGCCTGCCGCTACGCCGACCAGATCCTGGTCATGCGCGGTGGAATGATCCTGACCCACAGCAAACCCGAGGAGGTGATCACCGCCGCCATCGTCGAGCAGGCCTTCGACCTCCCGGTGCGAATCATCACAGACCCCCTCACTCACACCCCCTGGTGACCCCCTACCCCGGGAGCGGTGAGGGGGTTACCCCTCCACCTGCCCCAGATCTACTCGGTGATGAGGGCGTAGGCGGAGATACGGTTGACCCGCGCCGAGGTGCCCCAAGCCACCAGCATTCCCAGCAAAACTACCCCAGCCACCATCGACATAATCATCCACGGTTCAACGTTGAGGTCCACCTTGCGGAACCCTACTGGGGCTAGCAACGCCCCGAAACCCGGTGAGAGGGCGAACCAGCCAGCGACCCCACCGAGGACGGCACCAACCAGCAGTGACGGGAATAGTCCCGCCAGAATCTGGCGGCGCAACTGGGAAGAGGTGAACCCGAGGGCCTTGAGCACTCCGAAATCGCGCGCTTGTTGGCGGATCTGGGTGGTAATCACTACCCCGGTGACAAGCACCGTCGTCGCCACTGTCAGGGTGATTATGGTCGCGATGAGGCCGAGCATTATGTCCGAGTACGGGCGCGCCTCAGCGGCCAGCGACTGCGCCATATCTGCGACCGTGCCGCTGGGAGTCACCTCGGCGACCCGGTTGCGCAGCTCCCCCGATGACTCCCCGCGCTCCCCTATCACCCACAGCCCTGTCGGTTCGTACTCCGGAACTATCCGACGCACCCCGTCATAGGTCAAGTCGGCAAACATTCCCAGCTGTCGGGCTCCCTGCAGCAACCCTACGACGAGAAAGTCTCGGCTTTGGCCTTGGGACTCAATCACTATGGTGTCACCAATCCCGGCTCCCGTGATGTCGGCCACGCGCGTTCCGATGGCTACCTCGTTGTCGTGACGGGGCTGGCGGCCCTCGTAGGCCGAAGTG
>JBHAEB010000119.1:0-26264 GCA_041855345.1 Arachnia sp. | reverse complement strand
TGCGCGCTGAGGGTGTCGATGATTCGTGCGACGACGGTGGTTTTACCCGAACCCGGGCCGCCAGTGATCACACTGGTTCGGGCACGAGCAGCCGCGCGGATCGCCTCATCTTGGCTGGTGTCGGGTGTCATGCCTGGGGCTGCAGCGAGCGGGGGCACTGGACTGGCAGGCAAGGCGCTGCGGTGTCGCAGTCGCTGCGCCAGGCTGTGTTCCTCGCAGTAGTAACGGTCGAGATACAGCAGATCGCCGATGAGCCGAAATGGTCGGTCGGTTTGCTGGGCATCAGCTACCGCAGGGGAAGCCGCAACCGCCGCCAGCCACGGCTGCGGCTCCGGCCAATCCACAGCCAAGGATTCGGCAGTGGAACCGTCGTCAATGCTGGTGGGCACCACCAACTGGGGCGCAGTGCTGAGATCCAGGCATACCGATCCCAGTCGCAGTTCCCGAACAGCCAAGGCACATGCCAGGATCACATCTTCGCTCTGTTCTCCCGCCAATCCAGCCATTCTCCGGGCGACGTGGAAATCAGCGAGGCTGATCAAACCCGCCTCGGCAAATTGCCGAAGCCGCCCAGTGGCCGCGATCGGAATCTCAACCATGATGCCCCGCCAAGATCGATGAAACTTCCACAATTAACTCCGCTGGCGGATACCACTCGAAAACCCCACAACGGCCACCACCAATCACCGGTGTTTCCGGGCCAGCCATCCCTCTCACGAAAAGGTAACCGACACCCCCCAAGTGGCGTAACGGATCGTAGCTGGGCAGCCGCCAGCCGAGGTAGCGGTGCAAGGCAGCGCAGTACAGCAGGGCTTGCAGCGGATAATGGGCCTGCATCATCGCCTCAGCCATCGCAGCTGGTGTGTAATGGCCCACGCTCAACTCTTGATCCGGCCCAGTGGGTAACCGATTCGTCTTGTAGTCGACCACGATGAATCCTCGCTGAACCTGGAAGACTGCATCGATCGAACCGGTGAGAAAACCAGCCAAGGTGGTGGCTGCAGCCTCTGTGGCCGCTAACCGTTGCGGGTAGTTGACCAACGGGTCGGTGTGGGGCAGGTGCGCGGCCATGGCCGCTGCGAGATCGGCGACCGTGGCCCGTGACACACCACCCAACGGCAGATCAAAGTCCAGTTCCGGTAGCCGAGAAGATATGGGAATGTCGCTGAGGGAAGACTCATCCAGACCACCTAAGGGCGTGGTCAGGACCCCGTGCATGGCAGCGGTCAGCTGTGCCGTTAGCGTCGAGTCAAGCCCAAAGATTGCTGCTCGGGCTGCCACGATCTCATCGAGGTGCCCAGGACGGGTCCAGTCGACGGCCTCCAAGATCTCATGCACCAAGGTTCCAAACCGAGTACCCCCTGGTAGCCCATTCATCGGCGAGGCCAGGGTGGCGTTGGCCTCGAGATGATCCTCCATCCACTCCACCTCGGGCTCATCGGGTGCGCTGTCATGGAGCCCTAGGGTCAATCCGGAATAGGAGGTACGGCGCCAAGCCGTGTCGATGCCGCGGTCAAAGCTGGCTAATCGAAGCTGTCGTGGCTGCGACTCTTGCCTGCGTATCAACTCGGTGGGGCGCCCGGTTGCCGGGGAGATATGAACCAGTTGCGGATCGAAGGGGAGCCGATGAGGTAGCTGGCGGTATTCGGGAGCTAATTGCGGGTTGTGTCGATCCCTAGCCAGTAACGCGGTCAATGGCCCAGCAGCAGCCCGGCGACTCATGGCATGCCAGGCCACGCTCAGATGCTTAGCCCGGGTGAGGCCCACATAGAGGAGCCGCAGTTCCTCTTGACGGGCCTGCGCCCGGGCCTGTTGGGTCACCTTGTCGCGATATCCTGGTCTATCCCCAACATAGAGAACCCGCTGCCCAGATTCCTCCACATAGACGATGGGGCTGTTGAGGTTGAGGTCGGTCACGCTGACTTGGGGCAGTAGAACGATGGGAAATTCCAGGCCCTTGGCTGAGTGCATCGTTGACACATGAACCGCATTGGTTGGTGGTCTGGGCCCAGGCGGTAAATCGACGGCTCGACGCAGAGCAGCGATGGCCTGCTCCGGGTCAGCGGCCTCGATGCTCAATAGGTACTCACCGAGCTGGATCAGCTCCTCGTACCGCTTCGGCCCGTCTGTGGTGTCGTTGAGGTGGGTGGCCAGCCCGGCCAGTAACTCGACAATCACCGCTTCCAATCCACCAACGGCATAGCGGTGGGCAAGCTGGTGGACTCGCTGGGATGCGGCCGCCTCCTCATCTTTGGCCAGCACATCGGTGGCTGCGACCCCCAAAAGATCCCCAAAGGCCGCAGCCATGACCCGGTCACGCGTCGGCTCGGCGATAGCGGCTAGGACGCTGCACCACTGCTCCAAAGCCGGGGATTCCAAGCAGCTGGTTGGTTGCTGCCAGGAGGCCGGGATGCCAGCAGCCCTCAGGGCCGCAACGAGGGCCAGACCCCGATCACGGGTGCGAGTCAGTATGGCGATATCGCTAGGTGTTACTGGGTGTTCCTGCCCAAGTTGATGGATTGAGCCGGTGTTGAGCAAGGTGGTGACGCAGGTCACGACGTCATCGCAGATCAACTGGTCGCTGCCGTTGCCGGCTGCCTCCGGAACAGTGCGCAGCCACAGCCGAGCCGAGATGGGGAAGCTGAATCTAAGGGTGGGGGAGTGTTCCGGGTAGCTGGTTGCTACCGGATAAAGCTGGGTATCCCAACCCAATTCGACATTCCCGAATAGCTCAGCGACCCCAGCCGTCACCCCAGGTTCGCTGCGATAGTTCGTCACCAATGTGGCTTGCTGGCAGATCAGCTGTTTCGCCTCGCTATAGCAAGCCAGGTCGGCGCTGCGGAACCCATAGATGGATTGTTTGGGGTCGCCGATGAGGATGATGATCTCGCCTGGGGTGACAAACACGCGCTTCAAGATCGCCCACTGCGCGGGGTCGGTATCTTGAAATTCATCGACCAGGACAACCGGAAACCGATCACGGAGAGCCTGACAGGCCTGCGGACTGTGCTGCGTGAGCCGGTCCAGGCGCCCAGGTAGATCGTCGAAACTCACGACCCCCAAGGCTTCACGACGATCATGGAATCTTTCACGAACCCCGTGAATGTAGTCGAGAATCTCTGGCCGATTCCCCCGCAGTGGCAAGGAGGTGTTGGCCGCGGCCGTGGCCAAGCGCAGGGAGCGTTTGATATCAGCCGGGGGGAATCGGTCATGGAGGAATCGTGCGAGATATTCATCGTGGACGGTGTCCTCGATGAGGGTGCTCATATCCGCAACCACCTGATCCTCGCCATTCCAGTCTCCAAGAATCCCAAGCTGGCTGAGTTGAGCCTGGCAGAAGGAATGGATCGTCGCGATGGTGGCGCGACCGAAATCAGCGTGGGCGCGCTGTAATCGTTCAACGAATCGGTGAGGGCGAGGCATAGCCGCTAGATGAATAGCCACCGGATCGGTACCGGTATCAGGTTGCTGCCCCGAGATAAGGGCTTGGGTTTGGGCAGCGAGACTCACCAACCGGGAGAACACCCGGCTGCGTAGCTCGTCGGCAGCGGCATTGCTGAAGGTGATGATGAGCAACTTCTCGATTGGGATATCAAATTCGGCGATATACCGGGCAGCTAAAGCCGAGATAGTCCAGGTTTTCCCGGTTCCAGCGCTGGCCTCAAGCAGAGTTGGGCCCCCCGGCAGTTCCGCGGTGACATCAAAGGCAATCATCGCAAGGCCTCCCACAGCGGCTTGTGTAGGGCCAGCGCCCACCCTCCAAAAGCGCCGAACTCGCTTGGCCCTTGGGGATCTGCTGGCAGCGGCTGGTCCACAAACAGTTGGGCGGCAGGACCGTCATAGAACTGTTCCCACACCGCAGATCGCCACAGCCACGGAGACTCCCACATCGTGGTGGGCAGTTCCCACACGTTGCGGTCAAAGCCGCCATGGGCGAGTCCTTCGACCAGGACGCGGGCAGGACCTGGTGGTACCGGAATCAGCCGCGAGCGTGAGGCTCGGGCTGCAGTGACCAGCCAGTGTAAGGCCTCACCTGGATCCGCAGGTGGCCTGAATTCCGCCACTGCAGGGACCTGCTCGCCATAATGGCGATGAAGATAGTGGATGGTCGCTGAGGTGGGACGATCCACAGCAGCCAAGGCCAATAGCTGCACCCACGGTTCGAAGGCTGCGGCCCCGAGATCGGAGGCACTGACCACCACGATCCGATCACCATGGACAGGGACCAGCCCAGTCAAGGTCATATCCGCAACCGGGATCTCCACTGGGATTTGCTGCCGCGGAGCTGCCCAATCATCCTTGGCGGCCTGCCACAACCGGTTGATGGTTTCGGCCTCAGCCTCGATCAAGGCACCACCCAGGCGGCCGCGAGGCAGCACCTCTCGCCGGGCCTCGGCAGCGATCACCTCCGAAAAATCCTTGCCGGTGCGCAGCGCGTCGATGAGCCGAGAACGGATAGCCCACGACTCCAGGCCGGAGGGTATAACTGTGAGCGAGTCATCGGCATCCAGGTCGTGATGTTGCCGGATCCCTGCTCGCTGATTTAAGAAGGCCACTGCGGGATCTTTGAGAAATCGAACGAGTTCATCGAGGGTGATCTGCGCAGAGGTTGCCACCGTCGGCAGGCTCAACGCTGCGCGTCGCCGTCGCTCCGCGAGACTGAGTGGAGGCTCATGACTGGTCGCAGCGACGAAACCAGCCTGGTCGAAACTTGGCCGTGGCCCGTCGAAGGCCTCCGGGGCGGCGGCAGTGGCAGCACACAAGTGAAGTTGAGGTGATATCCCTAGACGGCGCCACAGCGATGTCACTACCTCGGGGATAGAAGGATGGTCTGTAGCCGTGGCGTGGCCTGAATGATGCACCATCACCAGATGCTGGGCGGCGCGAGCATAGCTTTCCACGAGGGCATGTCGGCTCGTTAAAGGGTCGGGCAGCATGGTGGGTAGCGCATCGGGTGGCAGCAGATGGGATTCATCGCCGATCCCCAACAGGACAACGACAGGGAATCCCACCCCAGCTAGGTCTCCTTCAGCGACAACGGTCAGGTTCCCATTGCCCACCTGAGGTCTCAGTTTCCGGCTGCTCGCGTAATGATCAACAAGCCATGCGAAATCGGCAGCACTCAGCATGGTGGTGGATTCGGTTTCCAGCCGACTCAAGGACACTAAGGCCTCGCTGATCAGGGCCTCCTTGGATAGCGGTAGCCCCATCGTCTCGACGATGAAGCGACGCGCCCGCTCCACCCAGCCTCGGATGGTCGTGGGGGTGGCCGCTGCGGCGTAGTGTCGCAACCGGGATAGTAGTTCCGCGACCGCCCCGATAACCTCCAATTCCGAGGTTGACACCCCCTCAGCCGGACCGATACCCAACCCAGGATTCTCGGGAGCCAAGGCGATGGCAGCCAACAACCGATCTAACCCTCGAGCCCAGGTATTGGTCACTACACCGGATAGACCATGCTGGCTGCGGTGTGCCGCGTCCAATCCCCAGCGGATTCCGCCACGTTCCAGCAGATTGCCGAGTTCCTCGCGACCAGGTAATCGCCACCGATGACGGATCGGCTCCAGCATGAGTAACTCCAGCACCTGGCTGGCCGTTGCCCGGGAATCCCGCAGCCGAGTGGCTTCGGCGAGGACTCGCAGTACGGGCTGGGTGGCGGTGAGCCCCGGTGGTCTCATCAGGCGGAGTGCACGACCTGGATGCTCAGGTTCGCTAACAGCGCTGAAGGTCAACGACAACGCAGGCCACCACTGTGCAAGATTGGGGACCACGATGAGAATATCTCGGGGCTCTAATTCTGGGTTGGCCAGCAGCAGATGACACAGCTCATCGCGCAGCACCTCAGCCTGACGCACTGGGGTATGGGAGCCCAGCCAAGCTATGGATTCTGGAACCTGGGTGGCGACCACTTCGAATACGGTGACATCACTGGCCTCACCCAGTGCGGCAAGGAGCTGCTGGGTGGCCAACGGCAGTGGTGTCGTAATCACCACAGCGGTGCGGGGTCCCGGACGGCTGCTGAGTTCATCTATGAGACGCAGATGCTCATCCACCGGGTCGAAGGCCAGTACCTGGGCCACCCCAGCTGCCAATGCTGGCTGCCAGGCCAGTGATTCTGGCAGAGCTTCCGAGGCCTCGTGAGGATCGGAAAACCACGGTGCCAGTTCAGTGATCGACTCACGGGTATAGGCGGCCAGTAAACCAGCCAGCCGTTTCGACAATGAACGCAGCCGAGACGGCGTCGCTAGATGCTGGGCCACGATCGGATAGTCGGTGAGGAATTCAGGATCGTTGAGCACCTCCATCACCGCTAGCTCTAGCCCTCGGGAACGCCAGGGCGAAGGGTCCCCCAGCTGGGTATAGCATCGGTCAATCCAGGAGTCGAAGGAGATCACATCTATCCCGGCAAAGATACCTAGCTGCGCCGCTAGCTGCTGTTTGAGAAGCCGCCCGGTGGTTTCTTGTGGAACCAGGATCATTGGGGACTCAAAGACCCCATTACTGCCCCGAGACCAGTTGGCTAATTCAGCAACAAGGCCTTGCCAACTGTCCATGGTGCAGTGCGTAGTGGCGATGATCGGCTCCTTCGGTTTGGGCCCTAGCCTAGTACCGTGTCGCCGTCGGCTTGTGGGATGAGGAAGGACGATGATGCTGGGCCACCAGGACCATGACCACTGTTTGCCGAGATCCGCTCGGTCCTACTGGGTGGTCTCCGCCATAGTGACCTGGGGGATCGTCGCGGGAGTGCTCACCGGCTGTGTGCTCTGGTTTCGCTGGCCCATCTGGTGGTGGCTGCCGTTGGCAGGCTGGGCGGTGATTGTGCTGGCGGAGCTGGCCTTCTTGGCGGTGAGATACCGGCATTACCGTTACCGGATTAGTGACCTGGAACTGAGCGTGACGCAAGGCCGCTTGGTGAGCCGTCAGATCACAACAGCTGTGCCACAGATTCTTCATACTGAGCTATCCCAGGGGCCAATTCAGCGGTTGTATTCCCTGGTCACCTTCAAAGCCCAGCAGGCCTCTGGTTCGGTTGATGTGGGGCCGATCACAGCTGAGGAAGCCGAACGGCTGCGCCAGTTGGTGCTCGTATCCAGCTCCCGAAAGATTGACTCATGAGGCGGCTGCACCCCGGAAGTGTCGTCGCCGAACTCGTGCGTCATCTGCCCCAGGTAATCGTGTTGTGCATCCCGATTGGATTCCGGCTGCTAGCTGGCGAGGCCTTCGGATGGTTGGATTGGCTATTTGTGACCATCATCGTCGGGTTCATGGTGGAGCCGGTGTTCACCTATGCCACGCAGCGATATCAGATCTCTCCTTCCGGTCTTGAACATCATGTCGGACTGTTGCGCCGCAGCCGCCGAACCATCGCTTGGGATGCGGTGACGGCCACTGAGGTTGCTGAACCGCTGATATATCGCCTATGTGGCATTAAAGATCTCACCTTGAGTCAAGGCGGTGACGAGTCCACCAAGATTCACCTGGCAGGGATCGATGCCGTCACACTGAGCGAAATCCAGGCCTATCTAGCCCACGACAATGTGCATGAACAGGACATTGGCACCAAGCTGTATCAAGCCAGCCTGGGTGAACTCATGGTGATGGCGGTGATTCGCGGCCAGGTGATCCTATTGGGAGCAGCCGGCCTGTATTCGGTCTATGAGTTGGTTGACGAAACAGGCTTGACTGACCGGGTCGGTGGGGTCTTGGCTGCGCTGCCAGTGGCCGGGGTGGTTACAGCTGTGCTAATCGGCGGGATTGTGGTGGGAATCGTTTCGACGGTGGTCACCTATTACGACTTCACGGTGCGGTTGGAAGACTCCACCCTGGTCTCCAGCTTCGGGCTATTCAACCGTAAGGAGCGCAGGATCGACCCGGCGGTGGTGCGTGGCGTGGTTGTTGAACGTAACCTCATCGAATCCTGGCTTGGCCGGGCCCGGCTTGGAGTGTTGACCCGAGACTCAGAAGTGGAGCTGGCCACCAACACGGTGCTGCCGACGATGCCGCTGCCCATGGTGATTCACCTAGGAAGAACCTATTTTCCGCAATTCATCACTGCCGATACCCCACTACCGGAGCGCAACCGATTCTGGTCCTCGCTGGGCTGGGCGCTGCTGCTGGTGGGTGTACCAGCAGGTGGGATATTGGTCGGTCACTGGCTTGGGTGGCTGCCCTGGGTGGTCGCGGCGGCACCGGTGTCCTTCCTAGTGCTGTTGATCCTGCTGCGTGGGCTGCGAGCATCCTTCATGGTCGATGAGGATCGGGGCCTGGTCTATATCCGGCGACACTTCGTCGGTGATCGAGTCATCAGTTTGCGACTCAACGCGGTGCAAATCATCCGACGCCTGTCAACATCATCGCGTGGCCGCTACGCCGTAGCATCAATCTCAACCTTCGCAGGTAGCCCCGAAACCTACTTTTGGCTCCGGGCGGACCGGGATCGGGTCGAAACTCTTAACGCTGCGGTGTTTCAATGACTGCTGTGAGTGAATCGATACTGGCGGCCCTAGATCCGCAGCAGCGGCAGGTGGCCACCAGCTTGGATGAACCCGTTGTGGTGTTGGCCGGAGCAGGCACCGGTAAGACCCGTGCCATCACCCATCGGGTGGCCTATGCGGTGGCGGAAGGCCGCTATGTCGCACCAGCCACCCTCGCCATCACCTTCACCACCAGGGCCGCGGGAGAGTTAAAGACCCGGCTGGCTGAGCTGGGGGTCCGTAAGGTCTCGGCACGCACCATCCACGCTGCAGCCCTAAGCCAATGCCGCTATTTCTGGCCCCAAGCCTTCGGTAGCGAATTCCCCAGCCTCGTTGAGAACCCATATGCGCTAGTGTCGCGGGCTGCCGCCACGGTGCTGGGAACCGTTGAGGCAGCTCAAGTTCGAGATCTCATGACCGAAATCGGGTGGGCGAAGTCCAGCAACGTGACCCCAAACAGCTATCCGGAGTTAGCCACTCACCGCGAAGTCGCAGGCATTGAGGCGCAACGTGTCGCCCAGGTGCTGGAGGCCTACGAGAAACACAAAAGCCAATCGGGGCAGGTCGATTTTGACGACATCTTGTTGTGCACCGCGATGCTCATGACTGAACGTCCTGCCATCGCCGACCAGATCAGGCAGGCCTACCGGCATTTCGTGGTCGACGAGTACCAAGATGTCTCCGCGATCCAGCATCGCCTGGTATCACTGTGGGTTGATGGGCGCCCCGATATCTGTGTGGTGGGGGATCCGCAGCAAGCGATCCACGGCTTCGCGGGGGCCCGAGCCGAATATCTGCTGGGTTTTGCCCAAGAACATCACGCCAGTCAGATCCGGTTAGTGCGTAACTATCGCAGCAACCCGGCCATCTGCGAACTGGCCAACCGTGTGGTTCGGTCACGCCGCCACCCATCGGATCTGCAACCCACCCGGCCCGCCGGGCCCGCCCCCAGCTTCCATCCAGAGGGCAGCGAAGAGGACGAGGCAGCGGCTGTGGTGGCCTGGCTGCAGCAGCGCCATGCCGACGGGGTGCCGTGGCGCGAATGTGCCGTGCTGTACCGGACCAATGCGCTGTCTCCGGTGATTGAAACTGCCCTCGACCTGGCCGGCATCCCCTACCACGTCAAAGGCGCTGACCGGTTTTGGGAGCGGCCAGAGGTCCGTGACGCGACCATGCGGCTGCATCGCGGCGCCCAGCAGGACCCTCATGCAACGCCGATGTCACTAGTGGATGCCGTGGTGCAAGCGATTCGGTGGAGCCCACAAGCTCCCTCTGGGATGGGGGCCCAACGGGAACGCTGGGAGTCCATCAACTCCCTGGTCCAGATGCTTCGTGATGCTGATGCTGAGCGCGAATCTTGGAACGCAGCAGATCTCAGCGACTGGCTCACCGAGCGCGCCACCCTCGAAACCCCTCCAACCACGGGGGCGGTCACCTTGGCCACGATGCACGCATCGAAGGGGCTGGAATGGGAAGCCGTGGCGGTCATAAATGTGAGAGAAGGATCCGTGCCCTTCGCGCTGAGCCAAGCAGAACCGGCCCTCAGCGAGGAGCGGAGACTACTGCACGTCGCCATCACCCGGGCCCGCCAGCATCTGCGAATCTCCTGGCCCACCAACCCGATCCGGGGCTCTCGTTCCCGTTCCCGGTTCCTCGCTGGGCTGATCCCCAACACCGCCACACCAACCCCCAAACAGACCACCCGCACCAAAACCTGCCAGGTGTGCCAAGGCAGATTGAGCACGGCTGCGGAACGCAAACTGGGACGCCACCTGGAATGCGTCGTTCCCTATGACGAGAACCTTCTCGCAGCCTTGAAATCATGGCGGTTAGCCAAAGCCACCCAACTGTCACAGCCGGCATTCGTGATCTTCACCGACGCGACCCTGCAAGCGGTTGCGGAGGCGGTTCCCACCAACCGTACGGAGCTACTCAGCATCAGTGGTATCGGAACCGTCAAAGCCGACCGATATGGCGATGAGGTGCTTTCGCTGGTGGCGGAGCATATCCCTACGAGGATGGCGGACCCCACCTAGCAAACAAAGTTCCACCTGGATCAACGTGCCTTCCCCTGCGCGCTGATCCAGGTGGAACCGCCAGTAAGTCAACCCTTGCGGTGTGGGTGACGTCAAATCACAGCAGGAACAGGTCTGAATCAGCCACCCAAAAGACGACGTAGTTCCGCGTCCAAGTCCCCCTCTGATTCGTCGCGGTGATCCGGATGCACATAGGACAGCGGATCGGCCAAGTGAGTCGCCGTAGGCAATAGATCGGGGTGGCGCCAGACCGCGTCGCGTTGTGCGGGGGAGTAGCGATGATCCAACGAAGCCCAAAGATTCTCGGCATCGCGAATCAACCGCGGGCTGGTTTCGAGCCCCAACAGATCTTTGAAGACCTCACGAGTGGGGCCGGCCGATGCGCGTCGACGACGAATCACTTCGTGGAGTTGCGCAATTCCAGGAAGCCAGCTGGTCGCGGCCAGACCCGTCACATAATCCACCCAGCCCTCAATCAGAGCCAACAGCACCTCCAAGCGCCCCAGGATTTCAAGTTGAAGCTCTGTGGTGGCTGGTTTGAAGAATGAACCGCGGACCTGTTCACCGGCCTTGACGATGTCTTCGAGGGAGAAATCCTCACTGCCGAAGTCGAGGTCTGAATACATCGACTCGAAATCGATGGTGATCTCCCGGGCGAAGTGGGCCAGCAGGGCCTCAAGCTGCGGCAGGAGCCAACTGACCTGGGTGAACAGCCGCTGCCGGGCAGCCTCCCGCAACGACAGATAGATCAGCATGTCGCGTTCGGTCAGATCGAGGTCTCGGCTGAATTCATTGATATTGCTCGGCAGCAGCGTCACCGCCCGGCTAGGGGCCAAACTCATGCCAAGCTCCGAACCGGTCAGGGTGTCGCAGGCCACCCCCGCAAGGACCTTACCGAGACGTTCTCGGTAGAACAGTGCAACTGAGGTCCGAAGCCATGGCCCCATAGCCTGTTGGAGTTGAGCGAACTCCGCCATCTCTTGGACTTCCGTGCCACGCTGTAGCGCATCAGCGAAACCCTCCATGATCGGGGTGACCAGCCGTCGCCACCCCGAAGAGGTGGCATCGAGCCACTGGGTTCGGGTGGAGATAATGGGCGGAATCCCGGAGTTAGGGAAGGTAGTTGCGGCATCCAGCCAGGACTGGGCCAACCTCTCGGCATCGACGATGGCTAGCCGCTGGTCACTGGTGAGCGTGATCTCGCCGCCGGTATCTGAGGCCAGCCGCTTGGCAGCGGTGACGGTGGTCAACCAGGCAGCGTCGGGATCTTGATCTGCAGGGGTGAAGGGCATACCCGCCCCTTGCATGCGTTGCAACTGTTGCATCATGGCGTTGAGATCAAGTCCCTGAGTTCCAGAACCTAAGCCAAGCTGCTCGAGGAGGCGTTTGATCTGTTCGAAGTCGAACCCGCCGGGAGTAGTCATAAACACCGGGCCTTTCGCTCGCAAGGTGGGTGAGTCGTTTTCCATTGAAGCGCATGACACCAAGTCCCGCGATCTGAGGTCGTTGCGGCCAGCCTTGGTAGGGTTGCTCCGTTGAAGTCCATCGACGCGAAGGAGGGCGGTCGGTGTCTCGCAATATTGTGGCGATCGTATCTGCCGCCTTATTCGTGGTCTTGGCAGCGGGCCTCGTATTCATCCCTGTTCCCTTTGTGGCCTGGCGCCCCGGGCAGACCGTCGATGTATTGGGCAGCACCGCAGAGGGGCCGTTGATCGAAGTCAGCGGCGTCACCACTAGCGACCCCGATGCCTCACTGCTGATGACGACAGTCTCAACGACGCGTGTGGATGCCAGTATTTCGTTGTTGGATGCGGTGATAGCTCATCTCGCCGATGATTCCGACGCCCTGCCTCGTCAGGTGATTTACCCAGCCGGCGTCTCCAACGAACAGGTCCAAGCTGAGGCGGTTGCTGCGATGGATACCTCACGCAGCAATGCGACCGTGGCTGCGCTGCGTGCCGCTGGCCAGGCGGTCACCGAGATGCCGGTGGTATCCCAGGTATACCTCGAAGGTCCAGCCAATGGTCACCTCTTACCAGGAGACCTTATTGAGGCGGTCAACGGCACCCCGGTAGCCAATGTCGCGGAACTGCGCACGGTCTTGGGAACCCTGCCTAAGAATTCCGAAGTCACTGTCCAGGTACTTCGAGAGGGCACCAGCCAGGCAGTGACCTTCACGGCCGGCCAAGATGCCAACGGCAACGCCATGCTTGGGATAGTTCCCGCGATCGGATATCGCTATGCGCCCAGCGTGACCTATCGGATCGACAGCTCTATTGTGGGTCCATCAGCAGGACTGGTGTTTGCACTAGCGGTATACGACCGCATTACCGACGGCATCCTGGCAGAAGGAAGTGTCGTAGCTGGAACCGGCACCATGGATGCGGCTGGCAAGGTTGGGGGTATCGGCGGCGTGCGCGAGAAGATCAAGGGCGCCGAGTCGGCAGGGGCAACAGTCTTCCTGCTTCCAACAACCAACTGCGAGGACGTAGGGGATCTCGCAACATCGGTGCGGCTGGTACCTGTGGACACCTTGCAGGATGCCATCGCTGCGCTTCAGTTGATGAATGAAGGACAAACCAATCAGGAGGTACCCACCTGTGGCTGAGGTAGACCCGAGCCGTCTTGTTGCGGCCTTAGCCGATATTGAAAGGCATGTCAGCCAATTAGGCTGGGACCAACCCGCTCGGTTGTTCGCGCTAGTGGATACCGCCACATTGTTGGAACTTGAACCACAGCTGCGGGATCGCATTAGTACAACCGCGGCGGATGCGCTGACCGCCATTGAGCAGGAGGATTTCCAGCTGACAGGAGATGTGTCTGAACGGTTGGCCAGATTGTCCTGGCCGGCCACCGTCACTGGTTGCGCCCTGGCCTTGGAGCGCGCCTTCTTGCCTCCCCAGTACGAGGACCAGATTCCACAGGACCCAGATGCGGCAGTGGCCTTTGTGATGGGACATCCGGAACGCACCGATGTGCGGGTGGTTGTTGGTGCATTGCGTGATGGTGCCCGCCACGGACTAGCCCGGCTGGTCAACAACCCCGAAGATCTGCTGGGAGCCGAGGATCTGGTTCCTGGCTTAGCCGATGCGTTGCTGGCAACCTTGAAGGAGGAGCCGTCATGAGCGAGGACGTCACCTTGGATCAGCGGCGCAGCCCGCTGCTGCTCACCGTCGTCATCCTCGGTGTGTTAGTCCTGATGATCGTGGTCGTTGCTCGGTTCTACACCGACTACTTGTGGTTCCGCAGCGTTGACGCGACGACCGTGTTCACCACCTTGTTGGCAACCCGGGCCGGACTGTTCGTGGTCTTCGGTGCTCTGCTGGGTGTCGGGATCTATTTCTCATTGAATCTGGCCTATCGACTCCGCCCACCAGTGCGTCGAACCAACCTGGATTCCGAATTGTTGATCCAGTTGCGAGATAACCTCGACCAGCGTTCCCGGCTGATCATGCTGGTGCCGAGCCTGGTGTTGGGAGTCATGGGTGGCGGTGTCGCGGCGAGCCAACCTGAGTTGTTCCTGGCCTGGATTAGAGCCACCGAATTCGGCACCACCGATGCCGTTTTCGGGATGGACGCATCCTTCTATGTCTTCCACCTTCCCTGGTGGCGTTTCGTGTTGGGGTATGTCTCCTTCGTGGTGATCGCTAGTCTCGTAGGGGCGTTGCTAGTGCACTTCCTCACCGGGGCGATGAATGCAGCTGCCTTCCGCGGCACTGGGAATCGGCGTGGTCTGGGCACCGGGGCGCAACGTCAGGTTTCCATCCTGCTGGGTACCGCCCTGCTGCTCTATGGCGGATCTGCCTTCCTCGACCGATATAGCTATCTGACCACGCAAAACGCTCTCTTTACTGGGGTCAACTACACCGCCGCCACCGCCCAGATCCCGGCGAGCTTGATCATCGCTGCCATCGCCGTGATCTGCGCAGGGTTGTGTTGCTACAACGCGTGGAAACTCAAGTGGAGTATTCCTGGGGTGGCAGTGGCTCTGCTCGTGGTCTCGGCCATGATTCTGACCACGGTCTACCCGTGGGCTATCCGCAGTTTCGTGGTCAAACCCAATGAACCGGACCTCGAACGACCGTGGATCGAGCATAATCTGGCTGCCACCCGATCAGCTTTCGGAATCAATGAGGTCGAGATCTCCGACTATGAGGCGGTCACAACTGTCAGTGCCGGTCAGCTACGAGCCGACGCTGAAGCGCTACCCGCCATCCGATTGATGGATCCGGCGGTCATCGCACCAACCTTCGAACAACTGCAGCAGGTGCGCGGCTATTACCGTTTCCCGAGCGCCTTGGATGTTGACCGGTACACCATCGAAGGGCGGGAGACGGACGCCGTCGTAGCGGCTCGTGAGTTGGACCTCGCAGCGGTTGAAGCGGGGAACACCTGGAACAATATGCGCACGGTTTACACCCACGGTTACGGGCTCGTGGCCTCCTACGGCAACCGGCGAGAATCGAATGGGGAGCCGACATTCTTCTCCGGTGGTATCCCGACTGAGGGTCTCATCACCCAAGAGCAGCCCCGGATCTACTTTGGGGAACAATCCACCCACTGGGTTATCGCAGGTGCTCCAGAGGGTGCCGACCCGGTGGAGTTGGACACCCCAGGCGGGGGTGAGGGGCATACCGAAACGAAATACACTTATCAGGGCACAGGTGGCATCCCGATCGGGAATTTCCTCACCAAAGCAGCTTTCGCAGTTCGCTATGGCGATATCAACCTGATGCTCTCGGAGCGGGTGAACTCGGAATCTCGACTGCTCAACAATCGAGTTCCGGTGGATCGGGTTCGTGAAGTGGCGCCCTTCCTCACTGTCGATTCCGACCCCTACCCGAGTGTTGTCGATGGCAGGATCGTGTGGATCATCGATGCCTACACCACATCGGCCAACTATCCGAACTCCACCCGAGTGGACTGGACCTCCGCCACCCGCGACACTCGCACCACCCAGCCGGAGGCATCGGCCAGCAATCAGGTGAACTATGTGCGCAACTCGGTCAAGGCCACCGTTGATGCCTATGACGGCACCGTCACCCTGTATGGCTGGGACGAAACCGATCCCATTTTGGCCACCTGGTCGAAGGTATATCCCGGACTGATCACACCGAAATCTGAGATCAGCCCAGAGCTGATGGAGCATCTGCGCTACCCGCAGGACCTGTTCAAGGTACAGCGGCAAATGATGGGGCTCTACCACACCACCGATCCCTATACCTTCTTCCAGCAGTCGGATATATGGGAAGTGCCATCGGACCCAGTCAACGGCGGGGAGTCGCAGATCAAGGAACCGCCCTATTTCCTGACCATTAAGTGGCCAGGGGAGGAGCAGGCCTATTACTCCAACACCACGGTGTTCGTGCCGCGCGGCAGGGAGAACCTATCTGTCTACCTTGCGGTCAATGCCGACGCGACCAGCGAGCACTATGGCAAATTGCGTGCCCTCAAACTCTCCGATGCCAAGCAGATCCCAGGTCCAGGTCAAACCTTCAACGCGATCTCTACGAATGAAGCTGTTGCCGAGAGGCTGTTGCCGTTCAATCGTCAGGGCAATGCGAAGGCCATCTATGGCAATCTGCTCACCCTGCCCGTTGGCGGGGGCCTGATGTATGTGCAGCCCATCTACACCCAGATCAGTGGAACCTCGGGAGGCTATCCGGCGTTACGTTTCGTTGTGGTTCGTTTCGGCGAGCATGTCGGTATTGGTGAAACCTTGCAGGCTGCCTTAGACCAAGTGTTCCAAGGAGATGCAGGGGCCAATACCGGGGAACAGCCAGTTGAAGGCACACCTGAGGAGAGTGCGGCGCCGGCGGTAACCGATCCACAGGCGGAGGCTGCTGCCCTGTTGAAGGCGGGCATGGACCTCTTTGTCGCGGCCGATGAGGCGTTGCGAGCCGGTGACCTCGCCGGCTATCAGGCAAAGATCACTGAGGCTAAGGCTAAAACGGAAGCAGCCCTGGCACTACTCGACCAGGAGTAATTACCCGTAACAGGACGGCGGCCCCTCAATTGAGGGGCCGCCGTCGTATCTGTGGTTGCCCAGGTTAGGCTTCCGTGCTACTGTATTAAGTACGTAATACAGTAGCACGGAAGTGGTGTCATGGACTTCGATGCAAGCCGACCCATCTGGCTTCAGCTTCGCGAGGAGTTTTCCCGCCGCATCGTTGTGGGCATCTGGAGCCCTGGTGCTCAGATTCCAGGTGTGCGGGAACTCGCAGCTGAGCTCCGGGTTAATCCCAACACCGTCCAACGGACCCTGGCGGACCTGGAGCGCGACTCGCTGCTGCGCAGCGAGCGGGCAGTCGGTCGATTCGTCACCGACGATACCGCCCGCATCACCCAACTGCGCCACGACCAAGCCAGCGTCGCCGCAGCGGAATTCATCCAACGAGCCCGAGGTTTCGGGCTCACTCAAAGCGAGGCAATCGTCCTCATTACAGAAAGGTGGCAGCAATGACCGGCGCCCACGCCGCACCGCTCATCGTGGTGCGCGGCCTCACCAAGACCTATGGGAGCAACCGTGCCCTAAACGGTCTCGACCTGGAACTCTATGGGGGCCAGATCGTTGGGCTGTTGGGAGAAAACGGTTGCGGAAAGACCACGTTGTTGAAGGTTCTGGCGGGAGTCTTGCAGGATCACAGCGGCGAGGTTCAGATCGCAGGTCATGCCCTGGGACCTAAGAGCAAAGCCGTGGTCAGTTTCCTGCCAGATGCCAGCTTCCTGGCCGATACAGCGACTGTGACTCAATGTATCCGGCTCTACGCTGACTTTTTCGCTGATTTCCAGACCGACAAAGCCAAGGACATGATCGGCTTCTTCGGCCTTCAAGACGATATGAAGCTCAAACATATGAGCAAGGGCATGCGGGAGAAAGCCCAGATCGCGTTGGCGATGTCTCGCGACGCGCGGGTATTTCTACTCGATGAGCCCATCTCTGGGGTCGATCCTGCCGCACGGGAGGTCATCCTCGATGGCATCGTGCGCAACCTTGAATCCGATGCACTCGTGCTGATCTCCACTCACCTCATCCACGATTTGGAACCGATCCTGGATGCCGCAGTCATGATGCGTGACGGAGGCGTCATCCTCAGTGGTCAGGTGGATGATCTGCGCGCTGAGCATGGACTGTCTATGGATGCACTATTTAGGAAGGTTTACTCATGGTCAGCGCGCTGATGAAGCATGAAGCATTACGCACCACGCCAATGCTTGGTGCCTGTCTTGGCATCGCGACCTTGGTGGTGGTCCTAGCCTGCGGACTAACTAGGCTGTCGATTCCGGGGCTTCCACAGTTTGCTGCCCTGCTGGCCGTGGCGGTCTCTGCTGGGATACCCGTTGTGATCAACATCGTGATGGCTATCGATTTTTGGCGCACCGGCTGGGGCAGGCAAGGCTATTTCACTCACAGCATTCCAGCTCGGGGATCAACCATCTTGGCGGCACGTATCCTGTGGAGTGTTTCGGTTGTCGTGCTATCGGTGCTGTGTGCTCTGATAGCGGTGATCTTCACCTTGTGGGTGTGCGGGCCAGTCTTCCAGGGCGATGGTCCGAGCTTCGAGATGGTCTTGACGCGCTTCCTGGGCTCGATGCACCAGATCATGCCGTGGTGGCAGTGGGTGATCGCCTTCGGCCTTGTGCTATTCGTGGTGTGGTTCCATCTCCTAGGGTTCTATTTCCCAGCGACGATCGGCAGCGGCCCGAGATGGGCCAGTCTCGGCAGCAGTGGCCCCATTGTGGTGTGGGCGATCACCTACCTTCTGGTTAATCTGACCCTCGTAGCCTCGGTTGCGCTGCCCTTCGGGCTGGATTACGCTCCGGGCGGCTGGCGGCTGCGGATCATCGACGCGACCTGGAACTTCTCCGAGCGGAACTTCCCCGCTGGGATCATCCTGGCCATGGTGGTGATCACGGTGGTTTTCCTGGTTTGGATGAGCCGGAGCTGGAACCGTAGGATCTCGCTGCGCTGATCCGCCAATCCATCGACCCCCGGTCGTGTCTTCCCGGCTGATCGGGGGCTCCGGGCTAGGCTGGGCCGAATGGATCGATACCGCGATGTGCTGGCCCCCGGTTGGCAGCAGGCCCATCTGAAAAAGACCCGTGACGTGCCAGTGGCCATGGATCTCGTGGTGGAAGTCGACGATTTCTGTGGGGCTGTTGTTGGCTGGGAAAACGGCATCGTGATCCTAGAGGACCGTCGGGGGAAACGACGTAGTTTTCCCTTTGGCCCCGGGTTCCTACTGGAAGGGCAGCCCGTAGCATTGCGCGCCCCGCTGCGAGGAGCCGGGAATAAGGTTCGCTACACCGCTTCGGGATCTCGGGTCAGCGAGTCACCAACGAAGGCGAAGGTGGCGCTGCCGTCGCGGCTCTATGTCGAGGGCCGCCATGACGCAGAACTGGTCGAAAAGATTTGGGGAGCAGATCTGCGTCATGTGGGGGTTGTCGTCGAGTATCTGGGAGGAATCGACGATCTGCCCGGGATTGTGGCGGAATTCAACCCTGAACCAGGGCGGCGACTCGGGGTACTGGTGGATCACTTGGTGCCGGGCAGCAAAGAGTCCAGGATCGCCAAGCAGGTCGCTCAGGCGGGCTACGCCGACTATGTTTTGGTCACGGGGCACGAGTTCATCGATATCTGGCAGGCCATCAAACCAGAGCGCATAGGCCGCAAGGCCTGGCCGACGGTTCCGATGAATCAGGACTTTAAAAAGGGAACGCTGAAGGCTCTTGGCCTGCCACACACCGACCAGGCTGATATCGCCCGGGCCTGGCAGGAGATGCTTGCCCGGGTGCGCACCTGGCGGGACCTGGAGCCGCAGCTCAATCAGCGTATGGAACAGCTCATCGATTTCGTTACCCAGGACCACGTAGCGCAGTTCTAGGAGTCCCACTAGGGTTGTTTCTATGGACACCAACGACATCACCAACCTGCTGGAGCGGACAGCCGCCGCCATCATCACCCCGCGGTTCCGTTCCCTTGGCAGCGTAGATGTCATGTCGAAGGGAAACGCCAATGAACTGGTCACCGTCGCAGACCGAGAGGCTGAAGCTTTCATCAAAAAGGAGTTGAACTCCGCCTTCCCGAAGGCTCTGGTTGTGGGGGAGGAATCCGTCTTCGAGCATCCTGAACTCCTCGAAGACCTGGCTGCGGCCTCGCATGCCTTTGTCATCGATCCCATCGACGGCACCAGGAACTACGTCCAGGGGCGAATAGAGCATGGGGTTATGGTGGCTGAGCTACGTGACGGCACCGCCACACGTGGCTGGATTTATCAACCCCAAACTCAACGCGCTTACGTCGGTGTCCTCGGACAAGGAGTCACCCTCAACGGGGCACCCCTGGTTAGGACCGTGGTGGAGCGACCACCGCTGGGAGCCACATCCAAAAGGCATCTGCACGGATTTACCGGCGACGGGGTACTGTCACCAGTGGTGAACACCCGATTCGCCTGTGCATTTGATTATCCGCGGGTTCTTCATGGTGAACTCGACTTCGTCAACTACACCAAGTCACGACCCTGGGATCACCTGGCCGGAGCATTGATGATCACCGAATTAGGTGGTGAGGTTCGCACCCTGGATGGACAGCTCTATACCGTGGCCTCACCCGACCAAGGACTCATCGGGGCAGCATCACCCCAGATCCTTGATCTCGTTCGGTCGTGTTGGCCGCTACCCAATGCCGCGTCGCCGCAATAGGCCATTCGGGTCGCATCCCGGTGGGAAGAGCAGGATAAGCGCGCACCACCACGAGGTGAAGGGCAGCCTGCGACGGCCGAGAGGGCCTCAGCCCAGATTCGCTCAGCCTGGCTCTATCCCGGCGGCTCACTTCTAGACCAGGGGAAGCTGACGCTTCACGTCGCTGAGCGTGGCATAGATGAGCGGCAACGCAGCTCTCATCGTCTCCTCACTAAAGGGCCAGTCCGCCATATCGAGGGCTTGTTCAAGGGGGACTCCGCTGGCTCGCAGTTGCTGGGCCTTGCCATACACCATTGCGATCTCATAACGCTGTTTGAAGCAGAACTCGCGGTCCACAGGCTCGCCATGACCGGGAATAAATGTGGTCTGCGCTAGGGAGGCTCCAATCGCGGCATCGAGTACCTTCGACCAGGATGAAAGCTCGCTGCTAGGACCAATGTGGGGGTCGCCGGCGGATTCGATGAGATCACCCATGAAGATGACCTGATCCTCAGGAACCACGACAAACAGGTCAGCGTTGGTGTGGGCGGCTCCAAAGTGGAGGGCTTCCAGCCGAACCCCTCCCAGGTCGAGGGCGGCCACCATTGCGAAGGTGCGATCTGCGACCGGAAGCTGGGTCAAGCCGATGCTCGATGCCGCCTCAAGTACCTCCTCTTCAACGTCAATGCCCAGATTCTCATGCGCCATGACCCTCACCCCAGGCATCCCGGCGGCCCCAAACCAGTGGTCGTGGTGGGGATGGGTGATGATCGCATGGGTGACAGGTACCTGGGCGAAGTCCTCAGCTGCTGCTAGCAGGTCACGTCCCTGCTGTGGGGACGAACCTGTATCGATCAAAGCGGCCCGCTCAGTGCCCATAACCAGGCCCACATTGACCTGGTGTGGTTGGCAGACCGCCACAGCGGTATGGGCAGCGATGGAGGTCCAATGGCCGAGGGAGTAGCTCATGGCTGCCCAGTCTAGGCTCACCCAGATCCTTCGCCAGTGCTCTACACTGGCACTCGCATGGTGAGAGTGCCAAGGAGGTGAAGATGCTCGACGATCGAAAACTACAAGTGCTACGCGCCATCGTGACCGACTATGTGGCCTCCCGGGAGCCGGTCGGTTCCAAAGCCCTAGTGGAACGGCACCAGCTCGGTGTCTCCCCGGCGACGGTGCGCAATGACATGGCTGTACTTGAGGAAGAAGGCTACATCGCTCAACCTCACACCAGCGCTGGACGTATCCCCACGGACAAGGGATATCGGCTATTTGTGGATCGGCTGGCGACCATCAAGCCGCTGTCGGCGGCTGAACGCCGAGCCATCAATGCCTTTATGGCCGGAGCCGTGGATGTTGATGATCTCATCGCGCGAACGGTGCGGCTGCTGGCGCAACTAACCCATCAGGTCGCTATCGTGCAATATCCGCTGGCCCAACGCAGCACCATCGCCCACGCTGAACTGGTGCAACTGGCCCCTGGGCGGCTATTGGTGATCGTGGTCAGTTCTAGTGGGCGGGTTGATCAGCGGATCATCGAGTTACCCGGCTTAGCGCCTGAGGTGATCGAGGCCGCGAATCTGAGCCTGCGTCAAGCGACCCTGGGCCGAACCGTTGCTGAGGCCACGGACCAGCTCGTGCGCTCCCTTGACGATTTCGAGTCGACACGACGACATGAAGTGACTCCCATCTTCACCGTCGCTTTGGAACTACTCGGTGCAGAACCCGTCGCTCAGGTTTTGGTAGCTGGAGTACCAAATTTGGCTGGCGGGTCATTCACCCAGGGGCTGCGTCCTCTCCTTGAGGCATTGGAGGAGAAGGTCGTGCTATTACGGCTCCTCGACGAAGCAAGCATTGACGACGTGACTGTACGAATCGGTGCCGAAAACACCACCGAGGGTTTTCAATCCACATCGCTGGTGGCCTCGGCCTACCAGGCAGGCCCCAATCAGGCCGCATCCCTTGGGGTGGTTGGCCCCACCCGTATGGACTATCCCTCCACTATCGCCTCGGTACGCGCGGTCGCGCGCTATGTGAGTCGCATTCTGACGGAAGGCTGAAATGAGTAAGGACTACTACGGCATCCTTGGCGTTGACCGTGACGCCACGACGGAGCAGATCAAGAAGGCCTATCGTCGGCAAGCGATGAAGGTGCACCCCGATGTGGCTCAGGGTGAGGATGCCGCCGAGAAATTCAAAGAGCTGAGCGAGGCCTATGAGGTGCTCAGCGACACCAACAAACGTGCCGTGTACGACCGTGGGGGCGATCCGCTGGGACGCTCTGGTGCTGGCGGTTTCGGTGGCGGGTTCTCGGCTGGCGGCTTCGGCCAGGGATTCGACTTCTCCACCATCATGGATGCCATGTTCGGTACTCAGAGCGGGCGCGGCCCCAGGTCCCGAACTCAGCAGGGAGCCGACTCGTTGGTTCGGACCCGGCTGGAATTCGTCGAGGCGGTTTTTGGCTGCACCAAACCCATCACGATCGACACCCTGGTTCGGTGTCCTAGCTGCCACGGCGCGGGCAGCGAAAGTGAAGCCCAGCCCGTCACCTGCACGAACTGTCGCGGTCAGGGTGAAATCATGACCGTGCAGCGTAGTTTCTTCGGTGATGTGAGGACAGCTCAACGCTGCCCGGTCTGCCATGGCTACGGCACCATCATCCCGAATCCATGCGGAGAGTGTTCCGGTGAGGGGCGGGTGCGAAGCACCCGAACGATCTCGGTTCGAATCCCACCCGGGGTCTCGACTGGTATCCGAATCCATCTTGAACATCAAGGGGAAGTAGGGCCAGGTGGTGGACCCCAAGGAGATCTCTACGTCGAGTTGACTGTCGCCGACCATGACCGGTTCCGGCGCGATGGCGACAACCTGGAGACGGTGATCAGGTTGCCGATGACCGCAGCTGCTTTGGGTACTACCGTCGAATTGGCCACCTTAGAGGCGGAATGGGAGGCTGCTGAGGCCGCCGACCGGAGCCTACGGGTTGACGTGCCTGCTGGCACCCAGTCCGGGTCGCGGATCGCGATCAAGGCACGAGGAGTGCCGCGGCTGCGTGGCGGTGGACGAGGGGACTTGGGGGTGACCTTCATCGTGGATACCCCCACCAAGATCGATGACAAGCAGCGGGAACTGCTGCGACAACTGGCTGAACTGCGAGGAGAAACCCAAGTTGAGGTGAAACACCCCGGCCCCAAAGGTGTGCGCGGCTGGTTTAAGGAGACCTTCGGGTGAGCGACGCCCTCTTCCTGGCGCCGCTGGGGGATGTGGCCATCGGGGGCAGCGTCGAGGTGGTTGGGGCTGAGGCCCGCCATGCTGTGACCGTCAAACGCACCACAGTCGGAGAAAGTGTGATCGTGGCCGATGGCTGCGGACATGCAGTGCGAGGGCTGGTATCCCTGGCTGAGCCACAGCGGATGGTTGTCACTGTGGCCCAGGTACTGACCAGCCCGGTACGACCCCATCGCCTCGTTGCAGTACAGGCGTTGGCCAAGGGGGAACGTTCGGAGCTAGCGGTCGAGACCATGACCGAGCTAGGGGTAGCTGAGATTCTAGCCTGGCAAGCAGCCAGATCCATCGTCCGATGGCAGGGCGAGCGGGGCGCGAAGTCCTTAGCACGATGGGCCGCTACGGCTAGGGAAGCAACGAAGCAATCACGCCGATTCCGGGTCCCGGAGGTGGCATCGGTGACCACGAAGCAGGTGATTGACCGGATTGAGGCCGCAGCGTGTGCGCTGATCCTGCATGAATCGGCGGAGCAGTCCATTGCGAGGGTGCAGCTTCCGCAATCCGGAGAAGTGCTAGTGATTATCGGCCCCGAGGGCGGGATTACCCCAGCAGAACTTGATGCTTTCCAGGTGACTGGGGCCCAGCCGGTGCGTATCAGCGACGGGGTATTGCGTACCTCTACGGCTGGGGCAGTGGCGCTAGGACAGCTTGGGGTGTTGCTGGGCGATAACCTTGCGGGGTGAATTTCGGTTTTGACCTAGTCCGCTGTGGAGAACGTGCCCGCACGGGGGTGATATCTACCCCTCACGGCCTTATCCGCACCCCGGCCTTTATTCCGGTTGGAACCAAGGCAAGCGTTAAGGCCGTGCTACCGGAGGCGATGCGGGAGTTGGGGGCTCAGGCCCTGCTCGCCAACGCCTATCACCTTTACCTACAGCCCGGCTCGGATCTCGTCGATGAGGCTGGGGGACTGGGGCAGTTCATGAACTGGTCGGGGCCCACATTTACCGACTCTGGCGGGTTCCAGGTGATGAGTCTTGGCGCCGGGTTCAAGAAGGTGCTGGCCATGGACAAGGCGGGGCTTCGTAGTGACGACGTGATTGCCGAGGGTAAAACCCGGATGGCGCACGTCGACGAGGATGGGGTGACCTTTAAATCACATCTTGACGGGCGCAGACACCGCTTCACCCCGGAAGTCTCGATGCGTATCCAGCACGAACTGGGTGCCGACATTATGTTCGCTTTTGACGAGCTGACCACCTTGATGAACACCCGCAGTTACCAGGAAGCATCGGTGGAGCGCACCCACCGGTGGGCGGTGCGTTGTCTAGCTGAGCACCGTCGGTTGACCGAGCAGCGGGCAGACAAGCCCTACCAGGCCTTATTTGGTGTGATTCAAGGGGCCCAATACGAGGATCTACGACGTCAAGCTGCCCGGGGACTGGCCGGACTAGAGGTCGATGGGCAGAGCTTTGATGGTTTCGGCCTCGGTGGGGCCTTGGAGAAGGAGAACCTGGCCAAGATCATCGGCTGGATGGTCGATGAACTGCCAGAACAGAAACCCCGACATCTCCTAGGGATCTCGGAACCCGATGACCTTTTTGCTGCTGTTGAAGCCGGAGCTGACACCTTCGACTGTGTGAACCCGTCGCGGGTCGCCCGGAATGCCGCGATCTACACCGCCGACGGACGCTACAACGTCACCACTGCACGGCACCGTCGCAGCTTCATCCCGCTGGAGGAGGGCTGCGACTGCTACACCTGCAGCCACTACACCCGGGCCTATCTACACCACCTGTTCAAAGCAAAGGAGATGCTGGCCTCGACGCTGGCGACCATCCACAACGAACGCTTCACTATCCGCCTAGTTGATCAGATGCGTCAGACCTTGGCCACTGGTGAGTTCTACGCCTTCCGTGAGGAGTTTCTGGGCCGGTTCTACTCTGTTGCGAACTAAGCCGGTTGACGGCTGGGGCCAAGGGTGTCGAAACCTCGACGAGGGGAGTTTTCCTGGGGTTGGGTACTAGGCTGAACGCTCAACGACTCAAGGTCTTCGGAGAAGGCGGCGTCGACGAACTCAACCAGGAGGCATGCCATGATTGATCCGCAGCTCGCAGCCGAGTTGAACCGCCTTGGTGCCGGAATCCATCAAGATGAGGATCCGCCGTTGAGCCCAGCCGATGAGGCGGCATAGCAGAGCGATATCGAGCGGTTTCTGGAACTCGTTGACGGACTCAGCACAACCTCCGGTGTGGCGGGAATTACGGCACTGTTGTGGGCGCTCCATCCATTGGACAGCTATGGGATCTACGAAGCCGTTTACGGTCGGCTTTCGGAATTCGAGGCGGCCGATGTGGGGCAGGCGGGTGCGGCTGTGCTGCCTGACTGGGTGGCTGAGCGTGGTAGCCACGAGAATCTCGCCTTCGGCTTAGGACAGGTGGCTTGGGATGAGGACGCCGCCGCTGCGTTCGTCGCCCAAGCTGCCTCCTGGACGGCCGAGGAACGTGAGCGGGCTATCGCCACGATGCGACTGTGGGCCGAGGAAGAGCCAGGGTGGCAGGACATCTTGACCGAGCTCGGAGCCGAGATCGAGCCCGTTCCACTCGATCCCATTCCTGATTCCTGGCCTGCTGAATGGATTCGCGCGGTAGAGGAATTTCGTGCCGAGGGATCACTCACCTTGCTGTGGCGACCAATCGAAACTGCGCCCGCAGACTTCGGCCCGCTGTTGGCTGCCCTTCAGCTAGACCACGGCGAGGATTGGCGGGAGGTTCGGCGTTTAATCACGCCGCTGTCAGTCAGGCGGCCCGATGTGATTCCGGAGTTTTTAGCGGCAGTGGCAGAGCTT
>JBHAEB010000118.1:0-3074 GCA_041855345.1 Arachnia sp. | reverse complement strand
CGGGTTGGCCCGCACCGCCTTCAGCGGGCGGGACGAAGCTCACTTACCAGCGCGTCGACGCTGAATACGAGTGCGCTTCAGCAGCTTGCGGTGCTTCTTCTTGGCCATGCGCTTGCGACGCTTCTTGATAACAGAGCCCACTGTGTGCCTTTCAATCTCTATCGCTGCACGGGCAGCGACCGTTGCCGGGAACGTCCCGGGAAGTCCCCATATGCTATCCCCCAGCGGGGCTAGCGCGCCAACGCGAACTCACTGGGACTCAATTGCTCTGAGCTGAAGTTTGCGGTGACGACGGTGATCCGCCCTGTTTGGTTCCCGCACCTTCACCCCGCCTGAGGTCGTGCCGCTAATCACGATGCGCGGGTTTTGGTTGATAGGCCGGGTTGGCACTGCCGATTTGGCCTGAGCCCCCATACCGCCGTCAGAGATATTGACATGGGAGAGGTCCACACCCCATCCCTGGGGGACGACGATGACCACGCTCCCATTGCCGGTAAGAACCAGGTCGATGACGCGGGACAAAACCTTCGCGTGGCAGAAATCTAGGTGAACTGGGCCCATTCCCGAGGTAACCACCTCGATGAACGGCGGCACATCCCACTCCCCAATACGACGCAGCCCTGTCCAATCGCTGCGAAGCAGCAGTGGATGCTCCCACGACATACCTGGGGCCTGGGAGTCCGAGGGGAGGTCGTCAAATCGCTCAGCCAATGTTGCGGTCGGCACCGCATCAATCAGCACCTGATAGAGGTCACCACGGGTCGTCGCAGACAGCACTTGGGGTAGGCGCGCTTCCAGCTCGTCGAAGCTCAGCCGCTCATAGACGACAGCCTCGCGGAGCAAACTTGTGGCCACATCCCGCTCCGACGGGGAAACCCTCAGTTGCGGATCAGGCAGCGCGGAAGATTTGGACGACATGGCCACTATTCTGCCCGATCGACAAAGCCCAGTGATCTGCCCGTTGTCTCCGCGGCAAGGCAGGATGTTAGATCCGGCGATCTTTTCCAGTGGGCACCAGGCGATCCGCCGTCTGCTATCGACAAGGAGCAGACGGCGGACTGCCGGCTATGCGGAGATCACTTCAGATAGTGCCGCTGATCAACCTTCTTGGATTCGTACCAGGCCCGGGCCTGCTGGGTGGATTCCAGCCGCGAGATTTCCGAGATCGGTACATCCCACCAGCTGGAACCGGGCGGGTTGGGGCCATACAGGTTGGTTTCGATATGGATCATGATCGGCCCGTCGTAGGCCACGACCTCGGCGTAGGCCGCGCGGAACTCGGCCATGGTGGACACCCGCAACACCTTCAGCCCCCAGCTTTCGGCATTGGCGGCGATATCGACGGGAAGCAGCTCGCCGTCGGCGTTGTGGGGAACCTCACCGCTGCGGTAGCGGGTGCCGAAACGCTGCGAGCCGTGGCTCTCCGAGAGCGCGCCGATGGAGGCGAAGCCGTAGTTTTGCAGCAGCACGAAGATCACCTTGAGGCGCTCTTGCACGATGGTGGCCAACTCCATGGGCAGCATCTGGTAGGTGCCGTCGCCGACGATGGCGACCACCTCGGCCTCGGGGCGGGCCAGCTTGACACCCATGGCGGCTGGGATCTCGTAGCCCATGCAGGAGAAGGCGTACTCGACGTGGTACTGCTCGGGGGTGCTGGCGCGCCACAGGCACTGCAAATCGCCTGGCATGGACCCGGCGGCGTTGATCACCACATCGCGTGGCCCCATCAGTTCATTGAGGGCGCCGAAGACCTCGGTCTGGGCCGGCAGCGGGGTCTGGCCCAGGCCGTAGCATTCGTCGGTTGCCTTAGCCCAGTCTGCGCGCAGCTGGGCGATCCGAGCGGTGTAGGCCTCGTCGACGCGGTAGCCGTCAAGGGCGGCCGTCAACGTCGTCAAAGCTTCCCGGGCGTCCGCGACGACCATCTCGGCGCAGTGCTTGGCTGCGTCGAAGGCCGCGACGTTGATGTTGACGAACCGGACATCGGGGTTCTTGAACTGGGTGTGGGAGGCGGTGGTGAAATCGGAGTAGCGGGTTCCGATACCGATAACCACATCGGCCTCATCGGCTAGGGCGTTGGCGGAGGCGGCCCCCGTCGAGCCGACCCCACCCACCGCGCAGGGATGGTCGAAGGGGATCGCACCCTTGCCCGCCTGGGTGTCGGAGACCGGGATGCCGGTGGCGGTGGCGAAGGCCTGGAGCTGCTCGCTGGCCCCGGCGTAGATGGTGCCTCCACCGGAGACGATCAGTGGCCGTTTCGCGGAGCGGATGATCTCAGCCGCGCGGGCGATAGCGGCGGGCTCAGCCGGTGGGCGGCGCACATGCCAGACGCGACGGGCAAAGAATTCCTCTGGCCAGTCGAAGGCCTCAGCCTGCACATCCTGCGGCAGCGCGATGGTCACCGCACCCGTGTCGACGGGGTCGGTCAGCACTCGAAGACCTGCCAACAGCGACGGAATGAGTTGCTCGGGACGCTCGATCCGGTCGAAGAATCGCGAGACGGGTTTGAAGCAGTCAGTGGCTGCGGTCATCGGGGAGACCGGGTCCTCCACCTGCTGCAGCACCGGATCCGGGTAGCGGGTGGCGAACTGGTCTGAGGGGAAGAGCAGCACCGGCAGCCGGTTCGTCGTCGCCAGGGCCGCGCCGGTGACCATATTGAGGGAGCCGGGGCCAATCGATGCGGTGCACATCCAGGTGCTGAGCCGGTTGGTGGTCTTGGCATAGGCGGCCGCCGCATTGACCATGCCCTGCTCGTTGCGGGGCATGATGTAGCGCATCTGCCCGCCCTCAGGGGTGGGGTCGAGGTCGTTTTGCAGCAGGGCCTGGCCGATGCCGGCGACATTGCCGTGCCCGAAGATACCGAAGGCACCAGCGATGAGCCGCTGTTCCACGCCATCACGTTCGGTGTATTGGTTGACGAGGAAGCGGATGATCGCCTGCCCGACGGTGAGTCGTACTGTAGCCACGTTGTTTCCTTAGTCGTTGAGGGGGGTCATGGGGAGGCGGGGATCGACGTCCTGGTGAGGCCAGGTGTCGCGGATCCAGGCATAGTTCGGGTCGTCGGTCATCAGCCAGGT
>JBHAEB010000117.1:0-23683 GCA_041855345.1 Arachnia sp. | reverse complement strand
GGGTGCTGATGGCGGTCATCGTTGCTCCGTATCGAAGTTGATGTGTTCCAAGAGGGCGGGGGTGAACAGGCCAGAGAACAGAGTCAGCTGAGCGGAGATGTAATCGGACATCCCGGGTTCGGCGGATAGATCGGCCGCGGCGATGTCGATATTCAGCAGCCGCTTCAGATGACCGCTGAGCACCAGCGAGCCGAGGCTATAGATGGTGATCATCCGGGCTGCCACCTCCAGATTGGGGATCGGGGTCATCAACCCGGCGTCGATGGAGCGCTGCCAGTAGCCGACGGCGTCATCGGCTAGCTGGTCCACCAGCGCTTCAATGGCGGGGCTGGACTCGGTGAGCCGATGCGCCAGATAACCCATGATGTGGACCTGACCGGTCTGTCTCATGGCGGTCGTAACATCGGGGATGGCGCCGCGGATCGCGTCGTTTTTGGCGTCGCGGATCAAGGTGGCGACGTGCTCATCGCAGGCCAGCAGCAGCCCCTCCATGGTCCCGAAATGATGCCGAATCAAGCCAATGGATACCCCGGCCTCGGCGGCGATGGAACGGGCGGTTGGTTTCTCGCCGCGACTAACCAGAGCGATGGCGGCATCACGGAGCCGGGCACGGGCGGTGAGATCATCAATCATGATACAAGCGTATAGGAGACTATACAGTTGTACAAGGGTTGCGTGTTGCGGGCCTGTCAGTAGGGCCCGAGGCGGTTTGCTGGCCGGTGGCGAGTGAGGTCGGTCGGGAGGAAATCGGTGTGAGAAGCCGATTTCTGGGTGACTCCGCCTCGGATCTGGTGCTTCCCCTCAGGCGGCAGGAGGTAGGGGCCGCCGAGGATGTGCCTGTCTGGGGAGGATGCAGGAAGGGGGCCGCAGTCAGTCGAACTGCGGCCTCGTTGAGCTACGAGGTCGGGGTCGCCGAGGAAGAGCCGGTGTGGATTGGCCCCTGGAAGGGGGCGCTGAGGCGCCGCATCGAGTCGGATACGGCGTGCTGGCGGGTCGACGCGGCGCTAGCTGCGATACAGCTCGTTAATGCCTTCCCATACCCGTTGCGGGGCGAACTCGGTCTCGGCTCGATGGCGGGCCGCCTGCCCAAGCCGCTGCCGCAGCTGGGGGTCATCACGTAAAGCGACCAGGGCATCAGCCAAGGCCTTGGCATCACCGAAATCAAACTGGATACCAGTGACCCCATCGACGACGGAGTCGATGGCGCCCGTCGCTCTAGTGGTGACCGTCGGCACACCCAAACAAGCGGCCTCGAGCACCACATTGGGGAAGCCTTCACGTTTCGTCGGCAGGGTCAACACATCCATGGCGGCAAGCTCCTGCCAGGGCCCCTCAACATAACCGGCCCAGATGGTGTTGACATGCGTATCACGCAACTCAGCGGCAAGTCCGCCTTCTTCCTCCTCACCCACAACGAGGCAGGTGATGTCAGCTAGTCGTGGGTCTCGCAGGGCCTCGATCAACGTCGGGATGCCCTTGTCTGCTACCAACCGTCCCACGAAGCCGACGACGAAGGCATCCTCAGCGATCCCCAGCCGTTCCCGGGCCGCAGCCCCTTGGCCGAGGCCACCGGCCTGGATGAGGGCGGCGTCGACGCCATTGCTGCTGCCTGACCCCACCACGGCAGTGGTTTTCCGGCTACGGGTCAATCGCAGTTCCCGGATCCTACGAGCCAGGCTGGCGCTGATCGGCACCACATGGGTGGCGGTAAACATCGTCAGGGCTTCGAAGGCCCACAACACCGCCCGCTTCAGCCCAGTGGCCCCTTCGAGCCGCAACCCCCACACGATGTAGATCCGACGAGGCACCCGGGTCAGCCAGGCCGCTAGGCCACCCAGGAGGGAAGCCTTCGGGGTGCCCAGGTTGATGACCCCCGGTTTCAGGGTGCGCAGCAACCGGATCCACTGCACCAGCGCCTTGGCGTCGCGTAGCGGGGAGGGCTCACGCTCCATCTCGATGACATGGCAGGTCACGCCCTGCCAGCGACGCAGATCTGCTAACTCCGGGCCGTCGGCGGTGACCAGGTGAACCTCCCAGCCTTGTTGCGCCATCCACTCCAATTGGCCCCGCAGCAGGGTCAGGGCGCTACTGGGGATGGTGGTGGAATAAACCAGCCGATGGGGAAGATGTCGGGTCATGGCCTAACCCTAACCGGATGCTGCTGCCGGTGAGGTCAACCTTTCGGGGGTAAGTCGCCATGCCGCAGCCGCGAGCAGCGCCAGTTCCAGCACACTCCACGACAGGGGCATCCACTGGCTGTTGGCCATTCCCAGCAACGGCCACAGCCCCACCCCGGCGACCACCGTGGCCGCGAAAATCCGGTCGGCTGTGGTTGCCGCCTCTCGCCAGGCCCGCACCGCCCACCACAGCACCGTCACACTGGCGAGAAGAAAACCAGCTGCCACGATCAGCCCGTATTGGGCGGCGATCTCCACCATCGCGTTATGCGGGTTGGTCAGTCCGTAGGGTTCACGTGGCGATTCCAGCCGATTAGCCCACTGACCAAAACCTCCGGGCCCAACCCCCAGCCCCCAGGTTTGTTGCAGCATCCACCAGCCGTTGATCGCCAGGTTGAGTCGGGGATCTTGATCGCTGAGGGCCTCCTTATCGGCGGGTATGAAGCCGGCAATCAGATCGGGCCGGAGGACCAGCGTCGCCACCGCCGCCACCGCACCAGCGGCCAGCACTAGCCAACCCTTGGGTAGCGCGGCGACGGTGATCGCGACGGCCAGTATCAGGGCAACCAGCGAGACCCGAGAGCCGGAAGCGATTACCAGCCACGGGCACACCAAGGCTGCCACCACCGCGGGCAATCGCAGCCACCACTGGCGCTCAGCTGCCGCCACCCAGACCGCGATCGGGAAACTCAGTGCTGCGAGATGCCCCAGCTGATTGGGATTGGCGAAGGTTCCAGCCATCTGGAACCACATCCCCATATAGCGGTCGTCCTCCCAGGTCAGCGCGAAGGAGGGCAGATGCAGCCCCGAGGTCTGCTCCCAGGCCACCACGACCGCCTCCCCTAGCAGGGTTAGCACCACCCCCCAGGCCAGATAGCGCCACAACTCAACCTGCCCAGCGACGCTGGCAGCCAGCAACAAACCCACGACGAGGGAGACCAACTCGACCACACCCGAGGCAGGCCAGCCCGGCCAGAACCAGGTGATGCTGGCCGACAGCAGCACCAGGCCCGTCAGCGCCAGGGCAGCGACCTGCACCACAGAACGGTCCCGCTGGGTCACGCCACGCCAGGCACCCACAACGATCACGACGAGGGCGACTATGCGAAAGAGCATCAACTGCCCACCCAGCAACGCCCCAGCGGCCGCAGTTGGTGGCAACAACACGGCGCATATCTGGAGCAGTCGACGGGTAAACATCGACCGCTATTCTGCCAGCGCCGCCACCTGGCCAGGTCGATCCAGGCGGTGACAATCGCAGGATGTCCTATGACAGGCGGTGACGGGCGGCGCCGTCGCAGGATCAGCGGCCCACAGGGGTTATTCGCTGTGACTGTGGTGCTGATGCAGTGCGGGTCACCCCGTCGCAGCTCTGGAGTGGTGACAGCGCCGGCGGGGATGTGGATAGCTGGCTGCGGATCGCCAGCCGAGTAGTGGTCCAGGACCATTGAGCTGCGCGTGGTCACAGTGTCGCGACGGAGCGGCACTACACTGGCGGCCATGTCCGAAGCCCCCGAGAATCCAACGCCCCGGGCAAAACAATCACGGTGGGGCAATTCCCGCCTAGGCCGATGGATCGCTCGACACGAGTTCGTCGCCAATGTGTTGACCCTGATGACCGGGACGGCTTTCGCGCAGGTGGTGGGGATGATCCTCATGCTGCTGCTGCCGTTGTTCTACACTGATGCCCAAGTCGGAGCCTTGGGCACCTTCATGGCGGTGGTTGGATTCGTCGTCACCATCGCTGCCCTGCGCTACGACTTGGCGATCGTGCCGGCAGCCACCGACGACGATGCCCGAGCCCTGATCTCTCTCGCCACCCGCATCAATTTCACGATCTCGGCGTTGACGACCCTGGTCCTGGCGATCTTCGGCGGCTACCTGGGCGATACCGTCTTTGCCTCACCCGGCAAATTGAAGGATGGCTCAGATCCTATTCCCATCGGCGGCTGGATCTGGCTGGCTGGGCCGCTGGTATTTATCACCGCCCAGGTCACCATCCTGGGCTATTGGCTTACCCGGAAGAAGCTCTACCGCCTAGCCAGCACCAACCAGATGGTGCAATCGCTGGGTCTGTCCACCACCCGGATTGGGTTCGGCGCCCTTGGTCTGGGAGTCAGTGGCCTGATCGGCTCGCAGTACATCGGGGTCACCGCCGCCCTGCTGCGGGTCTATCTGAAAACCCGGGACGAGTTGACCGGCCCGCTGAAATCCAGCCGACGTAAACTCGCCCGGCGATTTGTCCGCTACCCGCTGCTCAACGGACCCAACGCCCTCGTCGACGCCATCCGGTTGAGCGGTATCACGCTGTTGATCAACCGGTTCTTCAATCAGGACACCACCGGTAATTTCTTCTTCGCATGGACCCTGATCCAGGCCCCACTCAGCCTGATCAACGGTGCCCTATCCCAGGTGTTCTTCCAAAAACTCGCCATCACCCCCCGCGGCGAGATGTTCCGTGTGGTCAAACAATCCTTGCTGCGATCCGCCTTGCTGGGGATCGTGCCCTTCGGGTTGATCTTCTTCCTTGCCCCGATCGTGTGGCCATGGCTGATGGGCGGCAAATATCCGCTGGTCGGTGAGATCGCCGCGGTGCTGGTGCCCTGGCTCTTCCTCAACCTGGCGACCTCACCGGTGTCGATGCTCTTTGTCGTCGTGCAGAAACAGGGTGTGCTGCTGGCCTTTGGTGTGGCCTATATGGCCACCCCGCTGAGCATCTTGTGGTTCTACCATCCCGGCATCATCGAAACCATGACCGCGATCTCCTTGGCGATGGCTGGGCTGCTGGTGATCTTCTGCATCCTCGCGTTGTGGGCTGCCCGGGCCTATGACGCTGGCCGCACCCCAGATATCTCCGTCGATTGAGCAGACGATGATGAAACGGCTGGCGAATCTGTATCCCTGGGCCACCCCGGTGATCCTGCTGGTCGGCAGCCTCTTCAACGGCCAGCAAGTCCTCACCGACCAGCCCGTGGGGATCACCGCATGGCTACTTGGCGCTGTCCCTGCCCTGCTGCTGGGGCTGGTGTTGCTGCCCTGGGCCGCGGCCCGAGCCGAACTGTGGCGGCACGCCTGGTGGGCTCTCGGCGCCTTCCTGCTGCTGCTGGGCTGGGGAGGGCTACGCAGCATCGGTGGACCCCGTTGTCTGGTGACCTTCGACATGGAGCCAGTGGGTTGGTGCTTCCCCGATTGGGTGGCCTGGGTGCCGCTGGTGCAGGCGGGAGTCACGGCCGGATTGGCCTGGGTGTTGCTGGCCCATGTTGCCGTTGAGTTGCGCCGCAGCTGGCTCACCGTCGCGGCGGCTGCGGTCGTCGTGGGGACGCTCATCGCCTTGATCCGTTCCCCCTTCGATCCTCGTGGTTTCACTCGGCTGTTCTCCGGGCTGGGAGGAGCCGCAGTGCTCGCGGTGGCATTGACGATCGTCGCCGCCGTGTTGCTGTCGTGGTGCCTGACCCAGCGACGATGGCGGATCCCGGCCGGGGTGGCTGCCGGGATCGCGGTGGGCTGTGTGATCCTGACCTTCTCCCGGGCCGGATTGGCGGTGCTGGTGCTGACCGCAGTGGTGCTGGCCTGGCGGTTTGGTGGGGGGAATCGTCGCCTGGCATGGGCCGTGGCAGGTGCGGGACTAGCGGCTGGGGTGGTTGCGGCATTGGTCTTCCCCGATCAGATGTGGCGGCTGCTGACCCTCGGCGACCCTGATCGCGCCCAAAACGCGGTGGTGGCGCTGAACCATTGGGCAACCACACCGGTGTTGGGGGCAGGGACGGCGCGGGTGTGGCCGTGGTTTGGGGTCGATGCGGCAGTGATCTGGGCCCCCGAAACCGGTCTCTACGGTCCCGCCGGGGTCGATGGGGAGGTGCTCGTCAACCCGCACAGCACCTTCCTGGCCGTGCTGGTTGAACTCGGTGTAGTGGGTCTGATTCCGCTGCTGGTGCTGATGATCGCAGTGGGATGGCAGGCGATGAAGACCACCGATTCGACGCCCGAGAGCTGGGGGCTGCTGGCTGCCGTGTGCTGCGTTCCGGCCTTCCTCCTTGACACCTATCTGCTGCGTAACCCAGGGGTGTCCTTCGTGTGGTGGCTGGCAGTCTTCACCGGGCTGGTCGCAGCCGCCAGACCTGGCGTGACCCAATCGGACACAGCTCTACAACTATTTGATGACAGTTCTGGTTGAGGTGCCGTCGCTTCGGTGAACACCGGTAGGGTTAGGCGGAGTTCGTCGTAGTCCCATTCGAGGAGGGCTGAGGGCCGATGCAGAAGCGAGTGACCTGGACCCGTATGGGTTTGGCCATGTGGGATCTCATGGCGTGGGCCGTGTCCGCACTCGCCTTAGTCGCCACCCGCTACGGGTTTGACCTGTCCAGTGAACAAACCCAGTTGGTGTTTATCTACGCGGGTTCGGCCATGCTGCTGCAACTGAGCCTGGGCTATCTCACCAAGCTTTACCGAGGCCGTCACAGTGTGGCCTCCTTCGACGAAGCCGCTCTGCTGGCGCTCATCGCCGCCGCTGTGGGTATCGCATTGGCCTTGAGTTTCATGCTCTTTGGGCCCTACAGCTACCCGCGGGTGATGACCTTCACGGTGCCCTTCGCCGCCTTGGTCCTCATGCTTGCCGGACGTTTTATCTTCCGCACCGCCCAACGCAGCCACCGCCCTGGTTCCGACGCCGAACCCGTCATCGTCTACGGTGCCGGCAATGCCGGTGAGCAGTTCGGCCGCCTGATCGCAGGCGATCCCGACGCCCCCTTCGATATCGTCGGTTTCATCGACGACGACCCGGCCAAACGGAACCTGCACCTGTCTGGGGCCAAGGTGCTGGGAGATCGCGAGGTCTTGGTGGAGGAAGCCCGCGCCCGCAATATCAGCACCATCGTGCTGGCTATCCCGACCGCCACCCAGGCCCTGAAACGGGAGGTATCGCAGATCGCCGACGATGCCGGTCTCAAGGTGCTGATGATGCCCGCCACCCGCGATATCGTCAGTGGCCGCGCCTCGGTGACCAATCTCCACACCCTTGATGTGACCGATCTGCTGGGACGCGCCCAGATCAAAACCAATCTCAGTGAAATCGCCGACTATCTCTCCGGCAAGGTGGTCTTGGTGACCGGTGCCGGCGGCTCCATCGGCTCGGAGATCGCCAGGCAGGTCTACCGGATCGGCCCGAAGGAACTGGTCATGCTGGATCGCGACGAGTCCGGGCTCCACGGCACACAGCTATCCATCTTCAACCAGGGGCTGCTGGATACCCCCAATATGGTGTTGTGCGATATCCGCGACGAGGAAGCCCTGGATGTGGTCTTCGCCACCCATCGGCCAGATGTTGTATTCCACGCCGCCGCCCTCAAACACCTGCCCATGTTGGAGCAATACCCCCTGGAGGGCTGGAAAACCAACACCCTGGGAACCCTCAATGTGCTGCGGGTGTCGGAAAAATATGGGGTGCAGCGGCTGGTGAATGTCTCCACCGATAAGGCAGCCGATGCCACCAGCGTGCTCGGTAAGACCAAACGCCTAGCGGAGGAACTGACCGCCTATTACGCCAAAAAGACCGGCCGGACCTGGCTGTCGGTGCGTTTCGGTAATGTCCTCGGATCGCGAGGCTCCATGCTGCACACCTTCACCGCGCAGATCGAGGCTGGCGGTCCATTGACGGTGACCCACCCCGATATCACCCGTTACTTCATGACCATTCCTGAGGCTTGCGAGTTGACCATCCAGGCTGGGGCTATCGGCGAACCAGCCGATGTGTTGGTGCTGGATATGGGTGAGCCGGTGCGGATCCTCGACGTCGCCAAGGGCTTGATCCGTCGCTCCGGTAAGGACATCAAGATCATCTTCACCGGGCTGCGACCAAATGAGAAGATGCATGAGGTCCTCTTCAGCGACGACGAACACCACACCGCCACCAGCCACGAACTCATCAGCCGGGTCACTGTGCCGCCGCTGGATCCAGCGCTGTTGGCCACCGTCGATGGTTCCGATCCTGATTCGATAGCGACCCTGACCCAACAAAGCCATGCCGACGCTGCCCGGCTGCGGAACCTGGAACAGGCTGCCCAAGGGCTCGACGGGGTGCAATTGGAACGGCCACTAAGCTAACTCACAGACTGTATCTGGGTGCTTTCCAGCGACATTAATTGCGGCTTATCATTTCTGTGGGATTTGCTGGACACGCCCTGCTAGGGTGTCCGCCAGCGAGGGGAAGCCTTAACAGAAAGTAGTGTCGGGATGTCTGGTGCAGCGGAGCATCCGCGGATCGCAGCTATTGTGCCGTGTTATAACGAGGAAGCCGCGATCACCGATGTGGTCAACGGGTTACGGCAGGCCGTCCCCGAGATCGAGGTCTACGTTTACGACAACAACTCCACGGACCGGACAAGTGAGGTCGCGGCCGCTGCTGGTGCCCAGGTGCGGTTCGAGCCCCGCAAGGGCAAGGGAAATGTGGTGCGCCGGGCCTTCGCGGATATCGATGCCGATATCTACTTGATGATCGACGGCGACCACACCTATGAGGCCGCCAAAGCTCCCGAGATGATCAAGCGGCTCATCGACGACCACCTCGATCATGTGCTGGGATGCCGCATCGATGATGCCAACAATTCCGCCTACCGGCCAGGCCATGCCCAGGGCAACAAGAGTTTCAACTGGATGGTTTCTAAGCTCTTTGGTGAAAAGGTCACCGATATGCTGTCGGGTTATCGCATCTTTTCCCGTCGTTTCGTTAAATCCTTCCCCGCCCATTCCCGCGGATTCGAGATCGAAACCGAGCTGACCATTCACTCCATGGCATTGCGGGTGCCCCAGGCCGAGGTGGGGGTCGGTTTCCAAGACCGGCCAGCAGGGTCTGAATCCAAACTCAACACCTTCCGGGACGGGTTCCGGATTCTGGGACTCATCGTGAGATTACTGGCCCACGAACGCCCAACCTTGTTCTACGGCCTCGGCGCGACGCTGTTCTTCCTGGTCTCGCTGCTCTCCGGGATCCCCGTCATCGTGGAGTTCTTGGATACCGGGTTGGTGCCGAGACTTCCCACCGCAGTATTTGCCGCATCATCAGGGATCATCGCGTTTTTGTTGGCGGTGGTCGGGATCATTCTCGATGGCATATTGAGAAACCGACGTGAAGCGGCACGGTTGGCCTACCTCGCTATCCCCTGCGTTAAGTGAAAGGGTCACTATTCCGGTACCTGGGGGCAGGGGTATTCACGTCGCTGCTCGATTTCCTGCTGTTCACCTTCTTCGTGGCGGTGGTGCGGCTGGACTATCTCATCGCCAATGTCATCTCCACCTGCGTGACCTTGTGTGTGAGTTATCTCATCAATCGTCGCCTGGTATTTCGATCCGAGCAGCGTTCGGTGTGGGGATTTATCGCTTTCTTGAGTGTCACCTTGTTTAATGGGCTGGTGGTGCAGGCGGTGGTCATCTGGTCGGCCTCGCAGGCGATGACTGCGCTGCTGCCGTGGCTGAGCGACGCGGCCGCGAAGTCGGCTGCCAAGATCGTGGCCATGGGGGTTGGTGCCGGGGCGAACTATCTCTCCTATCGGTGGATATTTCGGGATGCAGGAAAGAAGGATGAGCGTGCCGATTCGTGACCTGATTCGATTCGATTGGCGAGTCGCCGTCGTGGCCTTGCTAGTTGCCATCCCGATTGGGGTGGCTCAGTCGCTGGGCACTGTGTTGGCGGATCAAGCGCTCTCTGGTGCCCCATTTGGCACCTATCGGTCACAGCTGCTCACCGAGGCAGTGAAGATGACTGTCATCATGTTCGTACTGTTGGTGCCCGCCTACAATTACGTGCGTTTCCGTCGCTCCAACCCCGTGCAGCGGGTGTCGAATAGCCGGTTCTTTATCATCTCAATGGCCGTGATGATCATCGGTTGGTGGCCTTATTGGCAGTTAATGTGGCCGGGTCATGCGACGGCGGACTCCTATACCCAGCTCACTCAGGTATTGGGCCAGGCCCCGCTCAGCGACCACCACCCGATCCTCATGACCTTGGTGATCGGGGCATGGCTGCTGCCATTGAAGGCCATCACCGGATCAATAGCGACCTCACTGGGCATTATGTCCGCCATCCAGCTAGTGATGTTCGCTGCGATTTTCGCCCATTCGATCACCCTGCTGCGACGATTCAAAGCCCCCGGTGGACTGTATATCGGCGTCGTCGTGTTCCTGGCGGTCAATCCGGTCATTGGCTGGTATTCGATCAGCCTATGGAAGGACGTCTGGATGGGGGCCTTCGTGCTGTGGGCGGCGGCACTCGGGGTCACCCTGCTGGCTGATCTCTGGGCAGACCAGGCAATCGGATGGCCACGGTGGCTGCTATTTGGCTGCCAGCTGGTGCTGATCTGTGCGGCCAAGAAGAACGGGATTTACATGGTGGCGGTGCTCACCGTGCTGCTGATAGCGGTAGCGCTGTGGCGTCGTGCCGAGGGTTGGGGGCAGCGCCTGAGAACCGCCCGGCCCGTCGCCATTGCCACTGTTGGCGCCCTAGTGGCCTTCGTCGGAATCCACACCGGCGTGATGACTGCATTGAAGGTAGCTCCAGGATCCCCAACCGAGGCTTTCTCGCTGCCGGTCCAGCAGATGGCCCGGATCGTCGCCGAACATGGGGATTCGTTGACCGCTGAGCAGCAGGCGGAACTTGATCGTTGGTTCAACGGCGAGGACATTGGGCAGCGTTACGACCAGCGGGTCTCCGACAATGTCAAGACTGTCATCAACCGCGATCTGCTGAAGCAGGAGGGGGCTGGCGGATTTATCGCCTTGTGGTGGGATCTGGTGACGGACTATCCGACGACTGCGGCCCTAGCTACCGCACACGGCACCCAAGGCTATTGGTATCCGGCGGTGAAATATTGGATGGTGTCGAAGTGGACCTGGCCCTGCATGGTCGATGAGCGCGGCAATGTTCAACAGGACACGGGGGAGCCCATCGACGAGACCTTCGACCAGACCTTGGTCCCAGTGATCGGCTGCTATGAAGGGGATGCGGTTGAGGCGGTCCAGGGCATCAATGAGGGGTTGAAATCCATTCCGTGGCTGGTGTGGCTGTTCTCCCTGGGATTGTGGGCGTGGGCTGCGCTCATCCTCAGTGGGGCGCTGCTGCTGTTGCGGCGGATGGCGGCCTTGCCCGCAGTCGCTTTGATGTGGCTGGTGTGGGGTACCTGCATGATCTCCCCGGTCTATGCCGAGTCCCGCTACGCCTATCCGATGCTGCTGCTGCTACCGGTGTTGCTGATCTTGACGCTGGCTGCCCCCGTCGACCAGGAGGACCCAGTCACTGCGGCTGCGACCCAGTCGGAGTGATCGCGGATCGGGTCCAGTGGGTGATCATCGCCTCGATATCGAGACCCTCGGTGACCACCGTGACCGGATGCTGCGCCCCGGCGCTGAGTAGCGCCACCAGATCAGTGACGGCATAGCCTGCCAGCTCATCGATGGCCGAGTGGATCTCAGCCCCGGTGGCTGGGATCAGCCGGGTCAGTTCCGGCAGGGGCTGGATAGGACCCAACCGGCCAGCTAACAGCAGCGCAGCTGCGGTACGACTCAGCCCAGTCCCGGCAGCGAGCCTTACCGCTTTGGTCGGATCCCAAGCCGCCGGACCAGATTCAAGGAGCAGGCGGAAAGCCGCCGTCAACTCACTGGCGGCGACGTCGGCAGCGCGGGAAAAGACCTGCCACTGGCCAGGTGCGGTGGGGATACCACCGGTGGGGGGGTGCACCAGGCATATCTCCTGGCCGCGGGGACCCACATCGCCGATGCCGATCGCCGGGCCGGTGGGGGTTTCTAGGACCGTGTGGCGTAGGCAGTGATCGATGCCTGTCACGCCATAGATCATCGCATCTGGCCGGTACAGGCCAGCATCAAGTACCGCGCCGAAGGTGGCCGCTGCCCCCGCGATGTGGCGTCGCCAGCGACCCGGGCTGGCAGCCACCGCCAGCAGCACCTCCGGGTGGGTGACGGGCAGCCACAACAATGACGTCACTGCCCACCCAATGACATCGGTCTGGCCAGCCAGCCTGGCAGCCACCTCCAGAATCTCTTCGCGTAGCGGCTGAGCGATCGGCTCATAGTCCACCGCCCAGGAAACCATCGACAGGTCGGCGTCAGTCTCGTCGAAGCTGCCTTTCGACGGCGAAGTCAGCGAGATCCCAACCAGCTCAGCCACCAGTGATCTGGTCTCGATGGCATGCCAGGCGATGGCCTCCACGAGAGCTGGATCAGCAGTGCCCAGCAGTTCAGCGACTGCCTCGGTGAGCGGTCCGCACCTGTCTTCCTCGACCAGTCCGCCGGGTCCCAGGTCGGGGGCCAGCTGGAGCAGCCTGGCCGCCTGCTCCCGGGTGGTGGCCCGCAGCCGGGCGCTAGCCTCGGGGTTTCGGGGGACCAGCTCAGGCCAGCGGGCACGTGGTAGTTGCTCCAATGGGTGAGCCTCAGCCTCAAGATCGCGGCTGACCGGCAGCCGCACCCCGCCGTCGGCATCATAGAGATCGTCGAAACTGTCCCGCAGCCAACGCCCGCCACCGGGGCGGGGCAGCTCATAGCAGCCCTCATCGATCCATGGACCATCGGCCGGGGGCTGTGGGTCTGCTTCGTAATCGGGGCAGGTCAGCTCCACCCAGCAGCCGCGACGCAGGGTCTCGGCCAACAACGCTGAAGCATCGATCCGGGCTTGAAATTCGGCAATCAGGTCGGGGAAGGCCTGCACCCCCAGGGGCTGGAGCAAACCAGGAAGCCAGCACAGGATCCCGTCGTCGAGCTGCCGGTAGGTGACCGGTGGGACCAATCGCGCCTGGACCCCGCGTCGCACCAGGGTCCGGGCAGCAGGGCTGGCCAGCAGGGTCCGAGGATAACGGTCGGCAACGAAGAGCAGCTTCTCAGCCACTGCATCAGCCAAGGGGCTTGCCGCCAGCGCCGTCAGCTCGGTGAGTTCAGCCTGGGAGAGCCAGGGCCGAAAATCGACGGCCAACGTATCCTCGAGGCTGATCTGGGCCCCAGCCTCCAGTAGCGCATCCAACAATTCCGGATGAATCAGCCGGGCATCTTCCGGGATCGGTATCTGTCGGCCTGCCAACGGCAGCCCCCGGATGGTCGCCGCCAGTTGCCTCGGGTAGGGGAAGTTGAGGCTGGTGCCGGCCCGCGCGACCTGGGCGGTGGCCCAGCTGGCCGCGTCGAGTTCTCCCGCATACAGCAGGGCCATGATCTGCAGCCGCTCCAGGATCGGCAGCCACTGAGGTGGCGGGATGAACACCGGCGCCAGTTCCACGATCCGCTGCCGAAGATCGTGGTCCAGGAGTTCTGCAATCAGCTGCTCATGGTGGGTCCAGAATCCGAGAGGGGCACGCTCCAGAGCCGGTGCGGTGAGCGCCGAGGTCACCACCTGGTTCAGTAAGGGATCAGCTGAGACCCCAGCCCGGGCAGCCACCGCCCGAAGATCCTTGCCCATCGCGGAATATGGTGGAGTGCCCGCCGCCAGGCTGCTGACCAGCAGGGATGTGAAAGCTGATGCCGCATCGCTGCCAGTCAAGGTGCGGGCATAGGCGCTCAGCTGTTTCCCAGTCGGCGGCTGGGTCATCCCTCAGCGTCCTGATCGTGTAGGCGACGAACGTTCACCTCGTCTACATGATCAAGCTCAGCTAGCTGCTGCACCACCGTCGGCATCGGGCTACCGCTGGCCACCACCTCGATATTGACCCGCTGTAGTCGCTGCCCGCCTTCACGTTGGGCGGAGAGGATTTGCAGATCCTCAACACCCACACCGAGATCACCAAGGGTGCTCATGATGACCCGCAATACCCCTTTCCCGTCGACATAGGTGACCGACAGGATGCCGCGGCCATGTTTGGAACGCGGCAGGCGACGTCGCAGCGGCAGCGCCCCCAACACCACCAGCAGGTAGATGATGGTGGCTGAGATCGCTAAATCCATGACCCCGGCACCAGCAGCCATCCCGATAGCCGCCACCACCCAGATACAGGCGGCTGTGGTCAGCCCGCGTACCGCATCGCGACGCACGAAGATCAAACCCGCCCCCAAGAAACCGATCCCAGAGACGATCTGCGCCGCCACCCGCGACCCATCCACCTGTGTGATCGTCAATCCCGGTAGCAGCCATTCACCATTCCGGGAGACGACGGTGAATAGCGTCGAGCCCAGCCCCACCAGCGCGCAGGTGCGTAGCCCGGCTGGTTTCTGCTGAAACTCCCGTTCGATGCCGATGATGACGCTCAGCAAGGTGCCGATAAAGAGCTGCAGGATGGCTACCCAATGAAATTCCATGTGCCCTCCTCACATGGAAAGCTACCACGCACCGATCCTGCGCTGGCTCTTCGACGTGCCCTCGGCCGTGGGCTGAAGATCCCCGCCGATGACGCATTCACCCTCAAATAGCACCGTCTGCGCCGCCAACTCCGGTTGGGCTAGCCGCTCCAGCAGATGGTTGGCGGTCCACAATCCAGCCTCTTCGACAGGGAAGGCCACCGTCGTGATCCCCATGAGCTGGGTCCGAGGATCCCCACCGAATCCGGTTACCACCCGGGAAGCAGCCGAGACCTGCTGCCAACAAGCCAGGGCCAGCTCATCGCTAGGGGCCATCACCGCTGTTACCTGGGGCAACACGGCGGCCACATCATCTGGGTTGGGGGCATCATCAGCCACCGGCACCTCCACCACCGTGACTGCCCGTGAACCCAACTCCGCCAGCAAGGCCTGAGCGCGGGCAGTCAGGGTCTGGGAGCTGGGGCAGGTCAGTACCGCGACCTTATCGTGTCCGGCGCGAACCACTGCCCGAACCAGCGCCTCAGCGGCGCGAGTGCCCAAGCCTACCGCGCTGACCCCAGGTGGCGCTTGGGGTGCGGTCTGCAGGATCGGGAGCCTTTCGGCCGCCCCCACGATCAGGGCCTCGTCGATGCGGCTGGAGGCGACGATTACCGCCTCGGGGCGTAGCCCCAGCAGGAACTGCCAGGCGGCCTCGTCGTCATCTTGGGTGGTGATTGCCAGCCGATAGCCCTGATCGGCGAGCCGTTGCTGCACCGTCGTGATGAAGGGGGCATAGGAAGCTAACTGGCTGGCTCGTACCAACACCCCGACGGTGCGGGTGTGTTGGGTTTTCAGGGCGGTTGCCCGGAAGTCCTTGATATAGCCAAGTCGCGCAGCCGCATCTTTGATCTGCTGGCGAATAGCGGGATTCACCCCCGGCTGGTCGTTGAGGGCACGGCTCACCGCGGAACGTGAGACCCCCGTCGCCTCCGCGATATCGACGATGGACACAGGTCGGCTGATCATGTACTCCTCCTTGAGTGAGCGCAGCGTACTGGGAAAGTGTCCTGGCTCGTCAGCTTATCGGTTTGGGCTGCCATGAGGTGGGACTTTTCTAGCCTTAATCCAGGTTTCGTGATCAGTCATTTAGTTAGGATGACCTCATGTCCAACCCCACCCAGTCAACCTCCGCTGCCGCCTCCTTCACTGGCGGTCCGAGATACCCAGCCCCAGATATCGCACGAGGGGTGATGTTGCTGCTGATTGCCCTGGCCAATGTGCCGTGGTGGATCAAATTGAGCGCCGAGTCAGCTCCAATGACGGGAGCCGACTCGATATGGGTGCTGCTGCGCACCCTGTTCATCGATGCTCGGGCCTATCCACTGTTCGCCATGCTGTTCGGGTTTGGGTTGATGACCATGGTGGAGCGACGCCGAGCCGCCCATATCGCGACCCGCACCGCCGAGCTGGATGGGAAAGCCCCGCAGCTCGCTGGTGAATCGCGACAGGAATGGCTGGGGCGCTTCGAGGAGGAATCCCGGCTCGATGCCAGGCGATTGCTGCGGCGTCGTGGCTGGTGGATGCTGCTGTTTGGTTTCATCCACGCGCTGTTGTTCTTCGGCGACGTCATCGGCGCCTACGCGATCGTCGGGCTGCTGTTCGCCTCCTTCTTCGCTGGGCGACGTTGGAAGGCCATGACAGTGGTGGGCATCATCTCGGTGCTGGTGTGTGCCTATATGACTGTCATACAAGTGTGGGCCATTGAAGCAGGTAAGGCCCCCGACTTTCGTTCCGGTTCCCTCAATTCGCTACTGGGCTGGTTCTACCCTGTGAACAGCCTTGGCATCTGGGCCATCCAGACCCCGCTGATGCTGCTGGCGGGCCTCACCATCGCTGCTGCCTTCATCGGAGCCAGGCTGGCTCACACGGATTTCATCAACCGACCTGATCTGCACCGTCGTGAACTGGTGTGGGTGGCTGTCAGCGGGCTGTTCCTGGCCGCGGTCACTGGGCTCCCCTATGCCTTGGCCACTGCCGGCTATCTGAGTGATGCGCCGATCTGGGCCTTAGCCTTGCATGGGGTTGGCGGTCTGTTTGGGGGCCTTGGCTGGTTGGCGTTGCTGGCCTTGCTGGCAGGAGCGGCGCAGTCCGAATTGCGGGGTTGGCGCTGGGCGGCATCGGCTGTGGGTCGCCGTTCTATGACCGCCTATGTCGGCCAGTCAGTGCTATTCGCCGCGACCTTCGCGGTGCTGTGGGCGCTGGGTATGTGGCCGGTCTCGCAGCTGGGTGGGGCGCTGATCGCCTTCCTGGTGTGGGCGGTGACGGTTATTGGCTGCGTCGCTTTGGAGCGACGGGGCGCCAAGCGAGGTCCGCTGGAGGTGCTACTGCGCAAGGCCGTGGCCCGCTCCGCCAAGAACCGGCAGGTGGCTGAGATCCCGGTGATGCAGGCCTGAGCCACTCAGCCCCGTGCCGCGACGCCTTGGCGCCAGTAGCCCATGAAGGCGATCTGGTGCCTGGCGATGCGGAAGTCGCGCACTAAGCGTCGTCGTAGCTCAGCCACCACGGTGCACTCCCCGGCGATCCAGTAGTAGCTGTTGTCGGGCTGGATGGTTTCGGCCAGCACCGGTTCGCCGGTGGCGGAATAGGTGGGGGTCTCCCACACCATGCCCTCGGCATCCGCATCGGCCCGCACCTCGTCGCCGCCGCCGACGGGGGTGCCCAGCAGATCGATGAGGCGCGATTGCAGGAGTGAACCGTGTGGGGCGCCGTCGCGGGGCAGCCAGCTCAGCGTCATGCCCTCGGGGACGGTGACCGACAGCACATCATCGCTGGTTGGCACCTCGATCAGGGCGGTGCCAGTGAGCCCTTCAGGAAGATCGGCCAGGATTGAGGCGATCGCCGGTGCAGCGGTCTCATCCCCGGCCAGCAGCACATGCCGGGCAGCTCCGGGGGCGAATTCCTTCCCCATGGCTGGCTCACCTCGCAGCGGCCCAATCAGGGTGAGTTCGTCCCCAGGCTGGGCGGCTGTCGCCCAACGCACGGCGGGGCCGGCGGTTCCGGAGATGGGGTGCACGACGAAATCCACTGCCAGCAGGGTCTGATCTGGGCTTTCATGGAGTTCCCGGATGGTGTAGGTGCGCATCGGTGGGCGGCGATCGTCGTCGGCGGCGAGCCAGTCGGCATACCAGTTCGGGCCCTCTAAGCGGATGGCCCCTGGGGTGGGAAACAGTAGTTTGATGCGCTGATCCCACACTGGTTGGCAGCCCCCGATCTGCGGGGAGGTGGTCAGGGTGATGCGAACGAAATGCGGGCTGAGCCTGTCCACCGAGGTGACTCGGGCAGGTACTGCTACGCCGGTCATGGTGTGCTCCCCAATTTGTGACGGCCAATCGGGGTGACCAGCGGGGCTCCAGAGACCGGATCGGGAACCACCCGTGAGTCAATACCGAAGACCTGTTTGACCGTTTCCTGAGTGACCACATCGGCCGGGGCGCCCTGGGCGACGATGCGTCCCTGTTTGAGGGCGATCAGCTCGTCGGCATAGCGGGCGGCCAGGCCCAGGTCGTGGAGCACCATGACCACGGTGGTGCCGGATCGGGCATTGAGGTCGACCAGCAGGTCGAGGACCTCCAGCTGGTGGGAGATATCCAAGAATGTGGTGGGCTCATCCAGCAGCAGGATGTCGGTTTCCTGAGCCAGCGCCATCGCGATCCACACCCGCTGCCGCTGACCGCCAGACAGTTCATCGACGGGACGATCGCTCAGCTCGGTGGTGTGGGTGGCGGCCAGGGATTCAGCCACCACCTCGTAGTCGCGGGTACTCCAACGACCCAGCATCGACTGGTGTGGGTGACGGCCCCGACCCACCAGATCGGCCACGACGATCCCCTCCGGGGCGATGGGCTGCTGCGGGAGCAGCCCCAATATCTTCGCGACCTGCTTGGTGGGCATCGTATGGACGGCCTTGCCGTCGAGGATCACCTGCCCGGTTTTGGGTTTGAGCAGCCGGGCCAGGGCACGCAGCAGCGTCGATTTTCCGCAGCCGTTCGCACCGACGATGGCGGTGATGGCTCCGGTGGTGATCTGCAGGTCGAGGTCTGTGATGACCGCACGGTCACCGTAGCTGAGGCCCAAGGTGGTGGCGCTGAGGCGGGATTCAGTCATGATCAGTTCCGTCGCTGTCGGTTGGAGCGGATGAGAAGGTAGACGAGGAAGGGAGCGCCCAAGGCGCCGGTGATGATGCCGACGGGGTAGCGGGTGCCGAAGGCGAACTGGCTCAGCAGATCAGAGCCGAGCACCAGCGCGGCGCCGACCAGCGAGGCGGGCAGTACCAGCGAGGCCGCCGAGCCAACCAGGCGAGCGGCGATCGGACCGGACATGAAGGCGACGAAGGCGATTGGGCCGCAGGAGGCCGTCGCCACCGCGATCAGGGTCACCGCCCCGAGGATCACCAGGATCCGCACCCGCTTGGTGCGCACCCCGAGCCCGATGGCGACATCGTCGCCGAAGCGCAAGGCCCCCAGTGAGGCGCTGCTGAGCCACATCGCAGGCAAGATGATGATGCAGGCCACTGCCAGTGGGATCACACGCTCCCAGTTGGCGTTGTTGAGGGAGCCAGTGAGCCATCGGGTGGCGGATTGCAGATCCCAGGCTGAGGCTTGGGCCAACACATAGGTGACCACCGAACCGAGCATGGAACTGACGCCGATCCCGATGAGGATCAGCCGGATCCCCGAGAAACCGCCTTTGTAGCTGAGGACGTAGATAGCCAGCGCGGTGCCCAGCGCCGCGACCAGGGCCATACCCGCGACGGCGGTATCGCTTAAATCCAGCACCACGATGCCCAGCACACCGGCTGCGCTGGCACCAGCGGAGATGCCGATGATGTCGGGGGAGGCCAGTTGGTTGCGCAGCAGGGTCTGGAAGGTGACCCCAGCAGCGCCAAATGACAGACCCGCCAGCACAGCGAGGGTGGCGCGGGGTAGCCGAAGTTCACCGACGATGAAACTCGCGCCCGGGACTTTTTCGCCCTGGATCACTTTCCAGACCACGTCGAGGGAGTAGATGTTTTCACCGACGACCAAGGACAGCAACCATAGGCTCGCGACGAGTATCGCCAGCATGGCGATGATGAGGCGTTGGCCAAGGAGGCGGCGCCGTCGAGCGGCAATGAGAGTGGCGGTCATAGCTCACGTACCTTTTGGCGTCGCACGATCCAGATGAAGAATGGGGCCCCGAGCATCGGGGTGATGATGCCGACATCGACCTCGCTGTTGGGGGTGATCACGCGCCCGGTGACATCGGCGAGCAGCAGCAGGATGGCGCCTGCCAGCGCGGTGAAGGGCAGCAGCCAGCGATGGTCGCTGCCAATGACGAGCCGACAGATGTGGGGAACCACGAGCCCAACGAAACCGATGGGACCACACACGGCAGTCGCGACCCCGCACAGGATGACTGCACCCAGGGATGCGAGTAACCGGGTGCGCATGACGTTGACGCCTAGCCCGGTGGCTACCTCGTCGCCTAGGGCCAGTGAGTTGAGGCCACGGGCTAAAGCGATGCATAGCAGTGCGCCTAGGAGTAGGAAGGGGGCCACCAGTGTCACCTTGTCCCAGGTGGCGCCACCGATACCGCCTATCTGCCAGAACCGGAAGGAGTCCATGACCTGTAGCCGGGGCAGCAGGATCGCCGAGACCAGGGAACTGGCTGCGGCCGAGGTTGCGGCGCCAGCCAGGGCCAGCTTCAGCGGGGTGGCCCCACCTCGCCCCAGCGATCCGACGGCGTAGACGAATGCGGCAGCGGCACCCGAACCGAGGATCGCGACGGCGATGGTGAGCTGGGGGTGGGATAGTCCGAAGAAGGCCAGCCCGATCACCACCGCTAGGGAGGCCCCCGATAGCACCCCGAGGATGCCAGGGTCGGCGAGCGGGTTGCGGGTGACGGCTTGCATGGTGGTGCCGGCCATTGCCAGCGCGGCCCCGGCCAGTAAACCTAGGGCAGCGCGGGGGAGCCGGGCTGTTGCGGCCGCTTGTTCGGCGGTGGCGCTGTCACCCATGATGGCGGCTAGGGCGTCGTTGAAGCCGATGGCCCGGACCCCGAAGGCGATGGAGGCGACGACGGCGAGGCCCAGCAGGATGAGGGCGGCTACCACCCAGGCCAGGCGGCGCCCCGTCGCACCTCGAAGTTGGTCGAGACCCGACGGGGCAGTATCGATGGTCACGCCAGCCCTTCAGCCAGTTTCGCGAAGTACTGGTCGATTCCCCAGGGCACCGATAACGGCGACGGGTTGGCGGCATTGGCCAGGGGATTGCCACCGAGGAAGGTGATGCGGCCCTCCGCGACGGCGGGAATCAACGCCAGCCTAGGATCGGCCTGCATCGCCGCCAGCAGCGGGGCGGGATCCTCGGGGCCGTAGCTGACGATGAGATCAACATCCGCCAAGAGTTCCGGCTTCTCCGAGGAGATGTTGACAAAAAACTCGGTGGTCTTGGCGCTCTCATCGACGACGACCTGCGGGCTGACCATGCCGACACTCTCGAGGAAGCTGGCGCGGGGATCGTGGGTGGTGTAGATGCCGATCTTGGATAGATCGTCGACCTCGAAGAATCCCCACATCACCTTCTTGCCGGCCAGCGAAGGCTGGGCAGTGAAGGCGGCAGCGATGGTTGCTTCTAGTTCGGCATTCAGCTCTTTGCCCTTGGCGGACATGCCCATGGCCCGGGAGTTGATGGTGACCAGTTCATTCAGCGGGGTGTTCCACGGCGTCGTCGGGTAGGCGATGGTGGGAGCGATCTTGCTGAGCTGGTCGTATACATCCTGTTCGATGCCTGAGTAGGTGGCCAGGATCAGGTCGGGGGCAGTGTTGGCGATGGTCTCGACGGGGATCGAGTCAGTCTCGTCGAAGAGCACAGGGGTTTCAGCCCCCAACTCGTCGAGCTTCTGCTTGACCCACGGCAGAATGCCGTCGGTGTCATCATCACCCCAGGTGACCTTGGGCATGCCGACGGGGACGACACCGAAGGCCAGCGGCACTTCCTGGCTAGCCCAGCCGACGGTGGCGATGCGTTCGGGTTTGGCCTCGATGACAGTCTCACCAAAGGCGTGGGTGATAGTGATAGGGAAAGCGTCGGTCTGCTCGCTGTTGGCCGACGAGCCGTTGCTCGTGGAGGGATTGCTGGAACAGGCGGTCAAGCCTGCAACAGCGCCGAGGGAGATGACGAAGGTCCTTCTGGAAAGCACGTGGGCTCCGATCCTGGTTGTAGCTAGCCCAGACATGGTAAGGCAAGCCTTACAAAAACTAGGAAGCCTCGCGTGTCACCATGGCGACATCCAGTCCCGCTCCACCCCAGCCTGCTTTTCTGCAATTCATCCGTGCGAAATCCCGGAAGAATCCCCGTTAGCCGCGCAAAAGCAGGCGAATCGTCCCGGCACTTCGTGTCGGGGATGCCCAGGCCCTGTCCCCGGGCTAGAGCTTGGCCTCGCGGAGTGCCTCGGTCCAGGACCCGCATCGAGACTCGATGACCGCAGCGGGAGCATCTGACTCCGAGCTCGCAGCCTCGTAACCTGCCGCGGTGATCTTCCCAGACATCTGGGTAGCGACGGCTTCAGCCTTTGTGATCAGGGGACGGGCTTCCCACTTGGGCGACAGGGCCGCAACGCGATTACCCAACTCCCAGCTACCGTCTGGCTGAGCGCAGAAGCGAAGTAGTTTGCGCACCATGGCATGGATCTCGGACCATTTGCCCAACCGAACCCACATCGTGGCTAGCGAAGCAATGCCACGCTGTGCCGAGTAGGAGTCGTAGGTTTGGGCGGTGTCACTGGGCGGATTTGTAGAGTAGAACTGCACCATCCCTGACTCAAGTTCCTCGTCGCGTAGTCGTAGCCGCAGCCCGCCCCGATATTTGATCAAATGGGAGAGTCCAGCAGCAGCGAGGGCGTGATTCCACTCGCCAAAACGGATCTTGATGGTCTGTTTGCCACAGATCGGATGGATGGGTCCCACTCTCTCCTTTGGGCTCTGTTGTGGAGCAGCGGCGGTTGTTTTCCTTTCACGACGTGTTTGGGAGAGTTCCACTTCCTGGGTAGACCCATCCAGTTGGCCTATAGGTGACCAGTCACACTATTCCGGCGCGGGCGAATTGTCGGCGGGTTAGCGCGCGACCCCAGAAGCATCCGGCAATGCAGGCGACGATGGTGAATAGGCAATACATAGCCATGGTTGCGGGGGTGAGCATGTCCATCCCCATTTTCGCCACGTTGAGGGTGGGGCTGTTCGCGTAGAGCTCCAGGTAGGCGTCCTTCATCCAGACGAAGGGGATGTATTCGCCGAGGGCGAAGAAGGTCACGAAGGCCGTGTACGCCACGGTCATCGACGCGAAGGATCTGTGGCCCATCAGCCGGTAGATCACCTCGGCGAGGATCCCGCCCGCGATCGTCATGTAGCACATGATGCCGCCCGGCGCCATAGAGATCATCATCAGCCCGATGATGAGGCCCGTGATCAGGAAGATGCCGGTGCGTTGCACCTTGCCAAGCAGGACCATGAAGATCAGGCCGCCGAAAATCCCGAAGATCACCGGGAGCAGCACCATGATCAACGGGATGGCACCCATGGTCATGCCGCAGATGAAGAACAGCACGACGTACAAGGCGATGAAGATACCGGTGGTGACGGCGTCGCGGACTGCGGAATTCCTGCGATGGGGTATGGATTGGGTTGACTCGCTCATCATTCCTCGTTTCTTGCGAGTTTCTTTAGGACGACCTGATGGCCGTCGATGTGGATGGTGTTCTCGAAGGTGGACTCGATGAATTCGACGTCGTGGGTGATGACCAGCACGAGGGCGCCGTGACTGGCCACCTCCCGCAGCAGGCCGGAGACCCGCTGCATGTTCCCGGCGTCCAGGCCCGATGTGGGTTCGTCGAGACAGATCACTTTCGCTTGTTTCATGCAGGCCAGCGCGATCCCCAGCCGCTGCTTCTGCCCGCCAGACAGGGTGAGGGGGTGACGTTCCCGCAGCTCCAACAGCCTGGTTCGGGCCAGCAACTCGGTGGCTCGTGCCTCACTGGCTGGTCCCGGTGGGGAGCCGATGAGCATCTCGTCCCACACAGATTCACCCACCAGTTGGTATTCGACGTCTTGCATCACTAGGGCGCAGTCGCGGGTGCGTTGGCGTCTAGTCCATGTCCTTTCCCCCCAGCCGATCCATCCTCGGGATTTCAGCAGCCCCAGCAGGACCTTCATC
>JBHAEB010000116.1:0-8067 GCA_041855345.1 Arachnia sp. | reverse complement strand
GCGAGCAAGCGTTCTGCGAGTTCCTTCTGATCGATGATCTCCCCGGTCACGGGATCAATCATCTCGTCGTCAACAACGACAGTGGTCGTATCAGCCACGGCCATCTCCTTTCGGATCAGGCCGGACCCTCACACACCATTATTCAGACAGTCCCATCATCGGCTGCATCAAGCTCATCGGCGAAGACGGCAACGGCCTACTACGCCTCGACGAAGAACTAAGCAACCGCCTCAACAACACCTGACACCAACTCACCGTATGGCTTGTCCCTTGATGTGCAGGCCATACGAACTGTCTTCTTTTGTGGCTAGACGCTCAGCGCCCGCCGCTTCTGCGTCAATCGGGCCGAATCCGCTACCAGTACCAGTGCCGCTCCCATCTGTATACAGTTTCACCCGATCGGTGTCCCATCAGCTGCGGGGCTTTGGTGAGACGCTGCCATGGTGACGATCATGCTCCGGTGACGGCGGCCCGTTCCGGTCGCTGAACTTCCAACTGTTGGTCCAGTCACCGTCTGAACTCCACCACGTCCAACCCGGATTCGGCACCTTGAAAGCAGCGCTTACGCCGTTCCCCCGGTATTTCTCACAGCTATGGCCTGAACCACGCATGGGGGAACGTAGGAGCTCACATCACCGCCCAACTTGATGACCTCTCGAATGATGGTGCTGGATAGCGTGACGTGTGGGGCAGCTGCAGGAAGCAGCACTGTTTCCAACCCCGTTAACGAATGATTCATGTGTGCCATCTGCAACTCGAAGTCGAAGTCTGCACCGAAACGCAAGCCCTTCACAACAGCCGTGACGCCGCGCTCCTTCGCGAAATTGACGAGCAAACCGCTCATCTCTTCGACGGTGACACCGTCCAAATGGGCGGTGGCTTCACGCACCAGTTCGATGCGCTGATCACCGAAGAAGTAGTTCGACTTCTGATTGTTGCGACCCACGGCCACGATCACTTGACCGAAAAGATCCCGGGCGCGGGTAATGATATCTACGTGACCCACCGAGATGGGGTCGAAGGATCCGGGGCAGAGCACCGTGGTCATGATTCTCCTGCGGGGGTGACGGCAAAATACAAGGTAGTTTCGCCATAGTGGCGATGCCAGGAGTCTTCCAGGTTTTCGGGCCAGTTCGGCGGGGCTGAACGCTTTGACCGCTCAACCACCACGAGGGCTTGCGGCTGCAACATGCCTGGGGTGAACAATCGGGCGATGACCCGGTCCAGGGCAGCGGAATCCACCTCATAGGGGGGATCAAGGAAAACCAAATCCCAGGGACCAGCAGGCAGATGGGACTCGACCTTGGCGCTAGAGGTTTCCACGCGCAACCCAGCCTTGCGGGCATTGGCAGCGATCATGGCCGCAGTGTGGGAATCGACGGCAGCCACCCGGGTCGCTCCCCTACTGGCAGCCTCCAAGGCTAGTGCCCCGGTGCCGGCATAGAGATCAAGCACAGCCACCTGCTGAAGGTGCTCCTCGGCCGGCAACTCTGCGGTACCAAACCAGGTAGCCAGACTGGAAAAGAGGGCCTCTCGGACCCGATCTGTGGTGGGTCGGGTGCCAGATCTCGGCGCTGCCAGCCGCACCCCCTTGGCTCGACCTGCGATGATGCGGGTCATCCTTTCTCCAACCATTGCCCGGCAGCTAGCTGTTCTGCCTGATCGATGAGGTCAAGGAGCAGCGGATCATCAGCGCGGGGATCATCCAGCACCGCCGTGGCAACCTCCTTGGCTGCTTCAATCAGTTCTCGATCCGCCAGCACTCGAAGGAGTTTAAGGGAGGAGGCCCCCGACTGGGCCGCCCCCAGCACATCTCCTTCTCGCCTCAATTCGAGGTCCCGCTCAGCTAGGGCAAATCCGTCGTTTGAGGCGGCGACGGCCTGCAGCCGTTGCTGGGCGAGGTCAGATTCTGGGGCCGCCACCAGTAGGCAGAGTCCTGGATGTTCGCCGCGCCCGATACGGCCACGAAGCTGATGCAGCTGGGCGATCCCGAAACGGTCAGCGTCGAGAACCACCATGACGCTGGCATTGGGGATATCGACGCCCACCTCAATGACGGTAGTTGCTACCAGCACATCGAGTGTGCCAGCCACGAAGGCCGCCATCGCGTCGTCGCGTTCCGCCACCGGCTGTTTCCCATGCACCATCCCAATTCGCAACCCGGCCAGTGGCCCTGAAGCCAGCATGGGGGCAATCTCGGTGACTGCACTGAGCTGCGGGGTCTCCTGGTCGCCGGTGGCCCCGGTGATCGCGGGACAGACCACAAAGGCCTGCCGCCCAGCAGCCACCTCCTCACGGATCCGCTGCCAGGCGCGATCCACCCAGTGCGGGTTGCGGGAGGTGTCGACGAACACGGTGGCCACCTCGGCGCGTCCGGCAGGTCGGTCCCGTAACTCCACCACCTCCAGATCACCAAAGACGGTCATCGCCACTGAGCGCGGAATGGGGGTGGCCGTCATCACCAGAGTGTGGGGATGATCTGCGGTTTTACTGGCCAAGGCGGCTCGCTGTTCCACCCCGAATCGGTGCTGTTCGTCGACGACGACCAGACCAAGATCAGCGAATTCAATGTCTTCGCTGAGCAGGGCATGGGTGCCGATAATGATGCCGGCACTGCCATCAGCAACGGCCTGTTTCATGGTGCGTTTATTGGCTGCCTTCAGCGAACCGGTGAGCAACGCTACTTGGGTGGCCTCAGCGGGCGCACCGAGGGTACCCCCTTGCCCCAGTTCCCCAAGCAGCTGCCTGATGGAGGCATAGTGCTGTTTCGCCAACACCTCGGTGGGGGCCAACAACACCGCTTGGCCTTGAGCATCGACGACACTGAGCATCGCCCGCAACGCCACCAGGGTCTTACCAGAACCCACCTCCCCTTGCAGTAGTCGGTGCATCGGAACAGCCGAGGCCAGCTCGGCGCTGAGGATCTCGCCAGCGGCTTGTTGCCCGGGGGTCAGTTGATAGGGCAGCTGGGCGTCGAAGGCCGCTAGTAGACCGTCGTTCCTGCTAGGGCGGGGGGTGGTGGACCGCTGCTCCAAGGCCGCGCGTCGTTGAGCCATCGCCAGCTGCATCCCAAAGGCCTCATCGAATTTGAGTCTGCGGATACCGGCTTGGGCATGTGCCTCGGCTACCGGTTCATGAACCTCTCGCAGCGCCTCAGGTAGCGGCAGCACCCCAGCCTTGGCGGTGACCCATGCGGGCAGGGTGTCGCCCAGCGGCAGCACTTGAGGCATGGCTAAGGCGATGGCGTCAGCGATCATCCAGGTCACCATCTTCGCGGTGGCGGGATACAGACCCACCAGTTGGGCCCGCTGGGTGACCTTTGCCATGGCAACGTGTTTGCCGGTTTTACGTCCGATGATGCTGCCGGAGTCGTCAATGATGACGTAATCAGGATGGCTGAGCTGGAGTTGATCGTTGAAGATGCCGACCTTGCCGACGAAGATGCCGCGGGCCCCTGGTTTCAGCTGCCCCTCCCAGAATTTCGCCAAGCTGGGGCGTTTCTGCGGCACAAACATCGTGACCCTGAGGTAGCCGTGGCCGTCGCTGAGCAGGGTTTCGACCCGAGTGATCCGAGAATCCACCACCCGAGTGCTGTGGACCCGGGCCACGACAGCCACATCCTCACCGACCCGCAGCGTACTGAAATCGCTCATCTGGGTGCCGGAGAGGTAGCGGCGTGGCGTGTGCCGCAGTAGATCGGAGAGGGTTTCTAGGCCCAGCTTGGCGAGTTCCTCGGCAGCCGGGCCACCCACCACATCGCGGAGTTTACGGCTGAGTTCGCGATGAATCCGGGTGCGTGGGGTCATAGTGGAACCCTATGACAAAAGGCCCAGGGCTTCTGCCCTGGGCCTAGGGATACGCGATCAGCGGGACACCTTGCCTGCCTTGAGGCAGGAAGTGCACACGTTGAGACGCTTGGGGGTGCCGTCGACGGTCGCACGGACGCGCTGGATATTCGGGTTCCAGCGACGGTTGGTCTTCTTCTTCGACCAGGGCACGTTGTGACCAAAGCCGGGTCCCTTGGCGCAGACATCGCAAACGGCAGCCACTGGAATCTCCTTGTTGCTTGGGCCAGACGAGCCTGAGCTTCGCCTGGATGGGTTCGTTGGGTCACCACAGCGGGCAACCGGTAGATCATAACCGGCTAGAGCCTAAATTCCCAAAAATGATCGCTCAGGTGGCCACCACGACCGGGACGATCATCGGGCGTCGCCGTAGCCGACGAGACACCCAGGCGCCGATACTGCGTCGGATCACCTGCTGCAGTCGGTAGCTATCGTCAATGCCGTCATCCAAGGCCCGCTGCAGTTCAGCGACGATCTGTTCACGGATATCGTCGAAGACCGATGGATCCTCCGCGAATCCCCGCGCATGGATATCGAGCTGGCCGATCACCTGCCGGGTATGCAGGCTGACCACCGCCACCACGGAGATGAACCCCTCCTCCCCCAGGATCAACCTGTCGCTGATGGAGTCGGTGATATCGCCGACAGTGGAGCCATCAACGAAGATATAGGAGGCATCGACACGACCCACCTTCCGGGCCTGACCGGCAGCCAGATCCACCACATCGCCGTCTTCACAGACCACAGTGTTCTCGGCAGGAACGCCGGTGGCGATGGCGAGTTTGGCATTGGCGATCAGATGCCGGATCTCCCCGTGCACTGGCATCACATTCTTCGGTTTGAGGATGTTGTAGCAGTACAGCAACTCCCCTGCTGAGGCATGCCCAGAGACGTGAACGAAGGCATTGCCCTTATGTACGACCTGGGCACCGAGTTTCGTCAGCCCATTGATCACCCGGTACACCGAGTTTTCGTTGCCGGGAATCAGGGAACTGGCCAGCAGCACGATATCGCCAGGGCCTAGTTCGATGACGGGATGCTCCTTATTCGCGATTCGGCTGAGGGCTGCCAGCGGCTCCCCCTGGGAGCCAGTGGAAATGATGACCACCTCATCCTCACGGTATTTGTCGATATCTTTCATATCGATCAAGACATCGCCAGGGACGTGAAGGTAGCCCAGGTCACGGGCAGTGGCCATATTCCGCACCATGGAGCGCCCTACATAGGCCACCTTCCGGCCATGTTTGACCGCCAAATTCAGCACCTGCTGGACCCGATGCACATGGGAGGCGAAACAGGCAACGATGAGTCTGCCTTGGGCCTGGTCGAAGACCCGGGCGATGGCGGGTTCAATATCCTTCTCCAACGGGGTGAAGCCGGGGGTTTCGGCGTTGGTGGAGTCCGGCATAAACAGGTCGACGCCTTCATCGGCCAGTCGGGCAAATCCCCGCAGGTCAGTCAGCCGCCCATCTAACGGCAGCTGATCCATCTTGAAGTCGCCGGTGTGCAGCACGGTTCCAGCCTTGGTCCGTAACGCCACCGCCAGCCCATCAGGGATGGAATGGTTGACCGCGAAGAACTCCAGTTCAAAGTTCCCGGCCTGATGCCGTTGGCCTTCTTGAACTTCGATGAGTTGCTGACCGCGAATTCGGTGTTCCCTCAGCTTGTTCGCCACTAGCGCCAAGGTCAGCTTGGAGCCGTAGATCGGGATATCGGGGCGCTGACGGAGCAGATAGGGCACCGCTCCGATGTGGTCCTCGTGGCCGTGGGTGAGCACCAAGGCCGAGATATCGTCCAACCGGTCGGCCAGCAGGTCGATGGCAGGCAGGATCAGATCCACCCCAGGGTGACGATCCTCTGGAAACAACACGCCACAATCCACCAGTGCGATCTCACCATCGATCTCAAAGGAGGCGCTGTTTCGGCCAACATCTCCCAATCCACCCAATGGGATGATGCGCAGGGTGCCTGGTTTCAGCGGCGGTGGTGTTCGTAAATCGCTCACCGGCCCAGACTAGTGCACATCAGGGGCCCTGGGGCTGAACGGTAGACTCCCACCCATGCCCATGCCAGATACCGTGAGACTCGCCATGCCCGCGGAGGCCGTCGACATCGCTCGGCTGCAACGCAAGGCATGGTCTCGACAGGTGGGTATGGCCCCAGCGCTAGCGAGGATCACAGCCGATGAGGCGGTACGCAGCTGGCATGACGCCATCGTGCGGCCACCGTTGGCCCACTGTCGAGTGCTGGTGGCCCAATCCAATGGCCATATCGTCGGGTTCATCGTCACCGGCCCCAGCAGTGACCCCGATGCGGAGCTGCGTGACGGGATGATCGCGGAGTTCGTCACCGATGGCGACCAGTTAGGCGATGACGCGGCACGTCTGGTCAACGCGGCCGTCGACACCCTACGCGCCGACGGCTACCTAACCGCCACCTGGTGGCTACGCAGCGACAATGATCCGCTGCGCGCCTTTCTCCTGGACTGTGGTTGGGGAGCCGACGGCGCCCACCGCAGCCTCGGCTTCGATGAGGAATCCCAGGCGATCAAACAGATCCGGCTGCGCACTCGCATTGCCGACGAGACTTCTATCTAAACGGCAAGGTTGGGCCACGCGACGCGCTGATCAAGGCGATCACCACCCTGTGTAGGTCGACGCGGCAATCGCAGACGTGGGGCAATGGACTGCCACAGCTTTGACACCGACTACCAGCGTGCCGGTTCACCTCACCAACCCCACAACTCAAGGCAACCGGACACGAAGAAGAACATCAACCACTGGCTCCGCCACGACCTCCCCCAACCACCACACCCCGTCCAACCTCAAAAACCAAAGCCACCGAAACTCCCACGACCGCCACAAAACTTCTACCGACAAACCCTCAGAAATCTTTGAACACCAACTCGCTACTACCGCGCCTCGACACCAGCCCTCATGCGAACGACCCGCCCCCCCTGATCTGCAGGTTAAGCCGGCTAAATCGCCGCGGTATAGGGTTTCGCCATGGAGCCGTATCCGCGTAGGGAGTTCATTGCAGAGGACTGTGAGGCCGACGGCTACCCATCTGAACGCCCCTGCCAGGCGATCATTGTCCCACTGGATATCTTCATAACGGAGTTGGGGGTTGACGCCGTCGATTGTTTGTGGATTGAGCGCGACCCGAAAGCGTTAGGCACCTACCTGGAGCGTGGGCTGGACCTGATCGCTGGGGCCGAATCTGAAACCAGCTTCGCGGCAAACCCCGATCTGCGGAGCCGCATCACCGAGGCCGTGTGTGCCCCGGACCGGGCCACTGATCAGGCCGAGCGGCAGTTCCTCTACGCCCGCCTGCTGCTGGCCGAGCTGGCCGCCAGCCCGCGGCTGAGCGAGGCGGCCCTGAACGATCTGCTGAGCGGAAACCATCATGACCTTTTCGCCGCCGCAGTGACCCGCCTAGGCAAAGAGCAAGCTTCCATCCCGGTACTGTTGCAAGCCCTCTCAGCAGCCCGCGGCAACGGTGTACCCCGCCTCGGGCCAGTATGGGCCACCATCGCGACGGCGCTTGGAACCACAGTCTCGCCTGAGGACATCGATCGCTGTCTGGAGTTGGCCGCACCCTACCTGACGGTCTCTGCTGAACACGGACAAGAGGTCGTCCGCCTAGCCCACCCCACCTTCCAGGAACACTTCGAACCCGAATGGACCCAGGAGCGAAAAACGGATGTCGCCGAGGCGCTGATCTGTCTGGCCGACGACACCTGGGAAGACCTCAACCCGTACCTGGTGACCTACCTAGCCGAACACATCGGAGACAGCGGACAGTGGGAAACCCTTATAGCCCATCCACGCCTCCTTGACGTCCTGGACCCAGACAGCATCACCCGGGAAGTGATGCGCAGCCTGTTTGGCCGCCACCAGCTCCCGCCGGAACTAGCCGGGATACTGGATGCCACTAAGCAGCTGTGCGCCGCCAGCCCACAAGACCGCCAAGGCATCCGCCAACTCGCCACCGCCTCCTACACATCCACACCCCTACCGACCCCAGACCCGACGAAATGGTCCGTGGCAGCAAGCTCTCGTACCAGAAGGACCCCGCACCTGCGCCTCACCGGCCACACCGACTGGGTCAACGCAGTCATCGCCTTCACCCAAAACGGCCGCACCCTGCTAGCTAGCGCCAGCAACGACGAAACCGTGCGAATCTGGGACCCAACCACCGGCCAACCCATCAGCCAGCCACT
>JBHAEB010000115.1:0-22930 GCA_041855345.1 Arachnia sp. | reverse complement strand
GGTTTCGGGGGGCTGACCGTGATGCGGTCCCTGGTGGATCTGCTGCCCAACGAGGATTTCATCTATCTCGGTGACACTGCCCGCGCCCCCTACGGTCCCCGCCCCATCGCGCAGGTGCGGGAATTCGCCTTGGCGGGTCTCGATCATTTGGCTGCGCGTGGGGTCAAGGCCTTGGTGATTGCCTGCAATTCAGCCAGTTCGGCGGTGCTGCGTGATGCTCGGGAGCGATACTCCATGCCGATCTTTGAGGTGATCCTGCCGGCAGCGCGTCGCGCCCGAAAGGCCTCTGTGAGCGGTCGCGTCGGGGTGGTGTGTACTGAGGCGACGGCGCTGTCACGGGCCTACGATGATGCCTTCGCCGTCGCATCAGAGGTGACTTTGACCACCCAGGCCTGTCCTCGTTTCGTCGAATTCGTGGAGGCCGGGATCACTGGCGGTCCGGAGTTGCTGGGTGTGGCGCGGGAGTATTTAGCGCCGCTCCAGCAGGCGGGTATTGACACCCTGATCCTGGGATGCACCCACTATCCGCTGTTGGCTGGTGTCATGAACTATGTGTTGGGTGATGAGGTGGTGCTGGTGTCCTCCTCCGATGCTTGTGCCCAGACCACCTATTCAGGCTTGGCGAGACTCAACCTGCTGCATGATGAGCCACGGTTCGCACGCCGTGAATTCCTTACCACCGGCGATCCGGCGGCCTTCCAAGGTATCGGAACCCGGTTGATGGGGCATTTCGTGCACGAGGCGCACCCCGTCGACCTGGGGTAGTTTTGGGCGCATGACTCAGCGCTTCGACGGACGTGCCCCCGACCAGCTTCGCGATATTCGAATCACCCGAGGGTGGCTCGACCATGCCGAGGGCTCAGCCTTGGTGGAGTTTGGTAAGACCCGGGTGCTGGTGGCTGCCTCGGTCACCGTCGGTGTGCCACGTTGGCGCAAAGATTCAGGGCTGGGTTGGGTGACCGGGGAGTATTCGATGCTGCCTCGCGCCACCCACACCCGCAGCGATCGCGAGTCTGTTCGTGGAAAGATCGGGGGCCGCACCCATGAGATTTCCCGGCTGATTGGTCGTAGTCTGCGTGCTGTGGTCGATTTCAAAGCGCTGGGGGAGAACACCATCGCTTTGGACTGTGATGTGCTTCAAGCCGATGGTGGCACCCGCACTGCCGCAATCACTGGTGCCTACGTCGCCCTGGCTGATGCGGTGGCCTATTTGCGGGCTAGGGGAGCAGTTAAGGGTGAGCCATTGCGGGATTCCGTGGCGGCTGTTTCGGTCGGTTTTGTCGACGGTGTGGCCCTGTTGGATCTGGCCTATGAGGAGGATTCCAAGGCGGGCACGGATATGAATATCGTGATGACTGGATCGGGTTCCTTCATTGAGGTGCAAGGAACGGCTGAGGGCACCCCCTTTAGCCGTGAAGAGTTGAACCAGCTGCTGGATCTTGGGGCCGTAGGATGTGCGGAGCTGACGCGGTTGCAGCGGGATGTGTTGGCGCGATGACTCGGCTAGCTGAGGTGGTATTGGCCACAAATAATTCGAAGAAATTGGCGGAACTGACCCGAGTTTTGGCTCAGGCTGGGGTCGCGACCCGGGTGCGCGGATTGGCTGAATTCGAGCCCTATCCCGAACCAGCCGAGACCGAACCGAGTTTCGAGGGAAATGCCGTGATCAAGGCGACGGCGGCCGCCCAACACACTGGGTTGCCCGCCTTGGCCGATGACTCCGGGCTGGAGGTTACCGAACTCAATGACATGCCCGGGGTACGGTCAGCACGCTGGGCTGGGCCCCAATGTGATGATCGCGCGAATAACGCCCTGTTGCTCGCCCAACTCGCCGGGGTCCCTGTGCCGCGACGGGGTGCCCGGTTTGTATGTGCCCTCGCCTTGGTCTTACCGGATGGATCGCAGCACCTGTGGCGTGGTGACATGCCTGGCCGGATTGCCGAGGATGAGCGAGGTGAAGGCGGGTTTGGTTATGACCCGCTGTTCATTCCCGATGGATTCGAGGTGAGTTCGGCTGAACTCAGCCCGGAGCAAAAAGATGCCATCTCCCATCGAGGCCAGGCTGTGCGGTCCTTTGTGGAATGGCTTAAGGAGGATTGATGGAGATTTACCTGGACCTGCTACGTCGCGTCATGGCTGAAGGGGTTGATCGCCCCGACCGCACCGGTACCGGCACCCGCAGCGTCTTCGGCCATCAGATGCGATTCAACCTTGCCGACGGGTTTCCGCTGCTGACCACTAAACGCGTCCACACCCGTTCCGTTTTTGGTGAACTGCTGTGGTTTCTCCGTGGTGAGACCAATATTGAATGGCTGCATGAAAACCGGATTTCGATCTGGGATGAATGGGCAGATTCCGACGGTAACCTCGGGCCCATCTACGGCTATCAGTGGCGATCCTGGCCGACCCCAGATGGCCGGCATATCGATCAGCTGGCTCAGGTCGTCGAGGCGCTGAAGAACAATCCAGACTCGCGTCGTCACGTCGTGAGTGCCTGGAATGTGGCTGATCTTGAGGCGATGGCGTTGCCGCCTTGCCACATGCTGTTCCAGTTCTATGTGGCCGATGGAAAACTCAGCTGCCAGCTTTATCAGCGTTCCGCAGATGTGTTCTTGGGGGTGCCCTTCAATATCGCCTCCTATTCGCTGCTGACGCATATCGTCGCCCAGATCACCGATCTGGAGGTGGGGGATTTCGTGCACACCCTGGGAGATGCCCACATCTACCACAACCATTTTGATCAGGTGGCAGAGCAGCTGTCCCGGGAGCCGAGGCCATTGCCGAGGCTGCAATTGAATCCACAGGTGCGAGATCTTGACCGGTTTGAACTCGCTGATATCGAGGTCATTGGATATGACCCGCACCCGAGGATCCAAGCCCCCATCGCGGTTTAGCCCAGCAGATCGAGTCGCCCCCTGAACTCCAATAGGTGCTCATATCGGGTATCACCGGTGTAGGCGGGGCAGCTGCCGGATGCTTGGGGTCAAGTTGATCAGGTCGTGGATGTTGGGCCGTTCACCTCGGCGAATCTTCGTTTGCGGGACCACAAGCCCGGGCGACGTCGCGAGCCAGGCGCTAGCCCCGGCGGCTGGAATCATAGATGGCGGTTCTTCGATAGGGATTGGGTCTGGTTGAGATGAAGGAGACATGATGCGGATCGTGGCGATTGCTGCTGTGGCTGATAACGGTGTCATCGGGTCCGGCAACGACATGCTGTGGCATCTTCCTGAGGATTTCCGACGGTTTAAGGCCGTCACCACTGGGAATACGCTGGTTTTTGGACGTCGAACCCACGAGCAGGTCGGTCGACTGCCGAACCGGCGGATCATCGTGGTCACCCGGCAGCAGGACTGGCAGGAACCAGGGGTTGAGGTAGCCCACAGCGTCGAAGAAGCTATCGAGCTAGCCAGCACCACACCTGACAAGGTGTGTTATATCGGCGGTGGGGCTGAGATCTACGCCGCCGCGTGGCCCTATCTGACCGAGCTGGACATCACCCATGTGCATCAGTCGCCTGAGGGGGCCGCAACCTTCCCGCTAGTCACCGCGCAGGAGTGGACCGAGATTAGTCGGGAACCCCACCAGGGTTTCGATTTCGTGCAATACCGGCCCACCCCATAGCCGATGCGTGCCCGCGCCAGCGTCCTGCACCTCGACTTGGACGCCTTCTTCGCTGCCGTAGAACAGCGGGATAAACCCTCACTACGGGGAAAACCAGTCATCGTCGGTGGGGCGGGGCCACGGGGCGTGGTCGCTACCGCCAGCTATGAGGCACGTACATTCGGGGTTCGCTCGGCGATGTCAGGCACCGAGGCCAAGCGACGCTGCCCCCACGGTGCCTTCCTGGGGGGCAGGTTTGGTGCCTACCACCAGTCCTCAGCTGCGGTCATGGGCCTGCTTCGGGAGGTATCGCCGCTCGTGGAGCCGCTGAGTTTCGACGAGGCATATGTGGATTTGGAGGCCAGCGACTGGGATCTCAACCGTCTCGATCACCACGTCGCCGAGCTGCGTGCGGAGTTGACACGACGCACCGCGGGGCTGACGGCGTCGGTGGGGGTGGGCAGTTCCAAACTCATCGCGAAGCTGGCCTCTGAGGCGGCCAAACCCAACGGGGTTCGGATCGTGGCTCCGGGCGCAGAGCTGGAGTTCATTTCTCCGCTGCCTGTGCGCGCTATCCCAGGGGTGGGGCCAGTGACCGAGGCCAAGCTGCTGGCGATCGGGATGGCCACCGTCGCCGACCTGCGAGCAGCCGATGAGCGGGAGTTGGTGCGAGAGCTGGGACGAGCCTCAGGGCAGCTGCTGTGGGAGTTGGCCCATGGCATAGATCATCGAGCGGTGGCTGCAGAGCGGGAGACCAAATCGATTTCGACGGAGGACACCTTCCCCGAGGACCTCACTGATCGCGCCCAACTATGCCGGATTCTGCGTCGGGATGCCGAGACAGTGGCTCGACGGCTCAACAAATCGGGGTTCTTTGCCCGAACCGTCGCCATTAAGGTGCGGCTGGCTGATTTCACGACGGTATCGAGGGCGCGGTCATTGGGTGATGCGGTGGATCGGGCTGAGGTGATCGCCCAGGTCGGACAGGAGCTACTAGCTGAGATCGATATCCGCACTGGGGTGCGGCTGCTGGGGATCGGGGTGAGTAATTTCACCCGGGCCGCTCAGGAGCGACTCTTCGACGATGAACCAGAGGTGGTGACCGACACCGTCGAGGTCGAGACCTCAGGAGTGAGAGGGCGTGGATTCTTTCCCGGGGCAGATGTCATCCACGATGAATATGGCCGAGGTTGGGTGTGGGGATCCGGTCTCGGTCGGGTGACGGTGCGCTTCGAGACCCGAGACACCGGACCAGGACCGGTACGGACCTTCTTCGAGGAGGATCCGGCCCTGAATGTGGCCCTCGATCTGCTGCCGCTGCCCGAGCCGCAGTCCTGAGGGTTGTGGCTGGCATTCGTGCTGCCGTGTCGGTGCGGGCCTGCTCTGGTCTGGGTCCGGTCCTGGATGCGGCCGCCGAATAAATGCCGCTGCCGTGAATGCTTCGCCCGAGCGATTGTCGGGCCGGGTAGGTCGATCATCGCCATCTACTTCACCGAGAACCCTCGCCCGATTGATTGCCGTGCTGGGACCGCGCCGGCGTCGACGCACAGCTCTGAGGGGGAGGGGAGATCCTTCACTGCTCGTCTTCGGGTGGTTCTTGATGTAGGTGGGGACTACCACGGTGAGCGGGAGTGTTGGTCTTGGGCTGCTCATTGTGGGCCGCAGCGTCGCAGCAGCCCCACATGGATCAGTTGCGGGAGCGGGAGAGTAGATCTTGGGCACCTCATGGTGGAAGATTCGTGACTCGGGATGCGAACTGTAGCGGTGAGTCGGTTTGGTGGCCGGTCACCACAGCGCCCCGGCCAGGGCTTGGTTGGGACGACGCGGCACCCCGCTGTGACGTGACCGTAAATCGTCGGGTGGAACTCTGGGCTGAAAGACCCAGTACACTAGGTCACGCAGACCTGAGGGTCGGCATGCGGATGTGGTGGAATTGGTAGACACGCAGGATTTAGGTTCCTGTGCCTTAGGCATGAGGGTTCGAGTCCCTTCATCCGTACTAATCCCTAGCCAGGCGGGGATACCCGGAGTCCCTGCTTTTCTGCGGTTTATGGGCTTGTAGGTCCGTTTTCGGAGGGATGAATCGCAGAAAAGCAGGTTGCTGCTGGGGGAGGGCGGTCAGTTGCTCGCGGTGGTCGGTGACATCTCCAGCGGCTCGGCTTGACTGGTCTTGTTGAGCTACCCGAGGCGCGCTGGTCGACTGGCTCAGATCGCAGTGGTAGTTTTCCCGTTTCGCCACAAAGATGCAGTGTCGTGCTTAAGCTTCGTAGCGACAGCATCGGGTAGATACCCCGACGACGAGTCGACAAGGAAGTGGCTGTGGTGAGACGGCTGTGCTGCGGAATCGGACTGGTGGCGTTGCTGCTGGGGGGCTGCACGAACACCGCTGAAAAGATGCTAAATGCACTTCGTGCGGATGACATGGCCTCGGTCCAATGGGAAGGTATCGACGAGGTTGGTGTGTTGGAGTCAGATCCACATGTCATCAAACCTGGGCAGCCCTACTACACCCGCTGCTTGGCCACGGCCATGCCCATTCCTGAGGCGCAGGAATTGATCCTAGCCTCTGCTGAAGACTTTGGCTGGCAGCCTCAAGAGAACCTCATTACCGACACATCCTGGGCGGCGCATCGCGTCGTCGACGGCACCACGAGGACTCTCATTCTCAGTACCGAACTGGCTTCCTGCGCGGATGAGGAGGGCGCTGTGCTGCACCTCACCCTGACCTATCAGTAGCCCACAGCGAAGTGAGAAATCATGACAATCCAGCGATCCAAACCCAGAATTGTCGCCCTGCTGACCGCAGCGATCCTCCTCATCCTCGGAATTGTGGCCACCCCCCAGGCTGGGGCGAATCCCAATGCCAAGACCTTGTCGGTTGTGGTGATGGGAGATTCCTACTCGGCCGGTAATGGCGCCGGATCCTATTTCGGTCCGGTTGATTCCTTCCGCAGTCGAAATAATTATGGCCATCGATATGTTGATTGGCTGAATCGGCAGGGAGTTCACGCCACGCTCACCACCACGGCTTGGTCTGGCAATACCACCGTTGATGTGGTCGGTGGACAGATTCGCCAGTTGCCAGCCGATGCGGACCTAGTGCTGTTTACTATCGGCGGAAACGACGGTAATTTCGGTGAGATCGTGAGTAACTGTTTTGCGCTGGGTATGCGCAGTGCTCAGGGTTGTAAGGCGCGAGTAGCCGAGGCTCGGGAGCTCATTAACGACACCGGTCCGCAGGGTTTTCGGCAGCGTACCGAGAACGTGTTACGAGTCATCGACAAGAGGTTAGCTAGGAGCGAGGCTGAGATTGTCCTGATCGGCTATCCTCACCTGAGCCTCCCCGACCCAGGGTACATTCTTCGCGACTGCGTCCGGTGGCAGGATTCGTTCTGTGTCGAGTATGTGCACTACTCCGCCGTGAACGACATCCGGAGGTTGGCAGATGAGGCTGCAGCTGTGCAACAAGCTCTGGTGGATAGTTGGAATCGGAACTCTGATCGGAAGGTGCATTACGTCAACTCGATTCGCTCCCGCTTCGCTAGCCATGAACCCGATCCCAGCGTGCTGAATAAGAACGACTATCGCTGGCTAAATGAGTTCTTCGAAACCGAAGGTCAGCGGGCCAAGAATGGTACCACCGAATCACGCTTCTCGGCGGAAAAGATGGAGTGGTATCACCCTAATAAGATTGGCCACGACGAGATTGCCGCAGCCATTCGGGAACAGATCGGGGTGCCCGATAATGCACAGGCTATTACGCCAAAATCAGGCAACGTCGATATCGTATTCGCCATCGATACGACTGGTTCCATGGTCGACGATATCGATGTCGTCAGAGCTAATGTCACCGACATCATGAGTCGCGTGAGTGAGGTCACCACGAGCGCCCGATTCGCGTTGGTGACCTATCAAGATTTCCCCGAGGCAGGTGGTAGCCTCGGCGACTACCCAGCACGAGTTGACCACGATTTCACCTCGGATTCTGCATCCCTACGAGCAGCCCTGGATTCGCTGGTTGTCGGGGGTGGGGGTGACTACGAGGAAGCCGTCTATTCCGGGATAGCAGCGGCCTTGGATCTCGACTGGCGGCCAGGTGTGAAGAAAATGACGATCGTGTTGGGAGATGCCCCACCCAAGGACCCAGAGCCGATAACCGGTCATGCCTGGCAGTCGATCGCCCAACGTGCCTACGAGATCGACCCGGTAGAGGTCTACGGGGTGGACACCGCAGAGCTGGCCTCTGAACCATTCACCTCACTGGTTGAGGCCTCCGGCGGACAGGTGCTGAAAGTCTCGGATGTGGCCGACATTCCGCAGGCAATCGTCGATACCGTCGACGACGTGCTGGCTAAACCCTTCGCCTGGATCCAAGGGCCCTACACCCTGGCGGTCGGGGAGGAGGTCACCCTAGATGGGCGTGCTTCGTATGCGGTCACTGGTGAGTTGGTGAAATTCGAATGGGACCTAGATGGCGATGGTGTTTTCGAACGTGAAAGCTCAGGCCCAGAAATCACCCATGCCTGGACGGCGCCCTTCTCTGGGACCATCGGGCTACGTGTCACCGACTCGGCTGGGCTGGTTGCCACCGGATCCACCCAAGTCGATGTATCAGATGATGGTGACGGGATCCCAGCAGCCGATGACAACTGCCCCGCAGTCGCGAATCACGGGCAAGGGGATGAGGATGGCGACGGGATCGGTAATGAATGCGACGATACCCCGGGGTACCCGACTGAGGACATGCCACACGTCAGCGTCGTCGATCAGATCCCACCGACCCCGACTCCTCAGGTGCCGATTAAGCCCAGCCCGCCGGATACCGGTGCCAGCTAGGTGTTAGAGCCACCGTTATTGGTGGAGTGTGGTGGCCCTATCGTGGTGCGTTGGTGCTGGGGCGTCTGCGTTTCGCGATAGGGCAGGTGAGGCTTGGTCCGCCGGATACCGGTGCCAACTAAGTGATAGAACGACGTCATCACCGGAGTGTGGTGGCCTTGTCGTGAATGACAGCGCTGGGGCAGCAGCCTGCCGAGATAGGGCTGGCGAACCGGCACAGTGGGGTGTAGATCCCAGTCTCCGGGAACAGCATTCACCGCCGCTTCTGCATTGTGCACGAACGTGCAGGTGCCTTGTGAACATTCGTGCAAGGTGTCATGGTGGTGGAACACCAACGAAGGAGCCCCACCATGACTGTTCTCTCCCCCCAGCAGCGTGCCCAAGCCCTCGCCACCATGACCTCCGAGCGCGTTGATGTGCTCGTGATCGGTGGCGGCGTCACCGGTGCCGGGATCGCCTTGGATGCCGCCTCGCGTGGCCTCAGTACTGCCATCATCGACGCTCAGGACTGGGCCTCGGGAACCTCGTCGCGATCCTCCCGGCTGGTCCATGGCGGCCTGCGCTACCTCTACAACCTCGATTTCAAGCTTGTCGCTGAGGCCCTCAAGGAACGTGGCCGTCTCCTCACCACAATCGCCCCCCATCTGGTGGAGGCGCAGCCCTTCTTGTGGCCGCTGAAGACACCAGTTATTGAACGGGCCTATTCAGCCGTCGGCGTGGGGCTCTACGACGCGCTGTCTCGCATCGGTTCGGGGGGTCGCAAGACCGTGCCGCTGCAGCGCCATCTCACCAAGGCCGGAGCGCTACGTCGCTTCCCGGAGATCAAGCAGGATGCGTTGGTGGGGGCCATCGAGTTCTACGACGCCCGTGTCGACGACGCCCGACTGGTGATTACGCTGGTGCGCACCGCCGTGAAATACGGAGCCGCAGCCGCCAGCCGGGTCCGAGTCACCGAAATTCTGAAGGATCAGGCCGGACGGGCGACTGGCGTGAAGGGCATCGATCTTGAGTCGGGCGATGAACTGGTCATCCATGCCGAACGCATCATCAACGCCACTGGGGTGTGGACCGAACAAACCCAAGATCTCGCCGGCGGCTCGGGCGGCCTCAAGGTGCTGGCTAGCAAGGGCATCCACATCGTCATCCCGAGGGATCGACTGAAAGCAACCTCTGGCATGTTCTTGCGCACCGAGAAATCAGTGCTGTTCATCATCCCGTGGCAGCACTACTGGGTGATCGGCACCACCGACACGGCATGGCATGAGCAGCTGGAACATCCAGTGCCGACTAGCGCCGACATCGACTACGTGTTGGAACATGCCAACGAAGTTTTGGCTGAGCCCCTGACCCGCGACGACATCATCGGCACCTATGCTGGCTTGCGGCCCTTGCTGCAACCAAAGGTGCTGGACGAATCCAAGTCCACCAAGGTGTCCCGCGAACACACCGTCACTGAGGTCATTCCTGGCATGGTGGCCATCGCAGGCGGCAAACTCACCACCTACCGGGTGATGGCTGAGGATGCCGTCGACTTTGCATTGGGTGCTGCCCGCGCCAAGGCACAGCCCTCAGTCACCGCGTCGCTCCCGCTGCTGGGTGCCGACGGTTTCGCGGCGGCGGCGAATCAGGCTCGAAAGCTTGGCCTGGGCTATGGATTCGACGAACCCCGGATCCAGCACCTGGTACGTCGATACGGCTCCGAACTACCGGAGCTATTCGCGGCCATCGATCAGGACCCAAGCCTGGCCACTCCGCTGGCCGCCGCCCCGCAGTTCCTGCGGGCTGAGGTGCATCGAGCCTGCGCCACGGAAGGCGCACTACACCTTGAGGACATCCTGATCGCACGGGTGCGGTTGAACTCGGAGGCCCGTGATCGCGGTGCTGCCGCCTTGGATGAGGTGGCTGAGATCGCCGCATCGGTGCTCGGCTGGGATGAGGCCCGTACCGCCCGAGAGAAGGAGAACTACCATGCGCGGATCGCTGCGGAGTTGGCCGCTGAGGAACAACCTACCGATGCAGCAGCGTCGGCGGCGCGGATGGTTGCCGAGAACATCGTGTGACCTTGCCGACAGGCGGGCGGTTCGGTTGATACGCTGCCGGGCATGGGTTTGTGGAAGTGGCTTTTAGGTACATCACGATCCGAAGAGCCGAGGCCACCACAGAACCTGGAAGGGATCATCGCCCCAGAACGCTATGCAGAGTTAACTGGTCAACCGTTACCGCCCGCCTGGGCTCAGTTGCTGGCGTTGCCGCCGCAGCAACGATGCATCGAGGCCTTGTCTCGACTGGAGAAAACCATGGGAGATCTGGTTCCTCGCAGCGTGGCTTATCTGCGTGATCACCTCACTGCGGTTGAACTGTTCCGCACCAAGGGGTTGGCGGTTGTCAACGGTGGGGTCCAGCTGGCCTACATCATCTCCGTCGATGAGCACAATCCCCACCGCAGTCGCATGCTAGGTGGATTTCCTCCTCGGCAGGCCCCCACTGAAGCGGCCGCTCGTCGGCTGTGGGATGCGTTGCCTTCGGAGCTGACCACTGTGTATTCCTCCCTACACGATGGTTTAGGCGACGCCACCCTCTTGCGCTTCGATGAGATCCACTGCTGGGGCGAGTATCTCGACGACCCTGATGATGAATTCATCGCGGGAACCAGCTACGTGATCTCCGAGGATGGTGGTGGTGATGGTCTCAGTTTATTTTTGGATGGTCCCCACGCTGGACACGCTATTTTCTTCAACCACGAGGATCCCGATGACCTTTGCTGGACCTACCCCTGGCGCTACATCGACCAGCGGATCCTTCGCGAATTGGGCGCCGACGAAGCCTTCGATGACGACATCTTCTATGACCGAGACTAAGCCCTAGCTGCTGGGTTCCTGCCTGATTGCTTCACTCTGCCAAGGTCTGGTGAGCACCTGATTGTGCGACTCACCTGGGCTCGCGGATGGATGAATCGCAGTAAAGCAGGGGGCAGGTCAGCAGCTATACCCAGGGCGATTACCCCAGCAGGCCACACTCGTGGGCAACGAGAACCAGGCCGACGCGATCCCGGGCTTGAAGCTTCGACAATAGGCGCCCAATATGGGTTTTGACAGTGCCTTCGGCCATGTAAAGGCGGGCGCCAATCTCTGCATTATTCGCACCGCGCGCCACCTCCATAAGGACTTCGCGTTCCCGCTCGGTGAGGCTGTCGAGTTTCGAACTGTCCTGGGAGTTACCCACGGGCAGCTTCGGTGCGATGTGGTCAAGAAGCCGCCGGGTTGCGGATGGGGCGACGATGGCACCACCGTCTGCCACCGTGCGGATCGCACCAAGCAGATCCTCAGGCAAGGCATCTTTTAACAGAAAACCCGAAGCGCCATTGCGCAGCGCGGCGAAGACATATTCGTCCAAATCAAAGGTGGTCAGCACCAGCACCTTGGTCTTCCCGCCCAGGGCCGTTATCTGCCGGGTCGCCTCCGTACCATCCATCACGGGCATTCGGATATCCATCAACACCACATCCACCGGCCGGGACCGCACTACCGCGACTGCCTCGGCGCCGTTGGATACCTCACCGACAGCCTCCATATCGTCGGCCGAGTCAATCAGCATCCTGAAGCCGCTGCGTACCAGTGACTGGTCGTCGGCCAACAACACCTTGATCATTCCAGACTCCTCACTTCAGCCAACTTCTTCCCAGCTGAGAGGGTAGCGGTAGGTGCGCCTTCACCTCATACCCCCCGCCGGTTCGCGGTCCCGCTGTGAATGTGCCGCCCATCGTGGCGACGCGTTCCCGCATCCCTCGCAGCCCAGCTCCCCGCCCGTCGCTGACAACATGACCTCCGACGCCATCATCACTGACCCGAATATCGATGGCTTCAGCACTCCATGCCACGACCACGACCGCCTGGGCTGTAGGCCCGGCGTGTTTGAGGAAATTTGTCACCGATTCTTGGACCACGCGGAAGGCCGTTAGTCCCAGCGAATCGGGCACGGTGGGAACATCGTCGGCCATCTCCAGCTGGATCCGTGGCCCAGCCTTGGCCACCATTTCCGGGATCTGCGGCAGCGACGGGGTCGGGCCAAAGGCGGCATCGGATTCGCCTCGGAGCAGGGACACGATTCTTCGCATCTCACCGATAGAGCTGCGGCCAGTTCGTGCGATAACGCTGAGGGCTTCGACGGCAGCCTCCGGCTTCTTGGTCGCCAAGGCTTTGGCTCCCTCCGCCTGCACCACGATGACCGACAGTGAATGAGCCACAACATCATGCAACTCCCGCGCCACCTCGGCGCGAGCCTTCCCATCGGCCAGTTCGCTGGCCTGCTGGGTGTTCCGGCTGCCAGCGAGGAATCGTTCCTCAGCCAGGACCTGTTCCAGATTCCTCACAGTGTGGAGTTCAGCGATTTGCCGCCCTAAAAGGTAGGCACATAGTTGTAACGCCAGGCAGGTGACTATCAACAAAGCAGCACCCACCAGTCGTTGCCCATCCGGGAATCGGGCCAGCCATGACAGCGGCCCGACTACAGCGGCGGCGATACCAATCGGGATGACGACCAGCGCAGAGGGCCCGGTGAGATATCGCGCGCTGGTGTAGACGATGACCAGCACAACGAAGATCGCAGGGGTGGGTGCAGTTAGTTGGATTACCATCCCGGTGCCAGCCGCAGCGCAGATGGCAACAGCCCACAACGGGTTGACTCGCCGCCAAGCAAGGGCACTGACCATGAGGGTCGACCATCCGATAGCTGGCAGTTCGTCTTCGAGCTCCAATCCGGCGATGGGCAAAACCAGCACTAGGAACGCACCCAACGCAGTCGCGATGTCGATTAGGAGGCGACGGCGTGGTCCAGTCAGTAGGGCCCTCATGGACCCCAGCCTATGAGGGAGCCACCGGATGCATCGTCAGACCGAGGTTTAGAAATCAGCGGCCGTGGCCACCCCCTAAGTCTTGATCCACCCGGATCTAGCCGAGACACCTACAATTGTGATACCCGGCCAGGGTAAGTTGACGCCATGATCCGCAAACTATTTTGGCTCCTAGTGGCGCTCACCGGCGTATGCACGGTGGCAGGCATGCTGGATCGGCGTCGCGCTGAGCAGCGACGCCAGTTGTGGGCCGAAGCCACCGATCCTCAGTAACCCAGCTTGTCCTTACGCACCGGCAGCCATGCGATGGCATCACGCACGGCTTCGGTTTCGGTCAGCTTCGCCTGCCAACCCAAGACGTCTTGTGCCTTGCTAGAAACGGTGTAGACCCCAGCAACATCGCCCGGACGAGGGTCCCCGAACCGCACACTGAGCGGGTCGCCCGTGATCTTTTCGAAGCTGGCGGCCAGTTCCTTAACAGTTACCCCGTTGCCGGTACCGATATTGAACACCTGATAAGGCTTCTCAGCCGTGGCGACGTCGAAGGCCTCAAGTGCCGCCACATGTGCCTGGGCGAGGTCCCAGACGTGGATGAAATCTCGGATTCCGGAGCCATCACGAGTTGGCCAATCCACCCCAGTAACGGTGAAGGTTTCCTTATTGACCCACGCCTGCAGCAGCATCGCCAGCACGTGGGTTGGTTTTTCCAACTGCTGGCCACTGCGCAGCTGCGGGTCGGTGCCGATGGGGTTGAAATAGCGAAGTGAGGCGACGCGAACGTCGCTGGCCTTGGTGAAATCTTCCAGAATCAACTCCACCATGAACTTGGTGCGGGCATAGGGGGATCCCGGCTGTAGGGGAGAGTCTTCGGTGACGACGAAGTTTTCGTCTGGGGCGTAGATAGAGGCAGAGGAGCTGAATAGGAATCGTTTGATTCCGTTTCGCTGCAATGACGCCAATAGGGTGATGGTCTTGGAGACGTTATTTTCGTAATAAGCCAGGGGCTCTGCCACCGATTCGGGCACCACGATTTTTGCGGCACAGTGCACCACAGCATCGACCTCATGTTCGGCGAAGATGCGATCCAATAGCGCGCTGTCGGCGATGTCGCCTTCGTAGCAGGGGCGTTCTCCGACGAACTCCTTGCGGCCGGTCGAGAAATCATCCAGGATGACTACGCTGTGTCCCGCATCTTCGCAGGCCGATGCCACAGTGCTGCCGATGTATCCGGCGCCACCGGTGATGAGTACCTTCATTCCCGTTCTCCTGTCTCAGATGGACTCAGTTTAGGCATCCTTGGGCCGGCGGGTCGCGGCATGTGCATATCAACTGGCAGACCTGTTCGTGGCCCCCGCCTCACGACAGTGGGGGAGGAGCGTGTCGGGGGTGGGGGTTCGGGTAGGTCGGGCACGCCGCTTCACGACGATGGGGAGGAGCCCGTCGGGGTGGAGGCTCGAATAGGTCGCGCACGCCGCATCCCGGCTCGGGGGAGGAACCTCTCGCTAAGGTGCCCTCATGATGATTGCCCGGTCCGTGGTGTTGTTCGTGTTGGCCGCTATCGCTGAGTTGGGCGGAACCTGGTTGGTGTGGCACGGGCTCAAGGGGAATCGGGGCTGGACCTGGGCAGGGGCTGGGTTCCTGGTACTCGCCCTCTACGGCCTCATCGTCACCTTCCAAGGTGAGTCCTCATTTGGGCGGGTCATGGCGGCCTATGGCGGATTATTCATCGTCGGGGCGTTGGTCTGGGGCATCGCCGCCGACGGTTTCCGTCCCGACGTTTGGGATTTGGTCGGTGCTGGGATCTGTCTGGTCGGTGCCGCGGTCATCATGTTCGCTCCCCGGGAGGTGCTGGGTTAGGACGCCGAAGGCCGCCTGAACGTGGGCGGCTCAACGGGCGATCAGAGCATGGCCGACGACGTCGATTAGCTCACCAACCTCGCGCGATCCACTCCGGTAGGTGGGGACGCTCGGCTCCGATTGTGGTGGAGGGGCCGTGCCCTGTGTGGATGAGGGTTTCATCAGCCAGGGTGAAGATCCGGTTGGTGATGGACGCGATGATGGTGTCGAAATTCGAGTACTGCCAGCGGGTGGCTCCCGGCCCGCCCTCAAAGAGGGTGTCGCCGGTGAAGATCGCCTGGTCGGTGACGAAACAGGTGGATCCGGGTGTATGCCCCGGGGTTACCAGCGCTTTTAAGGTGTACCCAGCGACGGTGAACTCGTCGCCGTCGCGAAGTTCCTGGAAGGGCTCTTCGGGATGGGATTCCCGCCACAGGAATTCATCTGAGCTGTTGAGACAGATCGGTGGGTCACCCATCAGTGCTGCGAAGGCTGGTGCTGCCAGGACATGATCCCAATGGCCGTGGGTGAGCAGGATGGCCCTGACTCGTCGATCTCCCACCTCCAAGGCCAGCCGATCAGGCTGATGAGCAGGATCGATGACGATGACCTCCTCGTTATCACCGACGATCCAAGCGTTATTGGTGAACTCAGGGTCTCGTGGGGCGTGGGTGACTAGGCGGGTAATGCTCATGGATTCATTGTCTCAGCGGATTGACCTTCAGGCTGTGGTTCCGTGCGCGCGTCCCAGCGCGATGGCGAGGGGAACCATGAGATCGTCGATGCGGTTGACCTGCATCCGGTCAGACTCATAGAAATATAGGGCCTCAAAAATCGCCAAGAGCTGATTGGGGCCGAGCGCGAATTCGACGTTGAGCCGCTCAGTGAGTTTTGTCACAAAGTCGATGAGGGGAGGTTTGGTCTCTGCTGCGAACTGCTCCAGGCGTTGAGCTAGCTCTGGGATCCGCCGGGCGCGCAACCGGATCTCCAGGATAGTTACTGCCACATCCTGGCTGGGTGCGATGATCTCAAACAGGCTACGCAGCGCGGAACTGGCTACCTGAGTGAGATCCGAGTGGATGGGGACTTCAGCCAATGTGGAGGCCAGCTGGGTGAGGATATGGTCGCGGTGCCGAGCCAGGATGGCCAGACATAGGTCGTCCTTGGTGGAGAAATTGGAGTAGAACGCACCCCGGGTGAATCCGGCAGCCTCACACAGGTGCTCGACGCTCGTGGCGTCAATTCCGCGGGCGGCGAACTGCTGGATCCCCGCATCAATAAGGCGGGCCACAGTCGCTTCCCGCCGACGTGTGGACTCACTCATATTGGCAGTCTAAGGCCTACCGGCGATGCTGCCAGGGAAATGGCATGAGCGAGGCCAACTCCCAGCCACCGGGCACGGCCCAGCTGGGGTTGGGCAGGGGTGACTGGGAAGCTTCTTTACATGGATTCGCTGCTTCTGAGGACATGGCGTAGGGGAGTGTGATGCCGCTGTGGGGGTTGGCAGGCCCTGCATGAGCGACGCCCACCACGGCCACCAGGCACCACCCAGCTGGGGGTCTAGAGGGAGTGCCTCGGGGATTTCTCTCGACCGGTTCGATACAGTACTGTATCCTCGTTGCATTCGCTGGTGTATCGAAAGAGGGTCATGTCTGCTCAGCTCTATGCGCTCGGTCGGTGGTGTTATCAACACGGCAAGATCGTTGTGGCCGTTTGGCTTGTTGCGCTCCTGGCCCTTGGCGGTGCAGCCGCGACCTTCCGCGGCTCCTTTGAAGATGTCTTCAAGATTCCCGGTAGTTCCTCCCAGGAAGCCATCGACAAGTTGTCCATGACCTTCCCACAAGGAGCTATGACCCAGGCGGTGGCTATTTTCGTCGCCCCTGAATCAGGCACTGTGGATCAGTTCCGCGACGTCATCGAAAACAGCGTCACCCAGCTGGAGGCCCTTGACATCGTGGATTCGGCCAGCTCGCCATGGAATGACAGGATCTCTGGCCTGATCTCTGAGGACGGCCGGGCCGCCATGGTTCCCATCCTCGTGGATGTTGATGGCGCCCCCACCCAGGAACAGCTTCGCGAGCTGACAGCGATAGCTGAGAACGCGGCCACCCAGCTACCCGAAGGTGCCGAGGTGACGATGGGGGGACAGGCCTACAACATCGAACTGCCGCACCTAAGCGTCATCGAGTTGATCGGTTTGGTCGTGGCACTGGTGGTGTTGACTCTGGTGTTGGGCTCCCTTGTGGCGGCGGGACTTCCCTTGATTACAGCCGTGGTCGGGGTGGGGCTAGCCATGTCCATCCTGCTGCTGGTAACCCGTATCGCTACCATCAACTCCACCACGCCGATGTTGGCAGTGATGCTCGGCCTAGCCGTCGGTATCGACTATGCACTATTCATTTTGTCTCGACACCGCGATCAACTGGGGCAAGGCATGGACGCGGAGGAGTCCACCGCTCGGGCGGTCGGGACTGCGGGCTCTGCCGTCGTTTTCGCTGGTTTGACGGTATTCATCGCCTTGCTTGGCTTGGGGGTTTCTGGGATTCCCTTCCTGACGGTGATGGGTGCCTTCGCGGCTCTGGCCATCGTGTTCGCCGTCGCGATCGCATTGACAATGCTTCCGGGCCTGATGGGCCTGTTGGGAGAGCGGCTGCGGCCCCGAGTTCGAAAGCGCCGTCCCAGGCGGTCGCCGCGCGGGGGTGCGTTTGCGTGGTGGGTGCGGGTCGTCACCTCCCGTCCGATCATCGTGATCACGGTGGTGATCGTGGGCCTGGGGGCGCTCACAGTTCCCGGACTCGGTCTACGCACTGCACTGCCCAACTCGGGACAGCACGCCACCAACGCCCCTGACCGCATCACCTACGATCTCGTCACCGAATATTTCGGAATCGGCCGCAATGGGCCACTGATTCTCACCGCAGACATCATCGGTTCCACCGATCCACTGACCTTGGTGGAAGACCTGAAGCAAGAGGTGCTGGCCATCGATGGCGTCGCTGATGTCCCATTGGCCACCCCGAACCAGAACGCTGAGGTGGCCATGATCCAGATCGTGCCCACCACCGGCCCCGATGACCCGGCCACCGCTGATCTGGTCCATGCCCTGCGCGAGAAGCACGACGAGTGGCTGGAGCGCTACGAGGTGGAGACCGCGGTGACGGGTATGACGGCCATCCAGATCGACGTGAACGAACGCTTATCCCAGGCTCTGCTGCCGTTTGGCGTTCTGGTAGCCGGGCTGTCCCTGGTGCTCCTGGCAGCTGTGTTCCGGTCCGTCTGGGTGCCGATCAAGGCCACCGTGGGATTCCTGCTCTCGGTGGGCGGAGCCTTCGGAGCCACCGCCTTGGTGTTCAACGATGGGATGTTCAAGGAGGTCGTCAATCTGGAGCGGGGCATGCCGGTGATCTCATTCCTGCCCATCCTGCTCATGGGCATCCTGTTCGGCCTGGCCATGGACTATGAGGTGTTCCTGGTCTCCCGGATTCGTGAGGAATACGTCCACGGCAAGACGCCCCTCGACGCCATCCGTGATGGTTTCGTGGCCTCCGGTCCCGTCGTGGTCGCGGCAGCAGCCATCATGTTCGCGGTTTTCGCCTTCTTCGTGCCGGGAGGTATCAACGCCATCAAACAGATCGCCTTCGCACTGGCAGTGGGGGTGGCGATCGACGCCTTCCTGATCCGCATGACCCTGGTGCCCGCTGTTCTCGCGCTGCTGGGACACCGAGCCTGGTGGCTACCCCGGTGGCTGGACAAGCTACTGCCCACCTTCGACGTCGAAGGCGAGGTGCTCACCGAGAAATTGAAGCTGTCCGATTGGCCCGGAACAGGTCATCTCGTCTATGCCGAGGACCTTGAAGTGGAGGGTCTCGTGCCGCCCACCAGCCTGGCTTTGGAGGCTGGGAATGTGGTGGGTCTTGCCGGGCCGATATCCCAGCGCACCGCACTGGCCTTGGCCTTGACGGGACGCCTCGAAACTACTGGGGGTCGCGCCCGAGTGGCCGGGGAACTGCTACCCGGAGCGGCCCGTCAGGTGCACCGAGCCACGACCTATGTGGATCTGAGTCGGCAACGAGACATCGAATCGTCGTTGCGACGATTGCAGCCCCGCCCAGGCGGACTGATCGTGGTGGATGCCGTCGAGGCTGTGGATTCGACCGGCGCCCACCAAGCGCTGGCCGAACTGATCGCGGCCTTCCGGCTCGACGGGCGAGCCGCTCTAGTCCTGGCTGCCAGCGCTGAATCTGTTCTTGAATCCCTATCCCTCGACGGTGTGATCACCGCCCAGCCTGCTGAGAGGAGTAACCTATGAGGCCCGAGAGCATGCACCCTGGACATCGGTTGAGCTGGATCGCGATCGCGGTGCTGGCTTTCGTCCCACTCCTGGCAGCCGCCATGTTGCTGAGCCTGACTCGGGGTGGCCGCACCACCGGTATTGAGGCGGCAGTGGTCAACCTGGACCAGGCTGTCACCGTCGGCGATCAGGTGATGCCGCTGGGGCGTCAGCTAGCAGCCGAGATGGTGGATCGGGAGGGGGAGAACATCTCCTGGACCCTCGCCGATGAAGCCGACGCCGAGGCTGGCCTTGCTGAGGGCCGTTATGCCGCCGTCGTGGTGATCCCGGAGGGTTTCTCCGCGGCTGCGACCTCAGCTAGCAGCAATGACCCCGAGAAGGTTCATCAGGCCACCGTCGGTGTCACCGTCGCGGAGAATGCTGCGGTCTCGGATGCGGTCCTGGCTCAGGAGATCGCTGCCCTGGCCACTGAATCCCTCAACCGCACCGTCACTACCGCCTACCTTGAGAACATCTATGTCGGCTTCAACACGGTCTCGGACCAGTTTGAGACCGTGGTGGAGACAACCCAGCAACTTAACGCGGGCGGCGCTGAACTCAGCGACGGCATCACCCAAGCCGCCGACGGCAGCCAGCAACTGGCCGAAGGCATGAACACCCTAGCCGCCGAGGGAACTGCCCTGGAAACGGGTGCCCAGCAGCTCGCCAGCGGCTCCGATGAACTGGCCGAGGGCGCCAATACCTTGGCTGCTGGGACTGGGACCCTCTCGGAGGGAGCATCAGCTCTGGCCGAAGGCGTAGCCCAACTCAACTCCCAAACCCCGCAGCTGGTGACCGGGGTGAACCAACTCACTGTTGGGGCTGAGCAACTGTTGGGGGCGATTCCTGGATACACCAATGGCACTGTTTCGACATTGGACGGGGTGGTGCAGCTCCGCGACGGCCTGGCCCAGGTGGAAGCCGGGGTGTCCTCCCAGATCGATCCGCAGCAACTGGCTGCCGTGCAGGCCGCAATGAGCAAACTGGTGCCCGGACTGCGGGACCTGCAAGCAGCCGTGTCGGTGTACTTTCCCGGAGTGGATGCGACGACGGTCACCGTCGAACAGCTCCGCGCGGCAGCCGCGCAGCTGGATCAGCAGTTGAGTGATACGGAGGCGGCTCTCGCGGCCCTTGCCCAAGGGACCGGAACCCCGCCAGCCGAGGTGGAAGCATTCGCGCAGCAACTCATCGCGGGATATCAATGCCCGGTTGCCGACCCAGACACCTGTCAGCTGCTAGCCCAGGCCTACGCTCAGGGAGTGACCGACGCTGTCAGCAAAGGATTCCAGGCGGGAGCACAGGCCGCCCAGAGTCTGCTCAACACGACAGATTCTCGTACCGGGCAGACCCCGCTTGAGGCATCGCGAAGCTTGACTTCCCGGGCCCTCGTGGTCGGGGAGGCCCTCATCGAATTGCGCGATGCCATGAGTTCCGGGGTGCCCGCAGGCACTGACCCGCTGACCGCTCTTGAGCAACTGCCAACCCAGCTGGGTGCGCAACTGACATCCCTTGGAGACAGCATCACTCAGCTACGCACCGGGGCGGACACGCTGCTGACCCAGGCGCAGCCGCTGCGGGATAACGCCACGACCCTTAACAGCGGAGCCACTGACCTGCTGACTGGGATGCAGTCATTGAATTCGACGGTGGCGTCGCTGCCAGCTGGCACCTCGCAACTGGCCGCCGGGTCCTCGCAGCTTGCCACTGGCACTTCGGATCTGGCTAGCGGCACCTCCCGGTTGTCGCTGGCAGCCCAGCAACTGGCTGACGGCAGTGAGACCCTCTCCGCAGGGGTGAGTGCCTATGTCGACGGGGTTGACCAAGCCAGTACCGCCACCGATGAGCTGAGTACCGGGATGACAGCCCTCGGTGACGGCGCTGGGGAGTTAAGCAATGGACTCAACCAGTTCCATCAGCAACTCGCCGAGGCTGCCAAACAGTTACCCAGCTATGACGAGCAGGACCGAGCGACCTTGGCGAATACCCTCGCCTCGCCCGTGGCTCAAAGCGTCGACCCAGCCCAGCATCCCTTGGTGCCCATCGGGGCGTTGATCACGGTCGTCGCCCTGTGGCTAGGTGCGATGCTCGTCACGGCGGTGGTCGCCCCCGTCCCCAGCGATGTGGTCAGCTCCTCCCGGTCCACCGTCGCGTTGTGGCTGCGCACCCTGGCAGTGCCGACGGTGCTCGGAGTATCGCAGGGTCTGCTGCTCGGGCTGGTTGTGGGATGGGCGTTGAAACTTCCGCTGCTGACGATGCTGGCCGCCGCAGTGGTGCTGGCGTTGCTGGGTGTGAGTTTCGCCGTGGTCAACCACGCACTAGTGGCATGGCTCGGTAATGCCGGTCGCGGGTTGGCCGTGCTGTTGTTGGTGGCCACGGTGGGGATCGGATTGACCTCACAGCTGCCGCAATGGCTGGAGGCTGCAGCTGCGGTGTCTCCGCTACATAACGGGTTGCTGCTGGCGCGCACCGTCATGGCCCAAGGAGCAGGTGAGGTAGCTCTTGCTGGTGGGGCATTGCTCTTCTTTGGGATCGCTACGGCTGCGTCCTATCTGGCCTTGGCGACCCGTCGCCGGTTGACCGCAACGCAGTTCCGTCGCCGAATCGCTACTGCCAGTTGATGATGGTCGGGGGCGGCCCAGTGTCGCCCCCGAAGGTGGCTGTGACATTGGGGTTGCGCGTTGACCCGGCGTCATGTGCTTAGCAGCAGATGCCCGGTGTAGGTTCGGGTGACCGCACTGACAGGAGCTGCCCATGATCGACGCTGCCCGGCTGGCTGACCCCCGCTACTTCGCCGAGAATGCCTTGCCCCAGCGTTCCGATCATCGCTGGTTCGGAAATCACGAGGAGATCAGGCTCGGCCAGTCACGCTTCGAGACCAGTCTGAATGGGCTGTGGAAGTTCCACTATGCGCCGGACTTGAGTTCACGGCCTGAGGATTTCGAACAGCCGGACTTCGACGTGGCCAATTGGGCCGATATTCCAGTGCCTGCCCATATTCAGCTCCATGGCTATGACCGCCCGCAGTATGTCAATGTCCAATACCCGTGGGATGGGCACGATCCCATCTGGCCTGGGCAGCTACCGCGACGCAATCCCGTCGCCAGCTATGTCACCAGTTTCGAGGCCCCGGAATTGGCCGTGGGGGAGCGGCTGATCGTCCGGTTCGACGGGGCCGAATCTGCGATGGCGCTGTGGCTTAATGGGCAGTGGATCGGCTACGCCACCGACTCCTTCACCCCGTCCAGTTTCGACCTGACCGCCGCGCTGGTTCTCGGCACCAACCGTCTGGCTGTGCAGGTGTTCCGGTTCAGCTCGGCATCCTGGATCGAGGACCAGGACTTTTTCCGCTTCTCCGGGCTGTTTCGAGATGTCACCCTGCTGCGTCTGCCCGCCACCCACCTGGCCGATATTCGTATCACCACCGAGCTAGCCGCCGACCACAGCGTCGCGACGGTGCGGCTGGCAGCAACGGTGGAGGG
>JBHAEB010000114.1:0-3253 GCA_041855345.1 Arachnia sp. | reverse complement strand
GCTGACCAGCCCGCCTTCAACCCAGTCGAGATCTCCACCCGATCCGCCACGGTCAACAACCGTCGAGTCCCAGCCACCCAACACCTCCACAACAGACCCACACCAAGAGCGTTGCTTACACGCTATGACACCGCCCCGCCGTCTTCTTAGAACTAGAACAAACCTGATCAAGAATCAGATTACATCGCCGTTCCATAGCAGCCTCACGTACAGCATCAGCAATCATGGATGACTCCTCATGCACCAGGCTAGCAAAACCAAGCTTCGAAAACACTTCACCCTTGGCCTGCAACGCCTTCGCTTCATCGGGCACAAGAAAACTCTGAAGACTACCATCACGTTCGGCTATATCCAGAAGCTTCTCCTTGACACCATCAGCATCGATAGCAACAAAATCCGCCGCATCCAGACCGCCCGTGACCTGCTCATCACTCACATCAAACAAGGCCCGACGAGCCGAAGACTTCCCAGACCCCGGCGGACCAGCTAGAAGAATAGCAATCGGCGGGCTTGCGATCTGGGGTCGAGCGGCGCCAACCAGCTCATGAACCAGCTCCTCATGCATCTGCTTACGGGTCGGTGTTCGGCCGAAGATCGGATGAAACCATTCCGCGTTAGAAATCGACGCATTCCGGCCAGCAGGAGCAAGCAAGCCGTTCTCCCGCAGTTCTTGAAGTAGCTTGTAATGCTCCACAACGCGGGATTCAGGGGCATTCATGCGGGCGCTTCAGGTTCGGGCATCTGAGCCACACGAACAGCGAGATTAAACACTTCCGCATAGAAATCTTCCTCCGGCGAAAGCTCCCGCGCACCACGGGCGACATCTTCGAAAGATCCCTCGTCCGGGACGTCGGCGAAGGTCTCGACCTCGGGCGTGGGGGGGATCCGCAGATATGGGTAGCGAGCCAGCACCTGAAGGACGGCCTCACGCTCCAGGTTGCCGTCCGCAAGCTGCCGAATAAGTCGCAGGGGCGTCCAGAGAGCCTCAAACCCAAAGCGCTCGAGCGCCTCCGGAAGCCACTGTCGAAGCAGAACCTCGACACTGTCACGATCGATCTGCCCTTGCCAGGGCCGTTCTGGATCGTAGACACCTGAAGATCCCATGGTGATACTCCTAGAAGTAGTTACAGGCCTCGAGCGGCCGTGACGGCGGCAGAGCTTGCACTTCGCACTGCATCTACTGGCTCGAGGCCCACCCCCAACTTACCCAACCGGGAGTCCAGACCAGGACTTTGCTAAAGATGACGGCGAGACCTCCAGCTCGACGACACATGAGCAGGTACGCTCCCTTCGTGCACCTGCACTCCAAGTCCGCAAGGAGGCATTCCAGGTCCGCAGCAGACTCTGCCCTCGCCTCGCTTCCAGCAATGACGAAGCATTTCACAAGCGTTGCGGCGCTGAAGACAGGTTCGGGACCAACTTCAGCTCCAGCACGACCTCGGCATCGTCCTCACCCACAATGAACCCGGGAGTCGAACTGTCCAAAATCATGATGGCAACCCGTCAGCGTCGTAACCCAGTAGCTGGTCGGCGGGCATGGTATCCAGCGCGGCGCGGGCCTGGTATGGCAGCCACCTGGTGGTGTTGACTGTTGGGTATGACTGACCTTCCACGCTGGCGAGTGCGTCACGAATATGTGTCAGCAGACAAGCTCCCCCATGGCTGGCAATGCCTGGAGATCAACTTACGTTGCCTGATGAGAGCGTGCCGGTAGACTCGCCAGCCCCAGGCCCCTCCCCTAGAGCTGACACCAAGCCGAAGCTGGATGACCGGTCAACCCAAGCCCCAAGGACCTCATCGTGAACATACCTCACCCCCTCGAGATCGATCGCGACGCACTGGCCGAGGCTGGCTTCCAACTCGACTTCAGCCCACGCGAACGCGGCACCATGGACGAAGTCCTGAATTGCCCCCTGTCCTGGGTGCCCCTAGCCCCCTACGCCCCACATCTGATCCGCATCCCAGCCCAAGCCATCCCCCTCACCTGCCCGGAGCTGCGCGGCAACATCATCGGCACCGAGGGCGACAGCCAGATCATCGAGGTAACCGAGGTCTACCTTCCCGAAGAGGTGCCCGCCCTCACCGGTCCCGGAACCATCCTTCACCTCGACATCACAAACCGTGACACGCCTGAGTGGGCGGGAGGACCCGAACCCATCTTTGGCTACGTCAACAGCAACCTAACGGCCTTCGCCCTCTGCCACCTCGCCTGGCAACAAACAGTACTGGCCTCCTGGGAACGGGGAGTCACCACCTACGCGGCCAATTCCCCCGCCGCCAGCATGACCGACATCGCCGACTCCTTCACCGCAAGGGTCACCGCCATAGACGGACCTTCCCCATACTGGGAGGACAAAGCGTTCGCACTAGACGACATGGGAATCTCCCCCGGCTCCAACTGGATGACCACCTGGCTGAGCATGGGCTAACCCATCAGATCAAGCCGTTCTCGGCCACCGGCCCCAGGGCCCCAAGAACCCGGTCTCGATCGTCCCTGAGCAGTCGACCCCTGCGCGCCCCGGCACCCACCGGGGCCTGGGGAACCTGACCTGTGGAGCGCTGCGGCCGATGAGGATGCCCGGTAAGCTCGCACTCAGGCTCAGAGCCAGCAATTGCAGCGCAGAGTCAAAGTCGCACTTCGCCGCAATGACTGCTCTAGGCAAGTAGCTACTTCTAGGAGTATCACCATGGCATCTTCAGGCGTCTACAATCCAGAACAGCCCTGGCAAGAGCAGATCGATCGCAACAGCGTTGAGGCTCTGCTTCAGCAGTGGCTCCCAGAGGCCCTTGACCACATCGGTTTCAACGCGCTTTGGACACCAAAACGACTCATCCAGCAGCTTGCAGACGGCAACGTTGATCGCGATCCCGTTGTCCAGGTCCTGGCCCGCTACCCATATCTACGGATCCCACCCACTCCCGAGACCGAAACCTTCGCCGACGTCCCCGACGAGGGATCTTTTCATGATGTCAGCCGAGCACTGTACTCCGGGCGGATCTCCGACCAGTTCACGCAACGCAACAGCTCGACGCAGTTCGCGATCAGTTAGAAGAGGTCAGCGAACTTAGCGAGGACACTGATGGCAAGGCAGGGTGACCCGCTAGCGCATTACCGGGTTCTGCAGCAGTTGCGCGGGGACTGTCTGAATAATGGTGTGTGAGGGTCCGGCCTGATCCGAAAGGAGATGGCCGTGGCTGACACGACCACTGTCGTTGTTGACGACGAGATGATTGATCCCGTGACCGGGGAGAT
>JBHAEB010000113.1:0-30679 GCA_041855345.1 Arachnia sp. | reverse complement strand
TATTTTTCGACGCCGTGGGTGTAGTCTCCGCCGAATCGGATGCCGCAGTTAATGATCATGAGCAATGGGACGAAGAAGGCAACCACCTCGGTGTAGGCGGCCCCCCGCCACAGCGTCTCGATACCGTCTGTGCCGGTGTATTGACTTCCGATGCTCAACAAGACAGCACCCCAACCCAGCGACAGCAGCGCCAACAGCACCCACTGGCCCACCAAGAGCCCGCCGATCATGAAGCGACGCCAGTCATGCCTCAGCTGTGCCCACATGATCCGCCCCTCGAAGGAGATTGATGAATAGGTCCTCAAGATCGCGACTGCCGTGTGCGGCCATGAGCTGCCTCAGGCCACCTTGGGCGACGATGCGGCCGCGGTTGATGATGATTGCCTTGTTGCAGATATGCTCCAACTCGCTGAGGACATGAGAGGCGACCAGGAAGGTTACCTTTTCGCGTCGCGCTAACTCGCCGATGAGCTCGCGGATCTCGATGACCCCAAACGGGTCGAGACCGTTGGTCGGCTCGTCGAGGATCACGACATCGGGGCGAACCAGGAAAGCGCGAGCGATCCCGAGGCGCTGCTTCATGCCCAGCGAATAGCGGTCGACGCGTTTTCGCGCGGCCTCGGTCAGGTCGACCATCTCGAGGACCTCGGCTACGCGGGACCGGGGGGTGCCGTAGAGGTCGGCGAATAGGCGCAGATTCTGTTCCCCCGAGGCATTCGGATAGAAACTCGGCGACTCGATCATGGCGCCGACTCTCGAGAGAATCCAGCGATTCCCCGGCGTCAGCGGCTGCTCGTTGATGTGCACCGTTCCTTGATCAGGTCGCACCAGACCGAGGATCATCTTGATGGTTGTGCTCTTGCCAGCCCCGTTCGGTCCGGCGAATGCGGCGACGTCACCCGGTGCGAGAACGAACGACACATCATCGACGACCTTCGCGCCCGCGAGCGTCTTGGTCAATCCTTCAACTCGTAGCGACTCCAATGCGGTGCCTCCTTACCTCAGATCCAATCTAGGTTCCAGGTGTGGGGGAGTCTATGGTGAGGGCCGCACGGTGACTGGATGAATACCCCAGCTGGCTCGGGGAATTGTCCGAATAGACAGGTGGTCTCGAGGCTAGGCTGTCCGTTTGGGCAGTCGCGAGAGCAGTTGTCACCGTGACCGCTACGACGCCGGGCTGCTCCTTGGGGCGTCGCGAGATGTAGATCAGGCCTTAGGGGGATTGGTTTTATGAGTGTGTGGTGGCGTTTGAGGGCCGTGCCGGGCAGGTGAGTCTTGGGCATTGTCGTAGTGGGGCGCATCGCCCCTCACAGTCCGTATGAGGAACTCGCTGACCGGCTGCCAGGCCAGTGCGCACAGCGCCGGATCCCGGTCGAAGGCAGCCGCACTGATGGCAGTCTCATCCCTGCCTGCTCATCGGCCGGGTGAGGTGGATTGATCTTAAGGCTTGGTGACATGGTCGCCAGTCGTAGCAGGAGGGGCTACTCGGCAAAGTGTTTGCGGTGAGCTTGGGGCAGATGGCGGGCAGGGATTCGTCACTCTCATTCCATGTGAGTTGCAGGCGGGGGTGTGGGTGGTGCTCGCCTAGGTAGTCGTTGATGTCCTGGCCGGTGAGCTCCTGGAAGACGTCGGCGACGGTGTAGGTGCCGAAATCCTCGAAGGCGTAGTAGTCGTAGTCAGGATCGGGATCGCTGACCTCGATGAGGATGTCCGGGTCGACAAGCGCCCGCTCGTAGACAGCGCGGCCCCTAGAGATCACCCAGAGGCGAAAGTCGATGAACCCGTCGTCGCTGCATCAGCCAGTCATGATGTAGGCCACGCACCACAGGTCTTGCCGGTAGGTCCGCGCATGGACCTGAGTGAAGCGGTTGGCGAATTCCAGATTTTCTTGCCAACTGAGTCGCTTGAGTGCTGTGGCGAGCGCCTGGTTCTGGACCTCTTGCTGCTCCTCGAGGTCGCCGCTGTGTTTCGCCGCAGTGGTGAGGGGCTCATCGATGAGTTCCCAGAATCGGTCCTCGTCCATGAGGTCATTGACGACATACAGTTGCAACATTGCGGTTTCTTGTCGTTGCTGGATCCTGCCGGATGGGGCGTTATCTCGGGACTGAGCCTTGATGGTCGTGGCAGGATCAGGGGTCATGTCGAAGGTGAAACCCCCGAGTAAGCGTGAGATCAAGGATGCGGCTGTGGCTCAGGTCCTCCGGGTGCTGCGGGAGTTTCGGGCTAAGCAGCCAGATGCCGACGTGTATGCGGCCGCTTACTATATGTTTTACTGCGATGGGTCGTGGGTGTCGTGGCCTATGGTGGCGATTGGAACTGAGGAGAATCTGCTTCGCGACGACGGCACCGTCGACGAAGGGCTACGTTGGTCGTCGGCGGACTGGGGTTATGACGTGGAAGCTGACGACGCAGAGGATGCGTTGGCGAAGCGAGTCCATGACTACGCGCTGACCTTGGGGGTGAGGACGCCTACCACGACGCCTACGAGCACCGGTTCTTGCGTATCTTCCCGAAAGCCGCGAAGGCTGCGACGAAGCAGGCGATAGCAGAGGGACTGGCCGATGAGGATTTCATCGTTGTACCGCTGGACGAGGCGATGGAGTTGGTGCGGCCCGCGTTGACTGAGGAACAGCTGCGGCGACATTTTCCGGAGCTCGTCGCGGCGGAACTAGAAAGGCAATCAATCCTTGCCTTGCCGCGGCCCGAGCGGATCGCGACCCTGATCGGGTTGCTGGACTATCAGCCCGGGGCGCTCGTCACCTGGGAGGACGCTTCGGACATGCTGCGCGATGAGGGAGTGGCGGCGGTGCCCCAACTGGTCGCGGCACTGCGCGGTGAGCTAGTGGACGTGGGTGTCGTCAGCCTGCTGGCGGACATTAACCACGCTGCCCCTGAGGTGGTCTCAGCGCTTGAAGCCGTGATGCTCGACGAGAACCAGGGGGAGCCGGAGCGCCGCTGGTCGGCATCCGCTTTGGCCCGGCTGGGACGCCAGGATCTGATCCTGGCCCGGATCAAGGCTCTTCCCGGCTGGATCATCGCCAGCCTGGCCGCACCCTATTGCTCCTTCGCGGACCGCACCCGCGATCGCAACCTCGACTACCGCCCCTTGGAACAGATCCTGAGCGATTATCCGCGGTTGAAGCCCGTGATCAAGGAGGGACTCGATTCCCCGCCGTGCTCGTTGCGAGACCACGAGGTGCCCGAGGCTGAGCGGGCCACCCGTTCAGAGTTCAGCCTCGTTCGCAAGCACGCGAAAGAGGTGCTCAAGCGCTACCGAGCCCGCTGAACTCGTCGGGCGATCAATAGGCCCAAGGGGATCAGCGTCAGCCAGAATCCGGAAGCTGGCGAGGTGATCACACCAATGACTCCCAGCAGTCCAAGCAGGATGATGAGGGGCCACGCTGGAGCCAGCCCTGCCCGCTCGATCTGCGCTACTGCGGCACCGGCCACCCAGCAGAGCACCCCGAAGGCCAGGAACCAGTAGACGAATCCGCGCGCTGGCGGGTCATCCCATACGTTGATCGGGCCCGCGGCGAGGCCGTCGGCCAGTGGCGTCCAGCCGATGATGAGTCCGAAGATGTTATGGATCACGCCAATGCCGATAAGGCTCCAGCCTGCCCACGGAGTAGTTTTTGAATCCATAATCAAAAACTACCATGACTGCTGCCTACTACCCTGGTCGCGTGGCTAGACCATCCAAGATCACCGAGGAGCAGCTGCTTGATGCTGCCCTAGCGGTTGTTCACCGCGACGGCGCGACGGCCACCACCGCAGACATTGCCGCTCAGGCTGGGGTGCGCGTCGGTTCCTTGTACTACCGATTTCCCAATCGTGAGGTGCTGCTGCTCTCACTATGGGTGCGTTCCATTCAGCGTTTCCAAGCCAACTTCCTAGCGGCCATTCAGGCAGCCGAGGGCGCAGAGGCGGCTCTCGTAGCCGCCGCCGTTTCGATCCCACGGTATTGCCGCCGCCATCTGGATGAAGCTCGAGCGTTGACTTTGTTTCGACACCTCGAGGTGCTCGCCAAACTCGATGCCAACGCCCCCGAACTGACTGAGTGCCCCGCAGCCCTGGTGGCGCAACTCCGTGGCCTCAACGACCACATCATCCAGATCATGGCCCAGCTCACCATTGAGCGATTCGGCACCATGGCCGCCTTCGAACTGGTCCGGTTGAGCGTACATGAGACCAGTTACGGGCTGGTCCGCCCCTATCTGCGTCCTGGAGCCCCGCCTATGCCGGAGTGGCTCGACGATGTGGTGGCGGCCATGGTCTCTGCGGCATTGAAGGTCTGGCACGGCCCAGCAGGTGCTGAGGAAAACAGATGAGCCATTCGTGGGAATTGAAGGACTGGATCAGGCTCACCCGAAACAATGACCTGACTGGCATTGCTGCCACCATTGCCCCGCTAGCTGAAGCCGAGCTCGCCGCAGCCCGGGAAGCCTTCCTTGCAGACAAGAACCTGCGGTTTCGAATCGATGGAGATGCTGCGGTCATGCTGGCGGCCTTGTTGCAGGTCACGCCTGGCCAATTCGTCGCCATCGCCGAGACGAGGGGGCTGAGTCTGGCGATGAAGACCGAACCGGATCCAGCCCTGATCTCGGCCTTGACTGCACGTGGGCGGCAATGGGGCAGTGAAGTCGTTGCCCTAGCCACTAGCGGCGGCACGAAGATGTGGGTTCTGATGGACGTCATCCAGCTGCTTGTCAGAATCCACCAATTTCCCATACCGACTGCCCCGGACTACCTCAGATACTGGATGGCAAATCCGCCCAAGCCGAGTCCTGGCAGTCGCTGGGCTGAACATCTTGCCTTAGTCTGCGCTATCCCCAATGCCCTCGCCGCACCTCAGGCGAATGCTGTCCATGAGACGGATGATGTCAACCAGGAACCTCTGCTCCTAGCCCTGCTGCAGGTGATCTCCCGAGCTGACCGGTCTGGGGTGCAACGGGCTGCGCTGATGTGGATCAAGTGCCTAGGGCTCGAATCCTTAGCTGCGGATCACGCGAGGCTGATCATCGAAGCCTTGCCTACAGCTGCCAGCGCTGTCGTGAAATTTTGTCTCACCCACCTTGACCTGAATAGTCTTCCGCCGAATCAGCTTGCAGCCCTTGCCGAAGCCGCCATCACCCGCAATGAGAAGGGCCCCAAGCGGGCCATGCTGAGATATCTACTGACGTCCCCAAAGCCGAATCCTGACCTGCTCGAACTGGTGCAATACGCGGCAACTGGCACCGACGCCGACACCCAGGCGCTGGCGGTGAAGGTGCTGGAATCATGGGGTGCCGACGGCGGCTTCCCAGATCAGCAAGGGTTATGGCGTAACCCATGTGCTGAAGGTCCAAGGCAAGTCAACCTTGGAGCCGTGCCCACCGAGCCTGAGCTGGCTGAACTCGTGACCGAGATCAGTCTGCCGGCACATCAACAACAACCCGGTATTGCCGAACGGGTACTGGCTGCTCTGATTGCCTTGGGATATGAACACGGACCTGAAGCGGTGACGGCCGCATTGGCATCGATTGCACCCGTACGCTATGGCAGCTTCTTCCTCGAGCAGATCAGTGACTGGCTGTGTGACCAGCGTGGCATCGCGACGCCTCGTGCTCGGTCATATCACCCGCTCACCGCCGTCGCGGCCGCCCGATATCGAGATGCACTAGGGGCGATAGGAAACGTTCCCATCCTGCTGTCTACCCCCACCCATGCCGGAAACCAGGTGTCCTGGGAAGCCCTAGCGGAGCGGTTGCAGCGATACCTGAAGGCAGGCATCGAACCGATACCCTCGGATCTGATCGTCGCCCTGGCCCGCGTGGCTGCGCCTGGGCCTGGCCTTCCCGATATCCCGGTTGGCAAGACCACTGTGGGCCGCATCGAAGAGCTGTGGCGTCAGCCCCGAAAGCCAGCCGAGTTGGGCTGGCCCGACGAGTTCAACGGAGTCATCGTGACTGGTGACCAGCCTGCTGCTGAGCTGCTGGCCAGCGGCGGTGTGTGGCCGACGTCTTACCACCCACTATTCGCCAGCGAGGATCGGGAAGCCTTGCAGTTGTTGCCGGCGCATTCGGCGCGTCCCGCCGCCAGTGTATTGACGAAACTGTCGACAGCAACCTCTCGGGAAGACCTGGCGCGGTGTATCGACAGGTTCGCTCTGGTGGCGGACAGCGCCCTGCCATGGAACCCGGTGGTAGCTTTCACTGCCTTTGCGCTGGCTGGTCACGCCCCACCCGCGCTGCGTGAGCCCATCGCGCAGGCGATGTTGCATGCCTGGGAGCAAGGCAGACTCGACAAAGATGTTCTGAAAGCGGGCTGGAATCCCCGATGGCTTGCCCATTGGCCCAGCATTTCGGTGACCAGGGTGGTGACTGTGATGGCTGCCGTAGCCGATAGCGGTGGATTGGCGTTGGTGTGGCCCATGCTGGTGCTGCTGGGGGAGAAGAGCTGTTGCTCACCCAAGGAAGCTGCGGTGGCGCTGGAGGCTGTGTTGAGCTATCTGCCAGAACTTCCCGGCGGGTATCCCGTCGACATCCCAGGCATCGAAGCCCTCGCTGCATCGAAGGCGCGTAACAAGGCGACGCGGCTGGCTCGCGAGATCATCCAGCGGCTTGGTGATCGACCGCACTGATCCAACGATCAGCGCCAGCTTCATCTTTAGCTTCGTCAATTCTGTGGAACGAACGGTTCCTGGTGGTGACACTGATCACCTGATATTCGATCTCTATCCCAACTACCCGCAACGGCTTCAGTTCACGCTTTAATATCGAGTGGGGCCTGATGTCCGCCGAGGCTGTGCTGACGACCTTGCCAACGATGGTGTTGTTCGTATTCGCCTCGTGCTGGATCATCGTCGGCCTGACCCAGGGCGCAACGAAGGGACAGCCATGAACAACGACGAACTCCGGCTCCTCGAAACCATTCAGCAGCGGGTGTTGTGGCTAGCGACGCAGATGATCGAGCATGCCAATCATGGTCGCGACAACCACGACGGACTCAAGATAGGCGGCCATCAGGCCTCCTGCGCCTCGCTGGTGACCATGATGACGGCGCTCTACCTACACCACCTGCGGGCTGACGATATGGTGGCGGTCAAACCCCACGCATCCCCGGTACTGCACGCCATCATGTACCTGCTGGGACGACGCACTGTTGCCGAAATTCAGGGGCTGCGAAGCTTCGGTCAACTTCAGGCCTATCCCTGCCGCACCAAGGACCGAGATGTCGACTTCTCCACCGGCTCGGTGGGTCTCGGCCCTGCCGCGACCCTGTTTGCGGCCACGACCCGAGCCTATGTCTCGACGCATTTTGGGCAACGCCCCGATGCCCGGTTCTTCGCCCTTGTCGGGGACGCCGAACTGGATGAAGGCAATATCTGGGAAGCTGTCCACGATCCCGCATCCAAGGAACTCGGCTCGGTCACTTGGCTGATCGACTTCAACCGGCAGTCTTTGGACCGGATCGTCCCCGACATGCGGATCAGCCCATGGCATGGCGCCTTTGAGGCCCATGGTTGGGATGTCGTCGAGTTGAAATATGGCACCGCATTACGCTCATTTGTTGAGGATCGTGACGGCGGTGCACTGTTGGCTCACATCGATGCAATGCCCAACGAGCGCTATCAGTCCTTATTCTCGTTGGCGGGGCAACAACTGCGCGATCGGTTCTTGATGGGTGCGGATCCCGCTGTCCATCGATTGCTAGCCGATCGCAACGACGATGAGTTCAGGCGCCTGGTCACTGATCTGGGCGGCCACGACATGGCAGGGGTCATCGCCGCCTTGGCAGCAGCCGATCCCCAGCGGCCCACGGCGATCTTCGCCTATACCCACAAAGGCTGGGGGCTGCCCTTGCAAGGCAATGCCCGCAACCATGGTGCGGTACTGACCAGCGATCAGGTGGAGGCGCTGCGGGAGGAGCTGGGCATCGCCGCGCAATATCGCTGGGCCAGATTCCCCGAGGACTCCCCGGAAGGAAGATTCCTTGCTCGACGTGCCCAAGAACTGTCTCGAGTTCCGCGGGAGGCTGCCTCGCGACCAGTGATTCCGAAGGAGTTGGGGCTACGTAGCGGTCGTCATAGCTCCACCCAGGAAGCCTTCGGAAGGGCGTTGACCGAGTTAGGGCGCCACGACAGCGTCGCCCCCTATCTGGTGACCACCTCACCCGATGTCGCCACCTCCACCAATCTGGCTGGGTGGATCAACAAGGCTGGGGTTTTCTCCCCTGACGAGCGCCCTACCTGGTCTGATGATCCGATGCTGCATTGGCTGGAATCCCCCAGAGGCCAGCATCTGGAACTCGGGATCTCCGAGATGAACCTGTTCCTATTGCTGGGACAGTTGGGGCTCAGTGAGGCCTACACCGGTCAACGGCTGCTTCCCATCGGCACCCTCTATGACCCCTTCGTGTGCCGAGGCTTGGACGCATTGATCTATGTGTTGTATTCCGGGGCTAGTTTCATCGTGGCAGGCACTCCCTCCGGTATCACCCTGGCCCCAGAGGGTGGGGCTCATCAATCCACGGTCACCGCTTCCCTGGGGGTCGAACTGCCTGGCCTGGACTATCACGAGCCAGCCTACGCAACGGCCCTCGAATGGTTGCTGTGTGATGCGCTTCGGGCTGTCGCCGATAGCGACGACCAGCACTCTCAGGCGGCATATTTCCGCCTCAGCACCCGCACCGTCAACCAACAGCCCTTCACTGATGCCCTGAACCGATTGGGAAAGGAACAGTTACACAGTCAGGTCCTGCAAGGCGCCTATCCGCTCCTGAGCCTTGAGGGTGGGCTACGGGTGACCTTGGCGGGGTGTGGGGCTGTGATGCCTGAGGTGTTGGCGGCGGCTCAGGAGTTGGCTGAGGAAGGTGTGGGCGTCGATGTGATCGATTTGCCCCGTCCTGGTCGGCTCTATCAGCTGTGGCGCCTCGAAAACCTCAAGGCCATTCATTCGGCGCGATCCCCTCAGCTACCTGAGGCTTTGGCCTGGTTTCCCCGTCGGCCGTTGGTCACTATTCAGGATGCTTCGAGTCATCATCTGGCTTGGTTGGGTGGGGCACTTGGGGTGCCCAGTGTCTCCCTTGGGGTAGACCAGTTCGGTCAGTCAGGGACGATCGGTGAGCTTTACCGGCACTACGACCTCGATAGCGGCGCCATCGTCAATGCGGCGCTTGGGCTGGTGCTGTGAAGGGTCGTAAATAGGGGACCCCAAGACGAGTAGAGAATCGTTCCTGTCTATGCTAAGGGGCAACTTAGTATATTGGAGATTGTTTCCATGGTGAAAATAGATCGGCCGCGGGCCAAGCTCACCACTCGCGACCTCATCAACGTCGGCATCTTTACTGCTGTCTACTTCGTCATACTGTTCAGCTTCGGCATGATGGGCTTCTTCGGGCCTGCCTTCCAACTGGCAGGGTTTGTGCTCGGAACCCTAGCCAATGGCATCGTCGTGATGCTGTACCTCACCAGGGTCGCCAAATTTGGGGCATTGACCATCACCATGACCATCGTGGGATTACTGTTGACCCTGATGGGCCATGCGTGGTTCGGCATCCTGGGCTTCGCATTGCTGGGAGTGATTGCGGATGCCATCGCGACCTGGGCGCCGCTGCCGAGGGTGCGACGACACGTGCTCGCTTACAGCGTGCTGGGCATGACCTGTATCATCCCGCTCGCACCCATGGTGTGGGATACCGCCGGTTATCATGCCCATGTTGCTGCCCAGATGGGCACCGAGTATGCCGATGCTTATTTGGCGCTATTCAGCCCCTCCTCGCTGATCTTCTATGCCCTGGGTGGTGTCGTGCTGGGATTCATTGGCGGCCTGGTGGGGCAACGCATGCTCGCCAATCACTTCCGCCGAGCCGGGGTGACATGACCCAAGTCCTGGCCTTTGCCGAGGTTGATCTTCCGGGGCCACGACTGGATGTGTTCACCGGTTTACTCGCTCTGCTCACGATCAACATCGTGGTGCTGTCCCTGGGAAACGCAGCAGCGGTCATCGCCTGTGCAGTGGTCGTTGCGCTCGCCCTCACCTCGATTGGTGCCGGGCGGGTGGCAGTCAAATATCTCATCTTCTTCGCCGTAGCGCAGGGCGTGTTCTGGTGTTGCACCGTCCTGCCGCCAGGCCTACTGACGGGCATCGCCGGGGCCATGGGATTTTGGGGTTCCCGTTTCGCCACCGCGATCGCTGCGGGGTGGTATGTGTTACGCACCGTCACTCCCGGCGATCTATTGGCGGCCTGTTATCGGGCACGGCTGCCACGACAACTCACAATCCCCATGACAGTGATGCTGCGATTTCTGCCTCGCGCCCGCCGCGAATTCATTGCCATCAACGAAGCCATGATGCTGCGCGGGATCCCGGTGGGTCCCAACGCCTGGTTTCGGCATCCACTACGCACCATTGAATACATCATGGTGCCGATGCTCGTCTCCTGCTCTCGCCTCGCAGATGACCTCACGGCCTCCGGGATGATCCGTGGCCTCGGCAGCAACGCCCGACCCACGCCGCTGCGCACCTCCCGATTCGGCTGGTTCGATGCCATTGCCCTCCTCGTGCTGGTCGGCATCGTCGTCCTGGCGATCTGGGGGCCACGATGAATGCCGTGACATTTCACGAGGTGAGCTTCTCCTATGACAGTCTCGCGCCCGAGGGGGAGGGCACGCCCAGCCCAGCCACCGAGCCGGCGCTGCGAGATCTGAGCTATGTCTTCAAACCAGGATCGGCCACACTCCTGACCGGCCCGAGTGGCTGTGGCAAGTCCACCGTGTTGCGGTTGATCAATGGACTCATCCCCCATGTCAACGGCGGCGATCTGACTGGGGAGGTCACGGTCGACGGCTTGGATACGATCTCGACGACGCTCACGGAGCTGGGATCGCGAACCGCAACTGTCTTCCAAAACCCCGCCAACCAATTCTTCACTGCCACGGTCGGTGAGGAGCTGGCCTTTGGGCTGCAACAGGCAGGGATAGAACACCGCACCATCATCGATGCCGTCACGAGCGTTGCGGACCGGCTGGGGCTGGGAGATCGACTCGAGCGAATGCTGGATCAGCTCTCCGGTGGTGAACAGCAACAGGTGGCCTGCGGCGTCGCGCTGATCGGTGGGGCCACGATCCTGCTCTTTGATGAGCCCACCAGCAACCTATCGCCCACGGCAATAGAGGACATCGCCGTCGTTTTACGAGAACTCAAAGCCGGCGGAGCGACATTGATCATCGCCGAGCACCGCCTCTACTTTCTCAACGGCATTGTGGACACAGTGCTGTTGTTCACCGAAGCTGAGCTGCGTAGCTGTTGGGATGCTGACTCCTTTTTCGCCCTCGACGATCAGACCCGTCGAGACTTGGGTCTGCGGTGCCTTGACCGCCCGGAACTAGGAAACGCCCTAGGTGGGAAGGACTCCGAGGACATCGAAGGGCTGAAGATCAGCGATGTCAGCTTCAACTATGGGGATCGCCCAGTCCTTCGGATCGCGGACCTGCTGCTGCCCGCGGGGCAAGTGACCGCAGTCATGGGTCCCAATGGGGCGGGTAAGTCGACCCTATGCCGATTGATTACCGGCCTAGCCGAACCGGCTTCAGGAACCATCAGCTGGGCAGGGATGCCCCTCGCCCGTAAGGAACGAATCAGCACCAGTGCGCTGGTGATGCAGGATGTGCACCGGCAACTATTTGCCGAAACCGTCCTGGCTGAGGTCACCACCGGCATGTCCAAGGACAAGGATATTGACGCCGATCAGGTGTTGGCAGAACTCGATCTGCTCTCCGTGGCTGACCGCCATCCCATGTCCCTGTCGGGTGGCCAGAAACAGCGACTGGTCATAGCCACGGTGATGGTGAAAGGTTCACGTGTGGTGGTTCTAGATGAGCCGACCTCCGGGGTCGACTATCGCCATCTATGCGATATCACCCGGCTGGCTCGTCGTCTCACCGAGAGTGGCGCGGCAGTCGTGGTGGTCTCCCACGACATTGAATTCGTTGCCTCCTGCGCCGATCGTGTGGTGACCCTGTCGCCGTTGGGTGACGAACCCCACAACCACATTCAGTTGACTCTGCTTAACCGAGAGCTACCCGCAGCGTGAGCGTGTGGCTGTCTCCGGCTGGGACAGAGACGGCCTGATCTTGGACATTGCCCACCTCAATGCAGACCATCTCTCGCCATTCGGGTTCAGCCATGCCCGCCAACCCTGCGTGTGGTCCTGGATTCCACACCACGACGCTTGATGCTCCGTCGGCGGTGATGCACACCCTGCGGTCCCGATCCACCAGCTCGATGGGGCCGCTGTGGGCATAGACCCGATCCAGGGCCGCTTGGACTCGGACCGGATGCTGCTCGCAGCCCTCGCCCAGACCGGTGTCATCACGAAACCTCACACCCTCAAGCCCCCGAATCTGGCAGTCGGTGATGTCGCGGACCCGATAGTAGGCATGAAGGGCCTGATCGAGGACGAACTCAACGCTGGGGGAGGAGACAGTTAAGGTGACCTCCAACTGTGTGCCAGCTTTGACTTGCAGCTCATAGCTGAGGTCTGGTGGATAGGCCTCGCTGCCGGGAAGGTGGGCAGTGTCAGCGCCGGTGATCCGCCAACGCCAGCCGTCGTCATAGGTCTCAAGGAGCCGCCATGGCAGCCACCGCACCAGGCCGTGACTATGGGGAACCTGAACCTGCTCGCGGCCACGACCAAACCATGGGGCACACACCGGGATACCGCCATGAATCTCGTCGCCCATCCCAACGAGGGCGGCAGCGCTGAAAAACAGTACTTCTCGCTGACCGGTGGGCTGCCAACTAATGAGGGTCGCGCCATAGTCCAAAGCAGCAGCTTGGCAGGCAGCCGTGGAGATGCGACGCACCCCAGCAGCGCGCAGTTCGAAATCGGAGGCCACGGCCACAGCCTAGGCCGAAGCATCAGTGACCGATACCATCTGCTCATGGCTTACGACAATGACGCAGCGCCCCGGCACATCGAAGTGCTGACCTGGGAGGGCCTAGCGACGGCGGTGGCGGATCTTGCTCGGCAGGTGCGCGCAGCTGCCTTCAAGCCCACCGTGATCCTCGCGATAGGTCGCGGTGGCATGGTCCCTGCCGGGATGTTGACCCATCAGCTCGCAGTCAAGTTGACCGATGTCATAAATGTCGAGTTCTACGCCGACAGTTCACAGGCAGTCCCTGATCCAATCCTGTTAGCTCCGATGCTGGATACCTCGTCGATCGCAGGGCAACGGCTGCTCGTCGTCGATGATGTTGCAGACACGGGACACACCCTGGCCCATGTGGTCAAGCTGCTGCGAGGCTTCGGAGCCGAGGTGCGAAGCGCGGTGGTTTACACCAAACCCGCCACCGTGATCACACCTGATTTTCAGTGGCGTTGTGTCGATGACTGGGTGGTTTTCCCCTGGGCAGCCGAGTCTGACAACGCTACTTCGTAGTTGCTGGTTATCAATCCAGTAGGGGCAGGCTGAGTGACGGGAATCCTCACCTAACGTCCTGTGGGTAAGGCCGCACTAGACTGCCGTTATGGCTGAGATTCGCACTCATGACACCAGCGGGGGTTCGGACCTGGGGCGTTTGGTCCGCGAAGCCCTTGGCGAGACCATCCGTCCCATCGAACCTGGGACCACACCGCCAGTGACACATACCGAGGTTGAGGTCGTCACAGTGGATGTCACGATGCTGTCGGATCCAGGCGACACCTGGTCGATGCCCATCCCCGACATCGAGGATGAGGAGAATTAATCAGCCCACCCAAACCAATCAACCCGAGTGTTTGCGTTAACATTCGGTTTATTACCAGCTCGGGCGATGACCCTGCCCAGCGATGCACCCACAAGGAAGAATATGACCCTCGATTGGACCGAACTGGACGCGCGCGCTGTCGACACCGCCCGCATCCTTGCCGCCGATGCCGTAGAGAAGGTCGGTAACGGCCATCCCGGCACCCCGATTTCCCTCGCACCCGTGGCCTATCTGCTGTACCAGAAGGTCATGAAGATTGACCCAACCGATGATGGTTGGCTCGGCCGTGACCGCTTTATCTTGTCCCTGGGACATGCCTCGCTGACCCAGTACTGCCAGCTCTATCTCGCTGGAGCGGACCTCGAACTTGATGACCTCAAGACCTTGCGTACTTGGGGTTCCAAGTGTGCCGGTCACCCCGAATATGGTCACACCCGATTCGTCGAATGCACCACCGGACCGCTCGGGGCCGGCGTGAGTAACGCCGTCGGGATGGCCATGGCTGCCCGTAAAGAGAGGGGGCTGTTCGACCCTGAGGCCGCCGCTGGTGAATCTATCTTCGACCGTTATGTCTATGTGCTAGTCGGCGACGGCTGCATCCAAGAGGGTGTCGCCGCGGAGGCATCAGCACTGGCCGCCACCCAGGACCTGGGTAACCTCATCGTGATCTACGACGCCAACCGCATCACGATCGAGGGCGATACCAATATCTCCTTCACCGAGGATGTTCTTGGCCGGTACGCAGCCTACGGCTGGCACACCCAGGAGGTGGATTGGACCGGCGGCGGCACGGAATACCACGAGGACGTGGCTGCTCTCTATGAGGCGATTGAGGCTGCCAAGGCAGTCACCGACAAACCGTCGATCATCAAACTCAATACCGTCATCGGCTGGCCCCTGCCGAATAAGGCCGGCGACCATGCGGTTCACGGCTCAAAGATTGGGGCTGAGGAGGTCGCGCTGCTTAAGGAGAAGCTGGGCTTCGCGCCCGAGCCCTTCGCCGTCGACGAGGATGCTGTTGCCCATGCCCGTACCAACGCTGCGGCTCGTGGTGCCGAGCTGCGCGCCCAGTGGGATGCTAAGTACCAGGCTTGGGCCGAGGCGAACCCTGAGCGCCTCGCCCTCTTGGAGCGTTGCGCCGCCCGGAAACTGCCAGCCGATTTGAGCCTGCCAGTGTTCCCCGAGGGGAAGATGTCCACCCGCAAGGCCTCCGGCGAGGTGCTGTCGGCTTTGGCCCCCCAGCTCCCCGAACTATGGGGTGGTTCGGCTGACCTGGCCGGGTCGAACAACACCACCATGAAGGGGGAGCCCAGCTTCCTGCCCGAAGCCCGCCAGTCTCATGACTGGTCCGGTCACCCCTATGGGCGCACCTTGCACTTCGGTATTCGTGAACATGCCATGGGTGGCATCCTCAACGGCATCGTGCTGTCGGGGCTCACCCGCGCCTATGGCGGTACCTTCCTGGTATTTGCTGACTATATGCGGCCACCGGTGAGGCTTGCCGCCCTGATGGGAGTGCCCACCACCTTCGTCTGGTCCCATGACACCATCGGCGTTGGTGAGGATGGGCCGACCCATCAGCCGATTGAGCATCTGGCTAGCCTGCGTGCCATCCCCAATTTCGACGTGGTGCGCCCTGCCGACGCCAATGAAACCTCCGTGGCCTGGGGGGAGATCCTGCGCCGTACTGATCGGCCAGCAGGCATCATCTTGTCCCGTCAGGATCTGCGTACCGTGGCTCGCGGCGACGAGTTCGCCTCTGCCGACGGGGTTGCTCGCGGTGGCTATGTGCTCAAGGAGGCCTCAGCCGAGCCGAAGCTGATCCTGATTGCTTCCGGCTCCGAGGTGGAACTGGCCATTGATGCCGCCTCGGCCCTCGAAGCTGAAGGAACACCGACCCGTGTCGTCTCGATGCCGTGCATGGAATGGTTCGACGAGCAGGACGAGGCCTACCGCGAATCAGTGCTGCCAGCAGCCGTCACCGCCCGGGTTTCGATCGAAGCCGGTATTGCCATGGGCTGGGCAAAATATGTCGGCGATGCCGGTGCGAGCCTAAGTATCGAGCACTTTGGCGCCTCCGCCGCTGGTGCCCGGTGTTTCCAGGAGTTCGGTTTCACCGTCGACAATGTCGTAGCTCTGGCCCATTCGGTGCTGTAGCCACTGATTATGACTGAAACTCGCTGAGTGGGGCGGGTAGCTGCGGGTAACCTTGCGTCATGTCGTTTAAGGACTTCCTCGATAAGCTTCCCCGCCCCACTCAACGTCTTGTGCTGGAACTTGACCTGGCCCGTGGGGTTCTTGAGACGGTGCCAACCAACCCGCTGCAACTGTTGCAAGTGGTTGGGGCCACCTCGATGGCGGATCTGCGGGACCATCTGGCCCAGGCAGCTACCGATGAGCGGGTCGCCGGGCTGATCGTTCACGCGGTGGATTGTGGGCTTCCTGCCGCAGCAATGGAGGAGATCACCGAATCGATCCGGGCCTTTGGCTCAGCCAAGCCGACCTTGGCCTGGGCTGAATCCTTCGGTGAATTCGGTAACGCCTTGAACGCCTTCAAATTGGCCGCGGCCTGTCAACAAATCTGGCTGCAACCCACCGGCACCCTCGGTATCGGCGGGGTTGAACTCAACATCACCTTGCTCAAAGGGATGCTCAACAAAGCAGGCATCGAACCCCAGTTTGGGCAACGGCACGAATACAAGACCGCAGCTGACCAATTCGCGGCTGAAGAGATCACCCCGGCGAACCGTGAGATGACCCAACAGCTGGGCCAATCCGTCGTGGACCACTCGGTGATGGCCATTGCGGCGGATCGTAACCTGGACCCCGAGCAGGTCTGGCAAGCAGTCAACGCCTCCACACTGACAGCCCAGCAAGCCCTCGACCAAGGGTTCGTGGATAACCTCGGCTACCGGGATCAGGTCTATGCCCACGCCCTTGATGCCTGGCAGGCCAAACCCACAGATCTGCTCTATGTGGCGCGATACCACAACCGGGTGGCGCTGGCGAAGCGGCTTCGCTGCCACAAGTCACGGATTGCCCATGTGAGTTTGCGTGGTCCGATCGTATTGGGGCGGGGTCGACCAGGCATGGCGGGTCAACCCCAGGTCGGCTCCGATGTCGTCGATGAACATTTACGTGCGGTCTTACGCGAAGACTCCATCAAGGCGGTGATCTTCGAGGTCGACAGCCCCGGCGGTTCGGCCGTCGCCTCAGACATGATCCGCCGCAGCGTGCAGCGGGTCCGCGAGTCCGGGCGACCGGTGGTGGCCAAGATGGGAACCGTAGCGGCCTCTGGGGGCTACTACGTGGCCATGCCGTGCGATGAGATCGTGGCCCAGCCCACCACATTGACCGGATCAATCGGGGTGCTGGCAGGCAAATTCGTCACCAAGGGGCTCTATGACCTGCTTGGGCTCAAACGCGAATCCCTTCGGGTGGGAGCTGCCGCCGGGATGATGTCAGGCAGCACCCACTTCACCGAGGAGGACTGGCAACGACTCAACGCGGAACTCGACCGCGTCTATCTGCAATTCACCTCCTTCGCAGCCGAGGATCGGGGCATGGCCTATGACGATCTTGAGCGGCTAGCGCGGGGCCGGGTATGGACTGGCGCCGACGCCTATGATCGCGGCCTGGTCGATCACCTCGGCGGGTGGCGTACCGCATGGCGGCGGGCATGCCAGTTGGCTGATCTGGACCCCACCGAGACCAGTGTGGAACGGATCGGCGCCGGTTCCTTCCTAGACCAGTTCATCCCAGCCCGCTCCAGCGAGCACCGCGCTAGCTCGGCACGTGCCAGCATCCCCAGCGTCGATGATCTGGTCGTGCGGCTAGCTGACACCGTCGGATTGCCCATCCACGGAGCGCTGAGTTTGCCCTGGAAGATCACGATCCGCTGAGTTCGGGGTCTCCGCCAGGAAACAGCGGTCTAAGTCCCGGGGAATGAAGGCTGCGGCCACACTGCCCAACAACAGGATGCCGGCACTGACGGCGAAACCAATGTGCAGGTTCGTGGCATCCACGAGGGCGCCGACCGCCAGCGGCCCGATGATCGCACCCAGGTCGACGATCATGGAGTAGGCCGCGACGGGGGCGCCTCCCCGACCCCCTGAGGCGTCTGCGACAGCGGCGGAACCGGAGGTTCCTTGCATCGAGCCTCCGATGCCGTAGACGCACAGTAACGCGATGAGCACCCAGATATTTGGCGCAAAGGGGGTGGCTGCGGTTGCAAGACCACACAGCAGTCCAGCCGTGATCATGATCGGTTTGCGGCCGAACCGGTCTGTGGCATAGCCGACGGGTCCTAGGGCCAGTGTCTGGAAGACTGCCGCGATCGCGAAGGCGATCCCACCCCAACTGGTCTCTAACAGGTAGACCTCGGTGACGATCACCGGCACAAGTGCCGATCGCACACCATAGGACTGCCAGCCCTGCCCGAAACCGATGATGCACGCTGCCCGGTAGCGAATATCCCGCGAGACCTGGCGCAGTGTCTTGGACTCTTCGCTCGCGGTGGGTAGCGGTTCACAGCGGGCCGGCAGCAGGAAGAATGTGACAGCGCCAGAGAACAGCAGCATGATCGCGTAGAAGTAGAAGGGCATCTGAAGGCTCACAGCACTTAACAGTCCGCCCACGGCAGGCCCAGTCATATTCCCCAGCAGGAATCCACCTTGATTCAGCCCAGAGGCGCGTCCTCGTAGCTGTTGTGGGGTAGTAGCGATCAGGAGCGAGAAGGCAGCGATGGTGAAGGTTGCTGACCCGATGCCACCAAAGGCCCGGGCCGCGATCATCCATGCCAGGTTTGGGGACCAGGCCACCGCGAGGGTGCTGACGGCTACGACGGCAACCCCCAGGGTGATTGCGTTACGTTCACCAATGTAGGCAGCTACCCGCGAGACGAAGGGGCTGATCGCCAACCGAACGAAGGCGAACACCGAGACCACAAGCCCCAAAGCGAAGTTATCGGCGCCGAAGGTTCGCGCAAACGGGCTGAGCACCGGAATCACGACCCCGAAGCCCACGGCAACAAAGAAATTCGTGATGGCCAGCACCCATGCGGTGCGCGGGAGTCTCTCCTGGCTGCCCCTCGATCGTGCCATCACTGTAATCTCTCCTTGGATCCTGCTGGGACTGACAGCCTACTTGCGTACCATAGAGGCGTTTGTGCGAGCATCTGGAAGCGAACGGGACTGAACTTGACCGAGAAGAAACCGACTTCGACACCGAAGAAGTGGATTATCGCAGGGGGCATTGGCCTGGTTGCGTTGCTGGGAGGCTATGGGGTCGCCTATGCCGTGGCTGGTGACAAAGTGCCTTCCAACACCACGGTCGAGGGCGTTGCCATTGGGGGAATGTCGCCCACTGAAGCCGTGGCCAAGCTGGAGGCGGAGTTGGGGACCCGCTACACCACCTCGATGACTATTGCCGACGCTGAGGGCCGCAGCATCGTCGTAGATCCTGCCGTCAGCGGGTTAACCGTCGACTATGAGGCAACTGTCACAGCTGCTGGGGCAGGCCGCAGCCTCAACCCTGGCAATGTCTGGCGCAAATATTTCGGTGGCTCCGAGGCGACATTGGTCAAGAACATCGATGAGGCTGCCCTCACCACCGCACTGGAAGGCCAAGCTGGCGTTTTCGCCACCGAGGGCGTGGACGCCACCTTGAGTTTCGTCGACGGCGAGATTGCCCGCACTGAGTCCACCCCCGGGGTTGCCTTAGATACCGCAGCTACCGCCACAGCGGTGGCTGAAGCCTGGAATCTTGGCTCAGCTAAGGCCGAGGCCAAACTGGCGGATCAAACCCCCACCGTAACCACCGCGATGGTTGATGAGGCGATCACGAACTGGGCCACTCCCGCGATGTCAGCTCCGGTGACAGTAACCGTCGGGGACCTGAGCTTTGAGGTCACCACCGCCAATATCGCGGCAGTGACGACCTTTGCGGTTGAGAATGGGGCCCTAGTGCCGCACGTTAACCCTGATCAATTGCTTGATGTTACTGCTGAAGCCCGCGCCAGCCTCGGTCTAGCCACCGGACATGACGCTTCCTATACCTTGACCGATGGCCAAATCCAGGTGGTTCCCGCCGAGGACGGCCAGCAAGTCGACAAGGAGGCCATGGCCGCTGGCATCACTGAGGCTGCCACCAAGCAGGGAGCCGAACGCACCGTATCGGTCGGCATTGTTGAGGGGGAGGCAGAGTTTTCCACCGAGGAAGCCGAGGCAGTCAAACCCACGCAGGTAATCGGCGAATTCACTACCAAATACCCCCATGCTGCCTATCGCAACACCAATCTGGGGAGGGCAGCCGAGCTGATCAACGGCACGGTACTGATGCCTGGTGAAATCTTCAGCCTCAATGACGCCCTCGGGCCACGCACCCCAGCCAACGGTTTCACCGACGGCTACGTGATCCGGGATGGGGCGTTAGTCAAGGAATCCGGCGGTGGTATCTCCCAGGCCGCCACCACGATCTACAACGCTGGATTCTTCGCCGGCTATGAGGACGTCGAACACCGTCCCCACACGCTGTATTTCCCGCGCTACCCGGCCGGGCGAGAGGCCACGATCTATGCCGGAGCCTTCGACATGAGGTTCCGCAATGACACCGAATATCCCTCATATATCGAGGCCTATATCGTGCCCTCTACCAGCGAAAGCCAAGGCTCGATCACCTTCAAGATCTGGTCGATCCCAACCTGGGACAAGGTGGAGTCCACCGAACCAGTGAAATCGGACTTCTACTCGGGGACCGACCGGGTGCTCAACACCCCTGATTGTGAACCGCAGGCGCCGATTCAAGGCTTCACAGCTACCTGGCAGCGGCTGTTCTACAAGAACGGGGAAGTGGTAAAGACTGAGGACTACATGTGGAAATACTCTGCTGGTGATCGCATCACCTGTGCACCGGCAGAAGAAGGCTGAGTCAGTCGCGCTAAGCTGAATGCCGATCATTTGTTAAGGAGTGGGAAGTGACCTACATCATCGCTCTGCCGTGTGTCGATGTGAAAGATCGAGCGTGCGTAGAGGAGTGCCCGGTTGACTGTATTTACGAGGGCAACCGGATGCTGTATATCCACCCTGAGGAGTGCGTAGACTGCGGTGCCTGCGAGCCTGTATGTCCCGTCGAAGCCATCTACTATGAGGACGATCTGCCTGCCGACCAGGCGCAGTTCTACGACATCAATGTGCAGTTCTTTGATGACATCGGATCTCCCGGGGGCGCCGCACGGCAAGGAGTGATTGACGCCGACCATCCGATGGTGGAGCAGCTGCCGCCGCAGGCGTGATCATGACACTGGCTGAAACCCTGCCACAGTTTCCGTGGGATTCCCTGGCTGAAGCCTCGCGGCTAGCCGCCACGCATCCAGATGGGATGATCGATCTATCGGTCGGCACCCCCGTGGATCCCACCCCGCTACTGGCCCAGGAAGCCTTGGCCCAGGCCGCTGACGCCCACAGCTACCCGACGGTGTGGGGAACCCCGCAGCTGCGGGAGGCCATCATCGGCTATCTCGAGCGCCGCTGGCAGGTCGAGGGGCTGACCCAGTCATCAGTGCTGCCAGTCATCGGCACCAAGGAACTCGTTGGTTGGCTGCCCACCTTGCTGGGGTTGGGGGCAGGCGAGGTGATGGTCTATCCCGAGGTGGCTTATCCCACCTACCAGGTGGGGGCCCTAGCTGCTGGCGCCCAAGCGGTACCGCTATCGGATCCGGCTAAGGTGCCCGCAGGGACCGCGCTCATTTGGGTGAACTCACCCGCCAATCCCACCGGCAGGATCGCCTCAGTGACCGAACTGCGGGCTTGGGTGGCTGCGGCACGGAGCATCGGCGCGATCCTCGCCAGCGATGAATGTTACGGCGAGTTCGCGTGGGAAGCCGAGGCCGTCAGCATCCTCGACCCTAGGGTCTGCGATGGTGACCACAGCGGCTTGCTGGCAGTTCACTCGGTGTCTAAGCGATCCAATGCGGCCGGCTACCGGGCGGGTTTCGTGGCTGGGGATCCGGCGGTGGTCAAGCCCCTTATCGAGGCCCGGAAACATCTCGGCATGATGGTGCCTGCACCTATCCAAGCGGCCCTGATCGCGATGCTCGGTGATCAGGACCATGTGGAGCAGCAGCGTCGTCGCTACCTCGAACGTCGCGCGATACTGCGTCCCGCCTTGGAGAGTGCGGGTTTCCGCGTCGACCACTCTGAGGGGTCGCTGTATCTGTGGGTCACCCGTGACGAACCGTGCCGTGACACCATCGCGTGGCTTGCACAGCGGGGTATCTTGGCTGCCCCTGGGGACTTTTACGGTGCACTAAGTGGACGTCATGTCAGGGTGGCGTTGACTGCCCCAACTGATCGAATCCAGGCAGCGGCAAGGCGGCTGGAGTCGCAGTGAATCGCAAGGTGATTCGGACCTGATTGAGATCAACGTAGCTGACCCTGTGATGATGGTTGAGATGTGTGAGGCAGGACCCTGCCTCCGCTGTTGGGGACTCCGCTAGTTGAAGGACAAGACGGCCTCAGTCTCGGCCGTGGAATCGTCCTTCATTTCCCAACTGCGCTGTGGTTGCCTCCAGGTCCAGGTGGCTACCGTGGCTTCGTTGATCCCAATATCTTGGGTGAATGCGACGGTCAGCTGGGCTGCCGACCAGATGGCCGCGGCTTCGCCGCCGGTGATTGTGATCGTGCCTTCCTGGTTGGCGACGGTGATGCCGGGGACAGCCGCCAGAACCCGATCCACCGTGCTGTGGTCCCCAGTAGCAGGGTCGCGTTGCACACAGGTCAACGCAGCCGGTCGTGAGCCGCGCAACGCACCTGCCAGGGCCCGCGCGTTGGTTTCATGTTTGCGGTAGGCATCTGGATGGCCGGAGCGTTGCACCTGCTGGGCGACATCGTTGACATCTCCGCTCTCCCAGCCCTCAAATTTCACCAGTTCCTCATAGAACTTGCCGGAGCTGTACCACGGATCCATGATCTGCTCTTCTGTACCCCAGCCATAGGAGGGTCGCTGCTGGAATAAGCCGAGGGAGTCGCGGTCACCATAATCGAGGTTACGCAAACTCGATTCCTGCCAGGCAGTGGCCAACGCAATCACCGCAGCCTGCTCGGAGAGCCCCTGATTGTAGGATTCGGCCACGATGATGGCGGCATTGCCGGCCTGTTCGTGGGTCAAGGTGAGGGGCTCAGTTTGACCATCGACCGTGAGATAACACAGTTGTGGATTCATCCTGACGGTAAACCAGTCATAGACCTTCCACCCGCCGAAACCAGCCGCGCCCAGCACGACTACGGCCACGACCGTCCACACCAGGGCCTTGCGCATCTCAGTTGCTGTGTAGCTCGTGGTTGAGGGCGACGCTCTGCCCGGATCGGGGTTTAGCAACCACCGTCCCAGACTGTGAGTCTCGCAGGAACAATAGATTCGGCACCCCAGACAACTCGCGGGCCTTGACGACGCGGCCGTCAGGCAGGCTCACCTTGGTGCCAGCCGTGACATAGAGACCCGCCTCAACGACACAGTCGTCGCCCAGGGAAATCCCGATACCGGCCTCGGCCCCGAGCAGGCACCGCTGACCCACTGTGATGACCTCCTGACCGCCTCCTGACAAGGTGCCCATGATTGAGGCCCCGCCACCGATATCGGAGCCGTCACCGACGACGACACCCGCGGAAATTCGGCCTTCGACCATCGATACGCCGAGGGTGCCTGCATTGAAGTTGACAAAGCCCTCATGCATCACGGTGGTGCCTTCAGCCAGATGGGCTCCCAACCGGACGCGGTCCGCGTCGGCGATCCGGACCCCGGTAGGAGTGACGTAATCGGTCATTCTGGGGAATTTGTCAATGCTGTAGACCCCCAGCCATTCGCCTCTGGCCCGCAGCAAGGTGCGGACTCGATCCACATCCTCAACCCGGATCGGTCCGCGGGTCGTCCAAGCGTTGTTCGGCAGCGCACTAAAGATTCCCGTCAGGTTGAGGCCGTGGGGGGCTACGAGTCGATGGCTGAGCAGATGAAGCCGGAGATAGGCATCCTCGGTGCTGGCCGGAGGAGCGTCCATATCGATCTCGACGTGAACCACGGTGGTACTGACCTGGCGGATCGCATCATCGCATTGAGCCTCAAGAAGTGCTGCTGGGGCTTCATGATTGGCTGCTGGTCCGAGCTTCGGCTCCGGGAAATAGACGTCCAAGACCGAACCGGTGGTGTGGCGGGTGGCCAAACCCCAGCCCCAAGCCATGCGCTGCTGATCACTCATGACCCACAGTCTAGTGGCGTGTCGCCGCAACAAATCGACACTAAGCCAGCCCTGGCTGGCTCGACTCATGGTCGCAGCCCACCTTCCCTTTCCAGGATTGCCCCTGAATCAGGATCTATTCACCCAGATGATGTCAGCGACACGGCATGAGGGTTGCCTTGGTAACTCACACGATGATGCTGGCTGCCGGTAGGCTCGCGGCTATGAGTCTTGACCCCCACGCCGACCTAGTCGAATTGCTTCGAGCGCTGGTCGACATCGAAAGTGTTTCGGGTCATGAAACCGCCCTAGCCGATCAGGTGGAGGCGGTGCTCGCAGCACAGCCGCACCTGCAGATTCACCGTGACGGTGATTGTGTGGTCGCAGCCACCGATCTTGGTCGGCAACAGCGGGTCGTGATCGCCGGACATCTCGATACAGTACCGGTCGCCGGGAACCTTCCCAGCTGGCTGGTAGCCACCGATAACGGGCCCTTGATCTATGGCCGGGGCAGCTGCGATATGAAGGGGGGAATTGCTGTCGCCCTGCAATTAGCATGCGAACTTCGGCAGCCCCGCGTCGATATCACCTGGGTGTTCTACGACCATGAGGAGGTTGATGCCTCGCTCAATGGGCTGGGACGGTTGTCACGTAACCGACCCGAGTTACTGGAAGCGGACTTCGCGGTGCTGATGGAGCCGACCTCCGCGCACATCGAGGGTGGTTGTCAAGGAACTATCCGGGCGCGGCTGGTGGTTTCCGGGCAGGCGGCGCACAGTGCCCGCGCTTGGATGGGTCATAACGCCATTCACGACCTGGCTCCGGTACTTCAACGATTGGCTGCCTATGAATCGCAGAGCATCGAGGTTGATGGTCTGGTCTACCGGGAAGGGCTCAATGCGGTGCGTATCGGCGGGGGAATGGCTGGCAATGTCATCCCCCCTGAGGCCTGGATTGAGGTCAACTACCGCTATGCCCCCGACAAGAGTCCCGATGAAGCCTTGGCGCGGTTAGCGGAATTCTTTGATGGCTACGCCCTTGAAGTGATTGACCTGTCGCCTGCTGCCCGTCCCGGCCTGACCTCTCCGCTGGCTGCGGAGTTCGTGGCAGCCGTTGGCGGTGAGGCCTTCCCCAAATACGGCTGGACCGATGTGGCTCGGTTTGCCGGTTTGGGGATTCCCGCAGTCAACTACGGCCCTGCCGATCCGTCGCTGGCTCACCGTGACGATGAACACTGCCCAGCTGCTGACCTCCATGCCTGCGCCGACGGGTTACGCCGTTGGCTGATTTGATGAAGAAAGCACAGATATGACAGATTCCTTCTCTGCTGAGCGGCGTCAAGGTGCCGTTGTCCTGCGTGGCGAGGCCCACGATTCACCAACCGCCGATCAGGCGCTGTTGGCTTCCGGGCGCGACGACTGGGCGAACAAAGATCCATGGCGAGTTCTGCGGATCCAGTCTGAATTCGTTGAGGGTTTTGATGCCCTTTCCGATCTTCCCGCTGCGATCAGCATCTTTGGTTCAGCAAGAACCTCTAGCGAAGACCCGATGTACCAGGCCGCCGAGCAGATAGCGCGGGGACTCGTAGCCTCCGGTTTTGCGGTCATCACCGGTGGTGGTCCAGGAATCATGGAGGCCGGGAACAAGGGAGCCAGTGAAGCTGGAGGCACCTCCGTGGGCTTGGGCATTGAGCTTCCTCACGAGCAGGGACTCAACCCCTATGTTGGCCTCGGCATTGATTTCAGATATTTCTTCGCACGCAAGACGATGTTCCTGAAATATTCGCAGGGTTTCATCGCGTTGCCAGGGGGGTTCGGCACCCTCGACGAGCTATTCGAGGCTCTCACCCTCATCCAAACCGGCAAGGTCACCCATTTTCCGGTGGTGTTATTTGGCTCCTCCTACTGGGCTCCCCTCCTGGATTGGATCAAAGGCACCCTTGAAGCTGGGGGATTCGTCAGCCCCGGTGATAGCGACCTGGTGACGCTGACCGACGATGTAGAGGTCGCGGTGGCGGCTATGGGAAGACCGCGGCCCTGAAGGTCGGGAAAGGGATGTCGTCATGGTGTGGGTGATCGTTGCTGCAGCCATCGTGGTGCTAGCCCTAGGGGCGTACCTGGCTTTAGGACATTATGGTGAGATGCCGGAGGTGGTCACAGACCGCCAGAAGCCGCATATCCCGGATCGGGGTTTTGACCAGGATTTTCTTGACCAGCTGTGGTTGCCGAAGGTCAGCCCCGGATATGACAGCACCCAGGTGGATGAGTTCCTAGCTGAGGCCGTCATCGAGCCACCGACAGAGCGTCCCCTGTTTGACGTGGTTTCCTACGGATATGACATGCAGGCTGTGGATGTGGTGATCGATCGGGTGTGGGGTGATGTCGTCTCTTTGGCCAGCGAAGGGTTCGTGGACTCGATTCCAGAAGCCAAAACTGCGGTTGGCATTGATCCAAGCTCAGCTGAGGTCCCGAGTCAGCTTGAAGATGCGGAATAATGGAGGAGTTCACGAGAACCCCCAAGGATTGAGGTTTGCACATGGCAGCGATGAAACCCCGCACGGGTGACGGACCAATGGAAGTCACGAAGGAGGGCCGGGGCATCGTTATGCGTGTGCCGGTCGATGGTGGTGGCCGACTCGTCGTCGAGATGAACGCAGTGGAAGCCACAGATCTACTCAACGCCCTCAAGGGTGTCGTGGGCTCATAGTTATAGTTCGTCAACAAAGCGCCCGGGGATCTATCCCCGGGCGCTTTGCCTTCAGTTCAGTGGGAATCGTGGAAGGCGATGGCCTTCTCGTAGACCGCGATCGTTTCGCGTGCGATCTGCTCCCAGGAGAACTCATCAATGCACCGTTGCCGGCCCGCCTTGCCGTACTGCTCAGCCAACGCTCGGTCTCGCGTCAGTTCGTTCACCTTGGCAGCGAAGTCAGCTTCAAAGTCGGCCACGAATCCAGGATCCTCGGCCTGGGCAGGATCGTAGGGCACCAACAGGCCGGTGGAGTGATCGACGACTACCTCCGGGATGCCGCCAACAGCAGATGCGACGACGGCTGTTTCGCAGGCCATGGCTTCCAAATTCACGATGCCCAGGGGCTCGTAGATGCTGGGGCAGGCAAACACCGTCGCTTGGGTGAGCACTTGACGAACTGAGGCACGTGGCAGCATCTCCGGCACCCAGATCACCGGGGCGCTGCGGCGGGATTGCAACTCAGCGAAGGCGCCATCAAACTCCGCTGCGATCTCCGGAGTGTCGGGGGCGCCGGCGAGCAGCAGCACTTGGGTGTCGGGGTCAAACTGTTGGGCGGCACGAACCAGATGCACTAATCCCTTCTGGCGGGTGATGCGGCCAACGAAGACCACGATGGGGCGGTCAAGATCAACACCCAACTTTGAGATGACAGCTGTGTCATGGTCGGGTTTGAACTCATCGGGGTCGATACCGTTTTTCACCACATAGACGCGCTCTGGATCCAGATTGGGGTAGGAGTCCAGGACATCCTTGCGCATACCTGCCGACACTGAGATCACGGCATCGGCAGCCTCGAAGGCAGTTTTCTCAGCCCAGGAGCTGACCGCGTAACCACCGCCGAGCTGTTCAGCCTTCCACGGCCGGTGTGGCTCCAAGGAGTGGGAGGTCACCACATGGGCACGATCTAGCATGAGTCCGGCCAGATGGCCGCCCATGTTGGCATACCAGGTGTGGGAGTGCAGCACATCGGTGTCGGCGGCCACCGCTGCCGCCATGGATAGATCTGCTCCCAGCACCCGCAATGCCGCATTGGCCTGGTCAGGCCAGGTTTCCGGGTGGGCGACGGCGCCGTCACGGGGCTCTCCCATGCAGTGCACATCGACCTCGATGAATTTCCGCAACTGGGGGACGAGCTGGGCCACGTGGACCCCAGCGCCGCCGTAGATTGATGGAGGGTACTCACGAGTCAACAGCGACAGTTTCATGGAACCACATCCTATCTTTTGCGAATCGGTTGTGAGAGGACTCTTGGCACGCTAGGTTTCAGTCATGGTGGCACGCCCGAAGATTCTGTCCATCGTCCTCGCTGGTGGCGAGGGCAAGAGGTTGATGCCGTTGACCGCCGACCGCGCTAAACCTGCGGTTCCCTTCGGTGGTAGCTATCGGCTCATCGACTTCGTTTTGTCAAACCTTGCGAACTCTGGGTTGACCCAGGTCGCAGTCCTCACCCAATACAAATCCCATTCCCTGGATCGTCACATTTCCATGACCTGGCGATTCTCCACCCTGCTGGGTGCCTATGTGACCCCGGTTCCCGCCCAGCAACGCCTTGGACCGCGCTGGTATCAAGGTTCAGCCGATGCGATCTACCAGTCACTCAACCTCATCCGTGATGCCAACCCGGACTACGTCGTCGTGTTCGGGGCAGACAACATCTACCGGATGGACATTGAGCAGATGGTCGACGCCCACATCGACTCTGGTCTCGGCTGCACTGTTGCAGGTATCCGGGTGCCGCGTCATGAGGCGAAGGCCTTCGGCATCATCGATGCTGACGCCGACAAACGGATCAAGAGTTTCCTGGAGAAACCCAGCGACCCGCCCGGCTTACCTGATTCCCCCGAGGAATCGTTGGCCTCCATGGGTAACTACGTGTTCTCACGCCATGCCCTCGTCGAAGCGCTGCGTGCGGATGCGGAGAATCCAGCAGCCAAACACGATATGGGTGGCGATATCGTTCCCTGGTTCACCGCCCAAGGCCAGTCCCAGGTCTACGATTTCAAGGACAATGTGGTGCCTGGGGCTACGGAGAAGGATCTCAACTATTGGCGGGACGTCGGTACCATCGACGCCTACCATGAGGCCCACATGGATTTGGTCTCGGTCGATCCCGAGTTCAACCTGTACAACCAGGACTGGCCGCTGCTCACCAACCAGCGTCAAGCCCCGGGTGCGAAATTCGTCATCCGTGGTAAGGCTGAGGACTCCATCGTGAACCCTGGCTGCATCATCTCCGGTGGTGAGGTCGAGCGTACAGTGCTCAGCCCCTATGTCCGGGTCGATAAATGGTCCCAGGTCTCTGATTCGGTCCTCATGGAGGGTGTGCAGGTTGGACGCGACGCCGTCGTGCGCCGCGCGATCCTCGACAAGCACGTCATCATCCCTGATGGTGCCCAAGTGGGTGTGGACCACGAACACGACAGAGCCCGAGGTTTCCATGTCTCCGATGGGGGCGTGGTAGTCATCGGCAAGGATCACGTGGTCGAAAGGGACTGATCATTGTCCACGGTGGCCGGGCTGAGACCCGGCCACCATTGTTATCTGCTCCTTTGCTGGGACTGTCTTGTCAGTCTTTGACCGCGATCAGCAGGCCATTGCCGACAGGCAACAAGGCGGTGGTGTAGCAGGCTGCGGCACGGACCGCTTCCAGGGCTTCGCGGATGATGATGGTCTCATCGCCATCGCTGTCGGGATCAGCGACGGTGTTGTGCCACAGCGCATCATTGACGATGAGCATTCCGCCGGGGCGAAGCAGCCGCTGTGCCGCAGCGACATATTCGACATACTCCAGCTTGTCGCCGTTGACGAACAAGATGTCGTAGGCGCCGTCGCGCAGCTTCGGTAGCACCTCCAACGGCAGTCCCGCGATCAGCCGTGCCCGCGAGGCCAGGTAGCCGGCCCGTTGAAGCAGGGATCGAGCGGGAAGTTGATGGTCAGCTTCACCGTCAATGCTGGTGAGTACCCCGTCGGCAGCCATGCCGGCGAGCAACGGTAAGGCAGAGCTGCCCAACTCGGTGCCGATCTCAATGACATGCCGTGCATTGATGGCTTTGGCCATGGTTGTAAGGACGGCAGCCACTCCGGGGGAGATGGGGGTCAGGCCCGCCTGCACGGCTGCGTTGTGGGCCTGATGCTCATTCTCGGTGAGTGCGCGATGGTCCTCGGCGAAGCCCCAGGACGCCTCGGTCGGTGCCGGAATACGGGAATCTTCTACGTGGTTCACATCTCAACTCTATACAGTTCCGACTTAGGAACCGGGCAAAGCTCTATTCTTAGTCGCCAGAGCCAACTGGCAGTCAGTGCTGGATGGGCCACCGTGGCACAAGGAGGCAGTAACCGTGACGAACACTGTGGAACAGCCGATCTTTGGACGGCTGCTGAGCGCAATGATCACGCCCTTCGATGCGGACGGGGAACTGAACCTTCCCGAGGCGGTGAGGCTGGCCACTTATTTGGTCGACGATCTAGGCCATGACGGCTTGGTGATCAACGGCACCACTGGGGAATCGCCAACCACCAGCGATACTGAAAAACGTCAGCTACTTGAAGCAGTGGTGGCTGCTGTCGGTGACCGGGCTAGCGTGGTGGCTGGGGTGGGTACCTTCGATACTCGTCACAGCATCGCTTTGGCTGAGCAAGCAGCCGCGGTTGGTGCCGATGGGTTGTTGGTGGTCACCCCCTACTATTCCCGGCCCCCCGTCGATGCGCTAGAGGCTCATTTCATTGCCGTGGCCGATGCCACTGAGCTTCCGGTGATGCTCTATGACATTCCACATCGTTCCGGGATTCCGATCCCTGAGAAGTCGTTGATCAAACTGTCGGATCACCCCCGTATCCGCGCGGTGAAAGATGCCAAGGGCGATATTTGTTCAAGCTCTGCGGTGATCGCCAACAGCACCTTGACCTACTACGCCGGAGACGATGCCTACCTGCTGCCGTTACTGGCTGTTGGCGGAGTGGGGATCGTGGGGACCTC
>JBHAEB010000112.1:0-8266 GCA_041855345.1 Arachnia sp. | reverse complement strand
TCCCTGGTTGCGATGCTCGAAGGCACCGACTACACCACCGATCTGGACATGGATGCCCTGATCCGGATTCGTGACCACTTCGCCGCTATCCGCCCGAAGTACGCGGAATTCGAGTCCGCGACCTTGGTCGACGCCGATATCTTCTCCTCCCAGATCCCCGGCGGCATGCTCTCCAATATGGAGTCGCAGCTGAAGGCCCAGGGAGCTGGTGACCGCATCCGTGAGGTGATGGAGGAAGTTCCGAAGGTCAAGGCCGATGCCGGTCATCCGCCGTTGGTCACCCCCTCCTCGCAGATCGTCGGCACCCAGGCTGTGTTCAACGTGCTCATGGGTCGCTACAAGGTCATGACGGGTGAGTTCGCTGACCTGATGCTCGGCTACTACGGTGAATGCCTTGGCCAGCGCAACCCAGAGGTCATTGAGTTGGCCCAGAAGCAGGCCAAGAAGGACCCGATCACCGCTCGTCCTGCCGACTACCTCACGCCCGAATGGGATGAGCTCGTGGCACAGGCCGAGGCACTGGAGGGTACCGACGGCACCGAAGAGGATGTGCTCACCAACGCCATGTTCCCCGGTGTTGCACCAGGCTTCTTCGCTACCCGCCACGAAGGCCCGAAGAACGTCGGCAAGACCGCCGAACAGCTCAAGGCTGAAGAGGAAGCCGCCAAGCGCAAGGCGCAGGGCATCTCCGGCCCCGTCAAGTACAAAGTCACCGTCGCAGGCCGCGAGCACCAAGTGGCCGTTGAGCCCGCCTGAGGAGTGAAATGAGTAAGGAACACACCATGGCTGAGCGCCTCCAGCAGCTGCAGGAGGCCCGCGCGAAAGTCGAAGCTGGCGGTGGCGCGGATAAGCTTGATAAGCACCGCGCTAAGGGCAAGCTCACTGCCCGCGACCGCATCAACTCGCTCATTGATGAGGGCACCTTCCAGGAGACTGGTGCCTTCCGCCGCAACCGCACCACCACCTTCGGAATGGACAAGGCCGAGATGGCCGCCGACGGCGTGGTCACCGGTTCCGCCACCGTCATGGGGCGTCCCGTCCACCTAGCTAGCCAGGACTTCACCGTCATGGGTGGCTCGGCAGGCGAGGCGCACTCCATCAAGGTCACTGAGATGCTGAAGGCGTCGCTGCAAACCGGCACCCCCTTCATCTTCATCAACGATTCCGGTGGCGCCCGCGTGCAGGAGGGTATCGACTCCCTCTCCGGCTACGGCAAGGTCTTCTACGCCAATGTGCTGTTGTCTGGTGCGGTGCCGCAGATCTCGATCATCGCTGGCCCCTGCGCCGGTGGCGCGGCCTACTCCCCGGCGCTGACCGACTTCATCATCCAGACCCGTAAGGCCCACATGTTCATCACCGGCCCCGGTGTGATCAAGCAGGTCACGGGTGAAGAGGTCACCCAGGATGCCCTCGGCGGCGCCGACGCCCACATGACCCGCTCCGGGGTCGTGCACTTCGTTGCCGACGATGACGAGCAGGCGATCCTCATCGCCAAGAAGCTGCTGAGCTTCCTGCCGCAGAACAACTCCGAGGAACCCCCGATCGTTGATCCGGACGACTCGATCGATCCCAACGAGAAGCTGCGCGACATCATCCCGACCGCCAGCAACAAGGGCTACGACATCCGCGACGTCATCGCCGAGATCGTCGATCACCGCGACTTCCTGGAGGTTCAGGCCGGTTGGGCGAAGAACATTGTGGTGGGCTTTGCCCGCATCAATGGCCGCACCATCGGCATCATCGCGAACCAGCCTTCGGTGATGTCGGGTGTGCTGGATATCGACTCCTCCGACAAGGGCAGCCAGTTCATCCGGTTCTGCAATGCCTTCAACATCCCGGTGGTCAACCTCGTCGATGTGCCTGGCTTCCTGCCGGGTGTCGCTCAGGAGCATGGCGGCATCATCCGTCACGGCGCCAAGATGCTGTACGCCTACTCGGCTGCCACGGTTCCGAAGATCACCGTCGTGCTGCGTAAGGCCTACGGTGGCGCTTACCTGGCGATGTGCTCGAAGGACTTGGGCGCTGACAAGGTATTTGCCTGGCCCACCGCTGAGATCGCGGTGATGGGTGCCGAAGGCGCGGCCAATGTGGTCTTCCGTCGCGAGATTGAGGCCGCTGAGGATCAGGCAGCCAAGCGTGAAGAGTTGGTGGAGGAGTACCGCGAGACCTTCTCGACGCCGTACATGGCGGCCTCCCGTGGCCTCGTCGACGACATTATCGACCCGGCTGACACCCGCCGCGAGATCGCATTGGCGCTCGAACTGCTCGTTGGCAAGCGCGAAGTCCGTCCCCCGAAGAAGCACGGCCTCGGCCCGGCCTGATCGGAGACCTGATGAGTGACACCAACGCCGAGCTGCTGGCAGCAGTCAAGCAGCTCACCGCCCAGCTCAAGGTTCTCGACGAGCGAGTCGCGAAACTTGAGGCTCGGCAGCAAATTCCGGAGTCCGACCTCGTGGCCATCAGCGCTGCGGTGGCCGCCTACTTCGGGCACAAGGCTAAGATCCGGGCCGTGCGCTTCGGATCCCAGTCGCGCTGGGCTGCGGCCTCGCGCGGCCAGGTTCACAACCGAGCTGTCCCACACGTCCGCTGATTGAAGGAGGAAATCCGTGAAGCTCAAGGTGACCGTCAATCAGACGGATTATGAAATCGATGTCGAGGTTGTGGAGGAGGAGCGCCACGGGCTAGGGCCGATCGTGATCGGCGGGTCCGGCTCCACCCCAGCAGCCCCCACCACCGCGTCGGTGAGCGCTGTCAGCTCTAACGCTGTCGTCGCTCCACTGGCAGGTTCTGTCGCCCGCATCCTGGTTTCGGAGGGCGACGAGATCGAGGCGGGGCAGGTACTGCTTGTCCTCGAAGCCATGAAGATGGAGACCGAGATCACGGCCCCGGCGGCCGGCCAAGTCTCGGCCATCCTGGTCAAGCCCGGCGAGCCGGTCCAAGGCGGTCAGGCGCTCATCGAGCTCTGATCCCAACTATTCCAACAACGGTGGGCACCCTCTCAAGGGGTGCCCATCGTTGTTGTGTTGTTCCTCTTTGGTGGTTGTGCTGGGTATCCCCTCTAGGGGTGCCCATCGTTGTTGTGTTGTTCCTCTTTGGTGGTTGTGCTGGGTATCCCCTCTAGGGGTGCCCATCGTTGTTGTGTTGTTCCTCTTTGGTGGTTGTGCTGGGCATCCCTTCGGGGGGCTAGTCGTTATTGTGTGTTCTGCTTGGTGGCACTGCGCCGATTGTGGTGCTCCAGCCAGTTACCCGTCGAACTTCACAGAAGGGATCGGGCGGCTGCTGCCTAAAGACGCTCGCCTTGAAGGGGGTTCTCGTCCTAGCGGTGGGGGAGTTCGCTGTCTGTCGCCTGTAGTCTCTGCCGCCGCCGCAGCTGGACGGCGCAGGCGTCCCAGCGGGAGTTCGCTATCTGTTGTCTGCTTCAGGATTGACACTAGGACTGCCAGCGGGTGTGGGTCCTGAGCTTGGCTCTGAGGACTTGGGGCGACGTCCAAGGGCGACGGCGGCACAGATCACGATCGCGGCACCAATGAGGGCTGCCAAGCCCGGGCGTTCGCCAAAGAATAGGGCTGCTAAGGCAGCAGCAGCTACCGGTTCCACGCAAGCGATGACACTCGCCTTGGTTGCGGGCATTCCTTTCAATCCCGCTCCGTGTAGCAGATATGCGATGTAGGTGGCGATAATGCCTAGCCCCGCCACTGCGATCCATGCCCCGGGATTTGTCGGGTGGGCTGAGGAGAATGGCAATAACCCCAGCGCCCCCACTGGCATCATGATCGCGAATACTGCCGGTGGTTCGTATCGTTGAAAGAAGTAGCGCCCAACCAGGTAGTACAGCGCATAGGAGGCGCCCGCAGTCAGTCCAGCCGATAGGGAGACCGCAGTCACGTCGATGCCAGTGCCGCCGCCGATGCTGATCAATGCGATTCCCGCCACGCAGGCGATCACAGCCAACGCATCGAATCGTGCTAACCGCTCTCGAAGCAGCAGCCAACTCAACACCGCCACGAAGGCTGGGGCGGTATACAGCAGTACCGCGGCCAGGCTGGCACCTCCTGCCCGGACTGCCACCTGATAGGACCAGTAAAACAAACTGACGCCGATCAACCCGAAGGCGCCGATGGCTACCGCATCTCGACCCCGGGGTAGAGGCGTTTTCGTGGCTAAGGCATGCCCAAAGAACAGTGTTCCCGCGATGATGGCCCGCCACAACCCAATCTCGACCGGCCCGACTCCCGCATTTTGGGCGTGCTTGCCGAGGATGCCTAGCAGACTCCAGCACAGTGCGGCACCCACCACCAGCCATGCGCTCCGATTCACGGGCTCAGGTTATCGGTCTGGTTCACGGCTCGACGGCTAACCCCGTGAGCTTTCGGGTATGGGACGGGCCCGAAACCGCGGTGGGTTCCGGGCCCGTCAGGATTGAGTTCACATCTGGATGTCACGAGCGGAGGCTCTGCAGCATCCAGCTATGCGACGCTTTCTGGCCGGTTCTGATCGCCAGGGGTAAGGGGACGAATCACCAACACATCGCAGTGGGCGCGACGTACTACCGCACTGGCGACGTCGCCGAGGAGCCGACCGGAGATGGAGCGGTCTCGGATGGCGCCGATGACGATGAGGTCACCCAGGTAATCCTTGCTGGTGCTGAGCAGGGCCTCTGCGGGTTCTGCCTCTACCAGCAGTGCCGCTTTGACGGTGGCGCCAGCCGCGATCGCGATGTCCTTGGCGTGGGCGATCGCCTCTGCGGCGGCCTCCTTTCCAGGAACCTGCCCGATGCGGGTGGGGGCTGTCTCAGTCAACGACACCTTGGCGTCTGCTCGCCGGGAGCCAGCACCATAGGCGCACACGATCACCAGTTCGGCTTCCTCCTTGACCGCCAACCAAGCGGCCCGAGTGACGGTCGGTCCGGCTAGCTCGGAGCCGTCGGTGCCGACGACCACGGTGGTGTAATCCTTGAGCATTCTCGGTCCTCGCTTTCCTTCCTAGTGCCCGGCGGGAACGGGGGTTGACATGTCGTCGACGTCCTTGACGATCGGCGGTTCCTTGATCCACAGCATGCACAGCCCAGCGATGCCCAGGAATACACCGGCGAAGGTGATGGCGTTGCCCGGATCGTCGCCAATGAGCTTGTAGATGGTGCCGAAGGTCAGGGTCTGGATGAGCATCGGGATCACGATCATCATGTTGATGATGCCCATGTAGACGCCGTAGCGGGTGGACGGGATCATGCGGACGGCCATGATGTAGGGCACACCCATGATGGAGGCCCAGGCGATGCCAAGCCCGATGATCGGGACGAACAGCAGGTACTTGTTGGAGATGTGGGGGAAGATCATCAAGCCGACGGCAGCCACCAGCAGGCAGGCCATGTGGACGAACTTGGCGCCGTGTTTCTTCGCCAATGCCACCAGCCCGAAGGCGACGCAGAAGGTCACGACGTTGTAGGCGCCGTTGACTAGACCAGTCCAGGCGACCGCATCTTGATATGCAGAACTGGTGTGGTCGGTGGTACCGAAGGCTGATTTAGCCACTGACAAGGTGACGTACTGCCAGTAGCAGTTCATGCCATACCACTGGAAGAGGTAGACCAGAGCCAGTTTGCGCAGCTGAACTGGCATCTCCACGATGGCATCCCAGATCTCCTTGAGGGTGCCAACGAATCCGGTCTTGTGGGCGCGCATCTCGGCCAGCTCTTCGGCGGTGGGTTCGATCTCCTTGGTGCTGAGGATCGACACCAGCACGGTTGCCAACGAGGCGACGGTACCCAGCATGAACGAGGCCATCACCCAGTAGGGGATGCCGCTGGCCATGGACTGGTGGAGCAACTGCTGGAAGATGAACAGCGACACATTGGCCAAGGTGATGCCCAAGCCAGTGAAGAAGGACTGGGCCAAGAAGCCCTTCGCCAGCTGCGATGGGGGCAGCTTGTCCGAGATGAAGGCGCGGTAGGGCTCCATAGCGGTGTTGTTCGAGGCGTCAAGCAGCCACAGCAGCAGCACGGCCATCCACACTGCGGAGGCGAATGGGAACAAGAACAGGCACACGGAACATCCGATAGCGCCGGCTAGCAGGAACGGGCGGCGGCGGCCCCACTTAGGCACCCAGGTCTTGTCCGAAATAGCGCCGATCAGCGGCTGGATGAGTAACCCGGTGATGGGTCCCGCCATGTTCAGCAGCGGCATATCTTCAGGGTTGGCCCCGAGGAATGTATAAATCGGATTGACGGCGGTCTGCTGCATGCCGAAGGAGTATTGGATTCCGAAGAAGCCCAGGTTCATCAGCAGGATCTGCCGCATCGACATCAGCGGCTTCTGCCGCACAATCGTCGCGCTCATCGGATTTCTCCCTTGGTCTTGGCGGCCAGGAACTCTTCAAGCCGGTTGAGTTCCAGTTCCCAACCGGTGGCGTGATACTCAGCCTGTGAGGGCTCGTAGGGGCCTTGCACGATCCGCACGAGAGTGCTGGTGCTGCCGCGGCCTAGTTTGGTGAATTCAACCCGCAACTCCATAGGGGTTTCGGGGTCGATGCCGGAATCACCAGTGATGCGTTGTTTGGCGACAAAAACATCGGGATCAAAGAATTCTGTGAACACCGCATCGGTGGTAACACGAACGCTGGGATCGTTATCACGAACCTTCACGTGATGGTGCTTTCCGCCAAGTTTGAGTTCGGAACTCACAGTTTCTTGTTCTACGTGCCAACCTGGACTACCCCGCCAGAGCATCATTTCTTCTGGGGCTGTCCACGCACGAAACACTTGCTTCTGCGGGTAAGCGAACTCTCGTTCGACGATCAGCATGACATTGGCAACCATTGCGCACTCCCATTGATTGGAACTGTGCATAGCCTGCTACGTCAGGTAGTGGATGTCTATACCCAGGGGGGTATATTAGCTTTACTGCAAAGTCAGCCGAGGCTCGCTTTCTATCGGGTTTCAGCGACGTAGTCAGCTAGATGCTGCCCGGTTAAGGTGGCGCGGCTATTTATCAGCGCGGTGGGCGAACCTTCGAAAACCACCTGTCCACCATCATGACCGGCGCCAGGACCCATATCAATGATCCAATCCGCATGGGCCATCACTGCTTGGTGATGTTCGATGACGATGACCGAAATGCCTTGGTCAACGAGCCGGTCCAGCAGGCCGAGGAGATGCTCCACATCCGCCAAGTGCAGGCCAGTGGTGGGTTCATCCAGCACGATGATATTGCCGCCATCTCCCAGATGAGTGGCTAGCTTGAGCCGCTGCCGCTCCCCGCCGGACAGGGTGGTGAGTGGCTGGCCAAGGCTGATATAGCCCAAGCCGACATCGCTGAGCCGAGTCAGGATCTTCGCGGCGGCAGGGACCTTGCCGTCACCGTCGCTGAAGAATTCCAGGGCGCGGGTCACGGGCATTTCCAACACATCAGCGATGGATTGATCGCCTAGCTTGTAGTCGAGGACCTCCTCCTGGAAGCGACGACCCTCGCAGGTATCGCAGGTGGTGGCCACGCCTGCCATCATGACCAGGTCGGTGTAGATCACCCCGGCGCCGTTACAGGCGGGGCAGGCGCCATCGGAGTTGGGGGAGAACAATGCTGGCTTGACCCCATTGGCCTTCGCGAAGGCCTTACGGATAGGTTCCAGCAGGCCGGTGTAGGTGGCTGGGTTGCTTCGACGCGATCCCTTGATGGCTCCCTGGTCGACCATGACGACACCGTCAAGGGGGGCGACTGAGCCATTGATGAGGGAACTCTTTCCGGAACCCGCCACCCCGGTCACGACGACGAGGCAGCCCAGCGGGATGTCGAGGTCCACGTCGCGAAGATTGTTGGTGCTTGCCCCACGAACCTCGAGGGCGCCGGTGGGGGTGCGTACCTCTGATTTGAGCTGGGCCCGGTACTCCAGATGACGTCCGGTGAGGGTGCCGCTGGCACGCAAACCACTCAGCGATCCTTCAAAACAGATCTCGCCACCCTCGCGCCCGGCTCCGGGGCCGAGGTCGACGACGTGGTCGGCGATAGCGATCATCTCGGGCTTGTGTTCCACCACCAGCACGGTGTTTCCCTTGTCGCGCAACTCCAGCAGCAGCTGGTTCATGCGCTGGATGTCGTGTGGATGCAGACCGATCGACGGCTCATCAAAGACATAGACATCCCACGCGAGTCAGGTGTCAAGCGGACAGGAGGGTTTCAGGCCGCGACGGCAACATCTGGGGTGCCTGTCTGCCAAGCTGTTGGTTCGTCCCATGGCTCGTGGTGGCGCAGGCACCACCAGAGTTTGCCGAGTA
>JBHAEB010000111.1:0-3447 GCA_041855345.1 Arachnia sp. | reverse complement strand
TATGGGGCTGCCAGAACTAACCTCCACGAAATACGTGGTGATGGGCGACGGGCAGGTACGTGGCTGACCCTTGTCGTTGTTGCGGGCCGGAGCGCAGCGGCTAGCATCTTCGGCATGAACGTGCTGGAGATAGCGCCGTGGGTAGCGCCACTCATCCTGGTGGCCATTATGGGCATGGGGGCCGTGGGGTGGTGGCTCGCGGGGGTCGCCAAGGACGCCGAGGATCGGAGGCAGGTATGAGCACTACGGAACTGGCGACGGCCCGCGACGAACGGCAGCACCACTACCGCCTCGGCGTGATGGGCGGCACTTTCGATCCAATTCACCACGGGCACCTGGTGGCCGCCAGCGAGGTGGCGGCCGAGTTCGAGTTGGACGAAGTGGTATTCGTGCCCACGGGGGTGCCGTGGCAGAAGAGTCACCGGGTGGTCAGCAAGCCCGAGGATCGGTACCTCATGACCGTGATCGCCACCGCTTCCAACCCGCGGTTCTCGGTGTCTCGCGTGGACATCGACCGGCCCGGCGATACCTACACCGTTGACACGTTGAAAGACCTGCGAGCCGAGCGCGGCGACGACGTGGATCTGTTCTTCATCACCGGCGCCGATGCCGTTCGGCAAATCCTGACCTGGCACGGCGCGGAGCAACTCTTTGATCTAGCCCACTTCGTTGGGGTAACGCGCCCGGGCGTGCCGATGACCGAGGAGGATTTGGCCCACCTACCTGAGGGTAAAGTCACCTTGCTGGAAGTACCCGCGCTGGCCATTTCGTCCACCGATTGCCGCACGCGTGTGCAGCGATCCCACCCCATCTGGTATCTGGTACCCGACGGGATCGTCCAGTACATCGCCAAGCGCGGCCTCTACCGCATTGAGACAGGAGCAACATCTTGAGCATTCCTCCATCCGTTCTGGAACACGTCACCATCGCCGCCCAAGGCGCTGCGGACAAGCTGGGACGCAGTATTGTGGCGTTCGACGTCAGCCAGCAACTGGCTATCACCGACGTTTTCCTGATCATCAGCGCCACGAATGAACGCCAGGTGGGCGCCGTCGTGGATGGGGTGGAGGAGCAACTCATCAAGCAGGCCGATCTCCGCCCCGTGCGTCGCGAAGGGGACCGCGAGAATCGATGGGTGCTTCTGGACTACATCGACTTCGTGGTGCACGTGCAGCACACTGAGGAGCGCAGCTTGTACAACCTGGAGCGCCTGTGGAAAGACTGCCCCCAGATTGAGCTGGACATTGATGAGGCCCCACAGGACGACGAGCAGTGACACACACCAGGCTGGTCTTCCTGAGGCACGGTCGCACAGAGTGGAACAGTCATGGACGCCTCCAAGGGCAGGCCGATATCGCGCTGGATGAGGTGGGCGAGCGGCAGGCCCTTCAGGCTGCTCGCTTCTTTGCCACGTGGCCCTTCGCGGCCTGCTACTCGTCGTCGATGCAGCGAGCTCTGAAAACCGCGCAGGTAGTGTCCCATCCGCACGGTATCGAACCGGTGCCAGAGCAGAGGCTGCACGAGATCAATGTCGGTTCCTGGAGCGGCAAGACCAGTGCTGAGGTCGTGCAGGAGATGCCCCACTACTTTGATCACTACATCAAGGGCATCGACTTTCGGCGATCCACCACCGGCGAGACCATGGCCGAGATGACCGCCCGGGCTTTACCCGCGGTGTTGGAGATTGCCGAACGTCATACCGGGGAGCAAGTGCTGATCGTCTCCCACGGCCTGCTCTTGGCGAACATGGTGCAAGCCCTGGTCAACCCAACAGGCAGCCACATGGCCTTCTCAGTGCTGGGAAACACTTGCTACTCCGTGGTCGGGATGCGGGACGAACACAACTGGGTGATCACCCACAACGCACCGACAGGTGCTGACTAGCGGTCAGAGCACTCACATCCGTCCCCTGGGGTGTATCAAGGTTCTTGGACAGTTCCTCTTGATGGGAGAGGATCAAGAGCATGGCAAGTGCATCACGGCGGAAGTTCAGCCCGCAGTTCAAGGCTGAGGCGGTCCAGCTGGTCGTGCAGAACGATCGGCCGATCGTCGAGGTGGCCGGCGAGCTGCAGGTCAATCCGGGGACTTTGGGCAATTGGGTCAAGCGTTACCGGCAGGACAACCCGGAACCGCTTCAAGAGTTGAAGCCGGCCGATCACGCTCGGCTGGCTGAGTTGGAAGACGAGGTCCGGCGGCTGCGGATGGAGAACGAGTTCTTAAAAAAAGCCGCGGCCTTCTTCGCCAGGGAGCAGGACTGAATGAGAAGTCAGCCCTGATCGAGGCGGAGAAGGGAAACTATCCGATCAGCTGGATGTGTCAGAAGCTGGGCGTGGCCCGGTCGTCGTTCTACGCGTGGCGGGCTCGAGTCGGGACCCTCACGGCGACGCAGGCGCGTCGCGAGGCGCTGAAGAGCGAGATCGTACGGGTCTTCGCACAGCAGCGCGGGACTGCGGGATGCCGGCGGATCGCGGCCGAGCTCAACGACAACGGGTTCCCCTGCTCTGTGGGACTGGTGGCCGATCTGATGCACGAACTGGGGCTGGCTGCGATCCAGAAGCGCGCCTACAAGCGCACTACCGTCGTCGATGAGCAGGCCCAGGTTTTCACCGATCGGCTGGAACGCGACTTCGACCCGGACTCTTATGCGCCGGGGCAGGCGCTGGTCGGCGACATCACCTACCTGCGCACCGGCCAAGGCTGGTTATATCTGGCCACGGTGATCGATTTGGCTACGCGCATGGTCATCGGCTGGCAGATCGCCGAGCACATGCGCGCCAGCCTGGTCGTCGATGCTCTTGAGATGGCGCGCACGCAAGGCGGAGCCACGGCAGGAGCGATTTTCCATTCCGACCATGGATCGCAGTACACCTCGGATGAGTTCACCCGTTATTGCAGTGAGAACGGGGTTTTCCAGTCGATGGGTCGGACAGGGGTGTGCTGGGACAACGCGGCGGCCGAATCGTTCTTCGCCACTTTGAAGAACGAGATGTACTACCAGCAAGTCTTCGAGACCCGCGGTCGAGCCCGGCTGGCGGTGGCTGAGTACATCGAGGTGTTCTACAACCGCCGTCGGCGCCACTCAGCGCTGAGCTACCGGACACCGGTACAAGCTTGGAACGATCACCACGGCGCCGCTGAAGACCTCGTCCAGGCGGCCTGAGCAGAGAAGGAAAACTCGTAGGGACTGTCCACATTCCTTGACACAGCCCATTGCGGCGACGCGGCGATACTTGCCCAGGGGCCGGCTTGCATCCCCGTCGGAGCATCCGGTAGGCTCCTCCGAGTCGCATGACACGGGGCTATGGCGCAGTTGGTAGCGCGCTTCCATGGCATGGAAGAGGTCAGGGGTTCGAATCCCCTTAGCTCCACCTCACGCACAAGGCTCGAACCCTTGCCATCTTGGATGGTTTTGGTTCGGGTCTTGTTGTTGTCTTGGGCCCAGGTGAG
>JBHAEB010000110.1:0-11897 GCA_041855345.1 Arachnia sp. | reverse complement strand
CCATTCCCATGGCGATATTCGCGGCATTTTGGCCAGCTACGCCACCGCCCAGTACGACGACTTTGGCGTTGGGGACTCCGCCGATGCCACCCAAGAGGGTGCCACGGCCGCCCTGGGCCTTCATCAAAGCATGGGCACCGACCTGGGGCGCCAAGCAACCGGCAATCTCCGACATTGGGTAGAGCAGCGGCAACATGCCTGAAGGCAGCTGCACCGTCTCGTAGGCGATAGCGGTGGTACCTGCTTGCAGCAGCGCGTCCGTTTGCGGACGATCCGCTGCCAGATGAAGGTAGGTGTAGAGAATCAGGTCGTCGCGAAGGAAGCCATATTCGCTGGCGATGGGTTCCTTGACTTTCATGACCATCTCACCGGCGGCCCACGTATCAGCGGCGTTACTGACGATCGTGGCCCCACGCGAGGCGTAATCCTCGTCGGTGATCAGTGACCCAAGACCAGCCCCAGCTTGAACGAAGACTTCATGTCCTCGTCGAACCAGCTCGCTGACACCAACAGGGGTGATGGCGACCCGGAACTCATTGTTCTTGACCTCGGTCGGGACGGCAATACGCATATGAGGTACTCCTTTGTGCTCTAGCTGATGACCCCACGGTCATCAACTGCGGGCGCTTGCTGAGTCAGACACTAAACCCAAGTGGGGTCGCGGGGAGGCAAAATCGCGCGAACTCTTCACCAACATGCAAAAACTGGGCGCTGCGGATCGTTGCTTGACCCGCAGCGCCCAGTGATTCGGCGTGACTACGCCTTGGCTAGGTTGCGCAGCACATACTGCATGATGCCGCCGTTGAGGTAGTAGCTACGCTCACCAGGGGTATCGATGCGCACGAGGGCCTCGAAACTGGTCGTTTTTCCCGTCGGATGAACGGCGGTGACCATCACAGTCCGAGGGGTCACCCCGTCATTGAGCTGTGTGATACCCGCGATCTGGAAGGTCTCCTCACCGCTTAACCCAAGTGACTCGGCGCTGTCTCCCTCTGGGAACTGCAGGGGCAGCACCCCCATGCCGATGAGATTTGACCTGTGAATCCGTTCGTAACTCTCAGCGATGACAGCGTTGACACCCAGTAAGGCGGTGCCTTTGGCTGCCCAGTCCCGAGAGCTACCGGAGCCATACTCCTTGCCGGCCAGCACCACCAGCGGGGTGCCTTGTGCGGCGTAGTTCTGCGAGGCCTCGTAGATCGTGGTTACCGGCCCATCGGCCAAGGTGAAGTCGCGGGTAAACCCACCTTCAGTGCCTGGAGCTACCTGGTTGCGTAGCCGGATATTGGCGAAGGTCCCTCGAATCATCACCTCATGGTTGCCGCGCCGGGAACCGTAGGAGTTGAAGTCGCGACGTTCGACCCCATGCTGGGATAAGTAGTGACCGGCTGGCGAGTCAGGCTTAATCGCACCTGCTGGTGAGATGTGATCGGTGGTCACCGAATCCCCGAGCTTCAACAGCACCCGGGCAGCTGCGATATCGGTGACCGGGGTTGGTTCGACAGGCATGCCGTCAAAATATGGGGCCTTACGGACATAGGTGGATTCCTCATCCCATTCGAAGGTGGCTCCTTCGGGGGTCGACAGTGAACGCCACCGTTGATCGCCGGCAAAGACATCGGCATAGCGTGCCGCAAACATCTCGGCGCTGATGGAGGAACCCACGACCTCTTCGATCTCTTCTTGGGTGGGCCACAGATCGGTCATGAAGACGTCATTGCCAGCCGGGTCTTGACCAATCGGGTCGTGGAAGAGGTCGATGTCCATGGTCCCAGCCAAGGCGTAGATGATCACCAACATCGGCGAGGCCAGGTAGTTCATCTTCACATCGGGACTGATCCGACCTTCAAAGTTGCGGTTGCCTGACAGCACTGCGGCCACCGCCAAGTTGTGTTCGTTGACCGCTGCCGAAACCTCAGGGATGAGCGGCCCAGTGTTGCCGATGCAGGTGACGCAGCCGTAACCAACGACATTGAAGCCGATAGCGTCGAGATACTGAGTCAGCCCAGCCTTGGCGTAGTAATCGGTCACCACTTGGGAGCCAGGCGCCAACGAGGTCTTCACCCATGGTTTGCGGGTCAACCCCTTCTCAACCGCTTTCTTCGCGACCAGAGCAGCCCCCACCATGACGCTGGGGTTGGAGGTGTTGGTACACGAGGTGATGGAGGCCACGGTCACCGCACCATTGCGCAGTTCAAAGGAGGTGCCATCGGCCAGAGTGACTGGGATGCTGGCCGTGGGATGAGCGGTGTAATCAATCAAGGCTTGACGGAATGCCGACTGCGCCTGGGTCAACACGATGCGATCTTGAGGGCGCTTGGGGCCGGCGATTGAGGGAACCACCGTGGCCAGATCCAATTCGATGTACTCCGAATACACCGGTTCCCGATCATCCTCATGCCACAAGCCCTGCGTCTTGGCATAGGCCTCAACCAGTGCGATCTGTTCCTCGCTGCGGCCGGTCAACCGCAGATACTCGGTGGTTTTCTCATCGATGGGGAAGATCGCGATGGTTGACCCATATTCTGGGCTCATATTGCCGATGGTGGCCCGGTTGGCCAATGGCACCTGGGAAACACCCTCACCGTAGAATTCGACAAATTTGCCCACTACCTTGTGGCTTCGCAACATCTCGGTGATGGTCAACACCAGATCGGTAGCTGTGGTGCCTTCGGGTAGCTTTCCTCGCAGCTTGAACCCCACCACCCGTGGGATCAGCATCGAGACAGGTTGGCCAAGCATCGCTGCCTCAGCCTCGATGCCGCCAACCCCCCACCCAACGACACCAAGACCGTTGACCATGGTGGTGTGGGAATCGGTACCCACGCAGGTATCGGGATAGGCCTGAAGTACCCCATCAACTACTCGGGGGAAGATCACTCGTGCCAGATGCTCGATATTGACCTGATGCACGATGCCGGTGCCTGGCGGTACGACTTTGAAGTCATCGAAGGCGGTCTGTCCCCATCGCAGGAACTGGTAACGTTCCCGGTTGCGCTCGTATTCGATCTCGGTATTGCGTTCGAAGGCAGAACTCATGCCGAAAACCTCGGCGATGACCGAATGATCGATAACCATCTCGGCCGGAGACAGCGGGTTGACCTTTGCTGGATCCCCTCCCAGCGCCGTAACAGCCTCACGCATCGTCGCCAGATCGACGACGCAGGGCACGCCGGTGAAGTCCTGCATGATTACCCGGGCCGGGGTGAACTGAATTTCGTGGTTTGGCTCTGCGGTGGCATCCCATGCCCCCAGCGCACGAATATCTGCTGCCGTGATGTTTGCGCCATCCTCGTTCCGTAGCAGATTCTCCAGCAACACCTTGAGGCTGTAGGGCAGCTTCTCGTGCCCGTCAACCGCATCGATACGGAAAATCTCATAGGCGGTGCCACCCACCTGTAGGACCGATTTGGCTGCGAAGCTGTTAACGCTCATCGCTCTCCTTGATGCTTCCCGCCATATATCTTGACGTCAAGATATCACGGCGACGCCCTGCTCCCAAGTTCAGTGGCTGCCCCAGGAACGTCGATGGTCACCATCACTGTGGAGTCAAGAAGGCCACGCATTCCACGTGGTGAGTCATCGGAAACAGATCGAAGGCACGAATCTGTGAAGGCAGGTATCCCCGAGGCTCGAACCATGCCAGGTCCCGGGCCAAACTGGCTGGATCGCAGGCGACATAGGCGATGACTCGTGGCTCTAAGTCGGCTATTCGAGCTACCACCGCAGCCCCGGCGCCGCGACGTGGCGGATCTAGGACGACCACATCCACACGTTCGGGCAACTGTCTCAAGGCTTTGCTGAGGGAGGCAGCCAAGAACCGACCCCTGGGCACGTTCTCACGGGCATGGTTGACCGCTCGTCGATCCAATTCCACTCCAACAACATCGGCCCCGGCATGGTCCAGTCCAGCTGCAAACAACCCTGATCCACAGTAGAGATCCAAGGCGGTCTCCCCCGGCCTGATTGCCAAGCCTGACACCACTACCTGCTGCAAGGTCTCAGCAGCAGCTGGGTGGACCTGCCAGAAACCAGAAGCAGCCAGCCGAAACTCTTGGGCCCCGACACGTTCGTGGATAATCGAGTGGCCAGCAACCACCCGGGCGTCGGCAAGGACGGTGATGCCGTCGAGGGAGGACACCACACTCAACTCGCTAGCCCCGGCGGCTAACTGGTTCAGCTGTGCGGGGCTGGGCCCGGCAGCAGCCATCATGCATCCTGACGGAGGCAGCGGCACTATCTGATTCGTGCGTCGGGCCCGCAACCCCACAACACCGTCAACGACGCCATATCGCATCCGGGTACGCCACTGCGTTAACGGAAGGACCTGCTCAACCTGGCCCGTCCAGTTGATCCCAGCCAATCGCGCCAGCTGCTCAGCAACCACCTCGGTCTTGAGTTCTCGTTGCAGTTCAGGTGTGGCATGTTGCCAATCGCAGCCACCACAGCTATCGACGATCGGACACTGCGGTATCACCCGACCTGGCGCCGACTCCAACACCTGAGCAACCCGACCCCGATCAAACCTGGAGCCCCGCTCGGTGATCTCCACCAGTACCCGCTCCCCCGGCAATCCGCCAGTGACGAATACCACCTTGCCGTCATGGCGCCCGACCACGATTCCCCCGTGGGCAACACGGGTCAACTCAACTTCGATCATGATCTTGCCTGTCGTTGTTCCTTGCGCCGTGAGCTACTCAACTGATACGGCACTGAGATCACCATGACGCCGGTCATGTGATGCAGCCGGGAGCGAATCAGTGCTGCCGTTTGGTTGTGCAGCAGGGATTCCCACCAGCGGCCAACCACATAGTCAGGAATATAGACCGCCACCACATCGCGGGGGTTTTCCGTTCTCAGCTCTGACACGTATTTGAGGAAGGGCTGGGTGATCTCTCGGTAGGGGGAGGCGATCACCCGCAACGGGATCCCGAAATCCTCCTTTGCCCAGGCCTGGCTCAGCCTTCGGGTTTCTTCATCATCCACGGCGATCGCGACGGCCATAAGCGAGGTGGCCCGACTGGCCTTGGCATAGTTGAGGGCCTTCAGGGTGGGTAGGTTGAGTTGTTGGACCAGGATCACCGCACGTACCCGTGAGGGCAGGCCTCGATCTTGGCGGGCATCCAGGGCAAGTTCAGCCCGTACTTGGGCATAGTGTCGATCAATGGCCACCATCAGGGTGTAGGACAGGCCCATAGCCAGCAGGGCAATCCAGGCGCCGTGTAGGAACTTCGAGATGAGCACGATCACGAGCACACCGCCGGTAATGACCGCGCCAATGATGTTGATAACACGGGCTCGGGTCATTCGTCGACGCCCACCGCGATCCTGTTCGCTGCGTAGCGCCCTCCCCCAGTGCTTGACCATGCCGACTTGGCCGAGGGTGAAGGCGATGAAAACCCCCACCACATAGAGCTGAATCAGGGCAGTTACTGAGGCCTCAAAGGCCACCACCATCACCGCTGCTGCCCCGGCCAACAACACAATGCCATTGGAGAAGGCCAACCGATCGCCACGGGTATGCAGTTGCCTGGGCAAGAACCCGTCCTTGGCCAGCACTGAGGCGAGGGTTGGGAATCCGGTGAATCCGGTATTTGCAGCCATCAGCAGGATGGCCAGGGTGGCTCCAACGACGATATAGCTACCTGGGAGGAACCAGTCGCCAAACACCGTCTGGGCTAGTTGCCCAGTGACGGTCGCGGCGCCCACTGTACTGGTGGAGCCATCTGGGGCCAGATAGGAGGCTCCGCCGAGTTCATCAATGAGATGGACTCCCGTTAATCGCGCCAGCACCACCACACCAAGCAACATCGCGAAGGCTAAAACTCCGACTATGGCCAAGACGGTGGCTGCATTGCGGCTCTTCGGCGGTCGGAAATAGGGAACCCCATTGGCGACCGCCTCAACACCAGTCAGCGCAGCACAGCCGGAGGAAAAGGCGCGAGCTATTACAGCCACGAGGACCCAACCCATGGCGTGATCTACCCCCTCAGGTCCGATCACGGTCAACTCGGCGGTTTCACTGCGTAGTTCTTGCCCCAGTACCAGGATCCGAAACAGCCCGATACCCAGCATCGTAAAGACGGAGATCACGAAAACATAGGTGGGCCACGCAGCTGAGCCGCGGGCACCACGAAGGTTCACCAAAGCCAAGATCGCGATCACCGTCACTGCGATGAGGATCTGGTGGTTGGCGGCAGCAGGCCACAAGACCTTGAGGTGAACTACTGCGGCACAAACTGAAACTGCGACGGTGAGGACATAGTCCACTAGTAAGGCACTGGCCACTGTCAGGCCGGCATGTTTACCGAGATTCGCCGAGGCGACCTGGTAGTCACCGCCACCATCTGGGTAGGCCCGCACCGTTTGACGATAGGAAACAACCACCACCGCCAGCACGATGCCAACCCCCAGCCCGATCTGCCAGGAAAACAGATATCCCGTCATCCCCGCCAGAGACAAGGTGATCAAGATCTCATCGGGCGCATAGGCCACCGAGGACAGCGCATCGGAGGCTAGCCTTGGTAGGGCTAAGCGTTTAGGCAGCAGTGTTGGCGCCGCCGGGGCGTTGGCCAGCCGACGCCCAACGACTAACCGCTTGAGTCCCGTGACGATGCTCATTGGGCCACGGTAGACCCAACTGCGCGCGATTGCGATACTGGAGCAATCCATTGTCGAGTTGAACCGTAGGGAGGAAACCCATGCACATTGTGATCATGGGCTGTGGGCGTGTCGGTTCCATGCTCGCACGTGGCCTGGAAAAACGCGGCCATTCAGTAGCCGTGATCGACACCAGCGCTGATGCCTTCCGCAAACTCGGCCACGATTTCAAGGGCATCACCGTCAAGGGAGTTGGTTTCGACCGCGAGGTTTTGGAAGCCGCCGATATCCGTCACGCCGACGGTTTCGCGGCGGTCTCAAGCGGGGACAATTCCAACATCCTGGCGGCACGAGTAGTGCGCGAACAGTACGGCATCGAGAACGTGGTTGCCAGGATCTATGATCAAGGCCGGGCCGCAGTCTATGAACGGCTCGGTATCCCAACGGTGGCGACGGTGCGTTGGACCGTCGGGCAGGTGATGCGTCGGCTGCTTCCCGAGGGGAGTGAACCTGTCTGGCGCGACCCCTCCGGCACGGTGAGACTGCTGCAGATCTATGTCCACTCGGGTTGGGTAGGTAAACGGATCCGGGAACTTTCCGCCGCGGCCCAGGCCCCGATTCCTTTCCTGTCACGCACCGGTCGCGGCATCGTCCCAGATTCCGAAACCTATTTCCAAGATGGCGATCTCATCTTCGTCGCGTGCCCCACCGAACGCACCGACGATGTGGAGTCGCTGTTTGCCGCCGCCCCATCCCGTACCCTCTAGGAAGGTCACCTGATGCGTGTCGCAATCGCCGGAGCAGGCAATGTGGGCCGCTCCATCGCCCGAGAACTCATCAGCAATGGCCATCAGGTACTGCTGATCGAGAAGGACCCGAGCGCTATCAAACCTGATTCGGTCCCGGGCGCGGAATGGTTCCAGGCCGATGCATGCGAGCTGCAGACTCTGGAGGAGGCAGAACTGGAGAATTGTGATGTCGCGATCGCTGCTAGCGGCGATGACAAGGTCAATCTGGTGCATTCGTTGCTAGCGAAAACTGAATTTGGGGTGCCCCGCACCGTCGCGCGTATCAACCATCCCGGTAATGAGTGGCTTTTCGATGAGGCTTGGGGAGTTGATGTGGCGGTATCCACCCCGCGCATCATGTCGGCTCTGGTCGAGGAGGCTGTGGCTACCGGCGACTTGGTTCGGCTATTCACCTTCACTAAATCCACCACGAACCTCTCGGAGATGCGTCTACCCAAACACAGTCCCTTTGTCGGACGACAAGTCAAGGACATTGAACTGCCCAGGGAGGTGGCGTTGGTGGCGATCATCCGTGATGGAATCCCGATGGTTCCGCAGCGAGACAGCTCCCTCGAAGCCCTTGATGAGATGCTCTTTGTGGTCAGCCAGGATGCCGAGGGAGAACTGAGCGCGATGTTCTACGCCCAGGAACAGGCCTAACCGACGACCTCAAAATCGGGGTTGTAGATCACCTTCTGTCCCTCGTTGGTGGAGATCCGACCTTCCACGATGAGGCTGGTTCCGGGCTGGATACATTCCAGCCGGCGTCGCCCGGTCCAGTTGAGTTCGACGCTGCCGGTGCCATCGGTCAGCAGGACTTCCATACCGCCGTTGTCAAGCTTGGTCACCCACCTCACCGTGCCACGGATCCGCACCTTGGCGCGATCGCGGCACTCCCCCATCGGGGTGGCACCGGAGTTGCGGCATTGCTGCTTGAGATCCTCGACCTCAAGCTGCTCGGATGGCGATAGTAGGCGCCGAAGCCGCTGCAGCATGCCGGTCATTGCCGTTGGGTCTTCGGGATGGTTAACGGAATCAAGCTGCCCGGCACCGCAGGTGCCTGTCCCCGCCGCACCACCATATTGCCGAAACATTCAGTCAGCGCGATCGTGGCTTCCTCATTATTGGGCTGGGTGGCGGCCAGGCCGAAAAGCACCCCACGCAGCACCCACCCCGGGCCGTGGACAAGCCAGGTGCGCGTGACATGGGTGACTTTCCTCCCATCGGCGTCGACTTGGGGCTGGCTGCGTCGAATCTCAACACCGAAGGGGCCCTCGGCGAGTTCTGCGGTGCCTGCATCCTTGCTGGCTGCGGCCAGGATCTCCTCTCGAATCTCTGGCACATTCGAGGTGCGGCTCGGACCCGCGAAGACTGCTACCTCCATCCCTGAGGAGCCGTCGAGAGCCAGCACCGACTGCACGGTGGTCTTCGACTGATCCACCTGCAGCCGTAACTGCATTCCCTCGAATGGAGTCACCACGAGCGCACCGAGATCGATGCGTTTGACGTCATCAGCGTCAAGATCCACCTCATCGATGTCGAAGGGACCCTCATCACGGTCGAACTGTTGATCGATCTCGGCCCACTTCTGGTCATCGCTGGCTGCCATGCTGCTCCCTCACGGTGTTAGGACGTTCCGGTTGAACCATAACCCCCCGTGCCACGTGTCGTCTCATCCAAGGCATCGACGACGGTGAATTGCGCGGTAAGCACGGGGATGATCAGTAGCTGCGCGATTCGTTCCCGGGCGGCGATATGGATCGGCTGAGCTGGATCCAAGTTCACCAGGCATACCTTGATTTCTCCCCTGTATCCCGAATCGATGACACCCGGAGTGTTGACGATCCCCAACCCTAGTCTGGCTGCCAACCCCGATCGGGGAGTCACTAACCCGACAGTACCTTCAGGCAAGGCCACATGGACGCCAGTACCGACAACAACTCGCTGTCCGGGAGCCAACCTCACCTCCTCGGTGCTGCGCAGGTCTGCCCCGGCATCTCCAGGCTGGGCGTAGCTCGGAAGGAAGACCGACTCCGTCACTACCACGGGAACCTTGATCACCGGGCCAATCTAGCGCGGCTGAGCGCCCGGAGCTAATGCCGACTCACCGCCCCGGCCCTCACGCTGAGTGAGCCAACCAAGAGGCTGACAGCGTGCTTCCGGCTAGAACCACCAACTCGCAACTTCACCCCAGTTGGTCCGGCGATCCCCTCGCCGAGAACCGCCATCTGTCAGCCTTGCGAACCGAGACGACACTGGCCGCGCAATAATTGCCCTACATCTGCAGAAAGGACATATCAATGGCGGTTGAGGACAAGCTGCTGTGGAAGCTGTACTCGGGTCTGGTTGGTGCGGTCACCACCATCGTTGCCCAGAAAGTGGTGACCAAGGCGTGGGAGACCGCCACTGGCGATGTACCCCCAGATCCCAATGACCCCGATACCCCGTGGGCTCAAGCCCTGATTTGGGCTCTTGCCAGTGGCGTCGGGGTGGGCATGGCGCAACTCACCATGAACCGCTATATGCAGCGGCGATGGGTCAGCAATACCGGACACAAGGGCCCAAGCAGCCTGCGCAACAAGATGGATCTGTAAGGACTACACGCAGTCGACGCAGTACTTCAGCTCACCGCTGGATTCAGCTAGCTGGCTGTGAGATTTCACCAGGAAACACGAAGCGCAGGTGAACTCATTGGACTGACGGGGCAACACCCGCACCGTCAGTTCCTCGTGAGACAGGTCCGCGCCCGGCAGTTCAAAGGACTCGGCGGCCTCCACCTCATCCTCGTCAACCTTGCCGGAATTCTTGTCATTGCGCCGGGTCTTTAGTTCTTCGAGCGAGTCCTCACTCATCTCCTCGTCGCTCTTGCGCGGCGCGTCGTAATCGGTGGCCATGCCCAGGTCCCTCCTGATCTAAGCAATTTCGATCGGGGTATGTGTACCACATTCCCGGCACGACGCAAGTTCCTGGGGGGTTGGTGTCGGCTGCTGGTAGGTTGTTGGAGCACAGCATTTTGGGAGTTTGCATGGACAGCGCATTGAGCCCGCGGGAGATTCAGACCCGGATCCGTGGGGGGGCCACCCTCGCGGAGGTGGCGGCGGAAGCTGGCGTCGACCAGGCGCGTATCGAAGGCTTCGCGCTGCCCGTAATCGCCGAACGGGAGCACATGACCGCAACAGCCTTGACCTGTGCTGTACGGCGCCGTGGTGACAGTGGTCATCGTCGGCTCGGTGAGATCATCACCGAAAGGCTGCAAGCACGTGGCTTAGACGCCGACGAGATCGCATGGGACTCGTGGCGTGAACCTGATCGACGGTGGCGGGTCATTGGGGTGCTGGAGCACACCGAACGGCGGGCCGAGTTCATCTTCGACCTGCAGGGACGGTTCAGCATCGCCGATAACGCCGATGCCCGGTGGATGATCGGCGAAGAGTTGGCTGGTGCAAAAACCCCCGATGAGGAAAACACCGTCGACTTCAACGATGAATTCGCCTTGGTCAGGGCGACAGCTCAGCCCGAGACGCCACCTGCGGTGCCAGGTGATGACGTACCCACCGATCCCTTCGCCCAGGGCCCAGCCACCTCTGAATTGGATGACCTGTATGACATGCTCAGCGGGGTCAGCGAAGACTCGGTGCGGATCTATGTCGGCGCCGAGGACGACGACGATGAACCCACCAATGAGGTCCCAGTAGCCGAGGAGGAGGTCACCCCAGAGCCGGTGACCGAACCCAGCCAGGAGTCCTTGATCCCTGGTGAAGAGCCCGAGAATACCGCTCGCCAGAGCCGGAAATCCCGGCGCCGGGCCCCCGTGCCCAGCTGGGATGAGATCATGTTCGGTGGTCCGCGATAGGGCTATTCACCAAAGGGCAAGGGGTCCGAGCCCAGTGTGCTGCGTGCCCTCGTCGCGGTCATCCGGCGACGGTGGTGAGAACGGCACAACACCTCGTAACGGACCTCTCCGGCATCGACATCGCCCACAACCACCTGGGACCCTTCAGTGACCATCAGCCCATCGACAGTTCGGGCGTTATGGGTGCCCTTAGCCCCGCACCAACACAGCGGCCCTAGCGGCAGGGTCTCGACCCGATCAGCAAGCTCCACCAACCGCTGCGAGCCTGGAAACAGCCTGGTGCGGAAATCCGCCAAGATCCCGAAGGCGTAGACATCGATCTGCAATTCGTCGACGATCCGGGCTAGCTGTTCGATATGGGCAGGGGTGTAAAACTGGGCCTCATCACAGACGAGATAGTCGATCCGTTGCCCAGCGATCAACTGGGAAATGACATAGCGCCAAAAGTCGAAACCCTCATCGACTTCAGTGGCCTCAGCAGCCAGCCCTAGACGTGAGGTGATCCGGCCCTCACCGGAACGATCCAAGGCGGTAAACGTTCGGCCCTGACGGCCGTGAGTCGATTGGGTGTGGTCGAACTGAAGGGCCAGAGTAGATTTGCCGCAGTCCATGGGGCCGGTGTGAAAGACCAGCTCAGGCACGAAGCGCTCCGATCATCT
>JBHAEB010000109.1:0-4329 GCA_041855345.1 Arachnia sp. | reverse complement strand
GCTGCTGCGTCGCCTGATCGAGGAAGGGCACAAGAGCATCGACCCGAGTGCCGCCGAGCGTCAGGACAAGCGGTTGACCGCGGTGAGACGGATCAGCGGCTCCTACACCGGCCTCTACGAGCCGGGCTATCTCGACGAGCTGCGTTCGGAATGGCCCGAGTGATCGCCCTCGATTCGGGGGTGCTCATCGCGCTATTCGATGCCCATGACGCGCACCACGCTGCGGCCGAGGCGCTGTTCACGGCCCACGCCTCGGAGCCGATGACCATTGGCCCGGCCAACTTGGCGGAAGTGCTAGTCAGGGCCGCGCGCGAGAACCGTGATCAGGCAATGCTGGCCGACCTGCGGGCTCTCGACGTCACCACGACTCCCCTGCCGGACGACGCCGCCATCCGACTGGCGCGGCTTCGCGCCACCACCAGGTCAAAGATGCCCGACTGTTGCGTGCTGCTGACAGCCGAGCAGACCTCGGCCCGCATCGCCACCTTCGACGAGGGACTCAAGACGTCAGCTCGGCTTCTCGGCCTGCAGATCATCTGACTGTTCAGGCGCTCACGGCCGGGACAACCTTTCGACCGTCGTCGACATCCGGACGCCATGACCGTTTGGAGTCTGAAAGCTGTGTTTGGTCAACTCATGTCCAGGCCGGATGCCCCCTCATACCAGCTATCTCCCGTGGATCGCTGACACCCTGCCCCTCAGAAGCCCGATGCCTGGATGACTCCACTACTTCTCTGCCAAGCGGGAACGCGAATCCCGACCAGGAACGCCGTCGCCGAGGAGCGTGCCCGGATCGCGCGGGAGATCCACGACATCGTCTCCCACGGCCTCGGCGCAACTGTGGTAGCGTCGGACGCGGCGGCGACGGCCACCAGCGAGCCGGAACGGGCGAAGGAAGCGATGCTGACCGTCCGCGACACCGGAATACCGCGCTGGCCGATATGCACCTGATGCTGGGCGTGTTGCGCAATGGCGAGCCAACCGCACACACCGCCCGACAACACCGAATATCAGAGTGGAGGAATAGGAAGTGACATCGAGAACGAAGAACGTCGCGGACTTCTTCGACGAACTCGGGCTTACCGATCCCCAGAAGCAGCAGATCGCCCTCGCTTTACGCAAAGAAATCAAACGACTTGCCGAGGCTTCCGAGGAGCGGATCATGTACGGGGGGGTGCTCTACTACTTGGACGACGCATTCTGTGGCATCTTCTCTTCTAAAAACCACATCACGCTCGAGTTTAGCGAGGGGTACCGATTCGAAGACGAGGCAGGCATTCTTGAAGGTTCAGGAAAGTTTCGCCGTCACATTAAATTCAAACAGCTGTCTGACATCCGCGACAAACACACGGCTTACTACGTCGAACAGGCCATCGCACTGGCGGAAAGCTGAACGTTGCAACCCAAGGAGTTGCTGGCGTCAAGTCGCGGAAGCAACGAGTAGTTGTTCGAAGGCTTCGCATGGGGCGCGGTATCCGAGGGAAGATGACTTCACCTCACCTTGGATGAGCATTCATCGTTCGATGAGGCTGGGTGCCAGCTGCAGGGCCTCGCTCTTGAACCGATAGAGCCGGGCGGGGCGGTGCGCTCCCCCGGTCCAGGTTTCGTCGGTCTGCTCGACGAAGCCGGTGGCTAGGAAGCGCTTGCGGAAGTTGCGCTTGTCGAGGCTCCGCCCGAGGACGGCCTCGTACGCGGACTGGGCTTGGGTCAGCGTGAAGCGCGGCGCCAGCAACCCGGAGACCGCGTTGGTGTAGCTCAGCTTGGACGCCAGCCGCTGACGGGCCTTGGCGATGATCTCGGCGTGGTCGAAGGCCGTCTCGGGCAGGGCGTCGACACTCCAGAAGCTGTGTTCCTCGGTGCCGTCGGCTGAGGACCAACCGTAGGATGCGGCCAGGTAAACCACTGATACCGCGTGGCCGCGGGGGTCGCGGGCGACGGTGTCGACAGTGAACAACTGCTCCCAAAACCCAGCACGGTCCAGATGAAAACCCACCTTGGTGCGGGCCACTCGGGCGACGGCCTCGACAGTGGTTTCGCCACGCGCGTTGTACCCGCCGGGCAGTGCCCACCAGCCCTGGAAGGGCTCTTGGCCGCGCCGCAGCAGCAACACTTCCAGGCCGGATGCGCCGAGCTGGAACAGCACTAGGTCCACCGTGAGGGTGGGCGACTCGTAGCTCATGGTTGAAGCCTACCCGCCTAAATTGACTTAGTGTAAAAACCACACTTACACTCGACGGCAGGAGGAAACACATGGATATCTTCAGCGTTAACACCATCGCCTTCACCCTGTGGGGCTACTCGATCAGCTGGCTGGAACTGGTGGGAACCATCTTCAACTTCATCGCCGTCTTGCTGGCGGCGCGCCGCAACATCCTCAACTGGCCGATTGGCTTGGTTGGCGTGGCGCTGTTCGCCGTGTTGTTTTACCAAATCAACCTGTACGCGGATCTTTTAGAGCAGGGCTTCTACCTAGTCACCGGCATCATCGGCTGGTGGCTGTGGGCACGACCGGGGGCCACACAGGACCAGCATAAGGCGGTGATCACCCGACTCTCGACTCGGGAGTTGCTTGCCTGGGTGGCGGGAGTGGTCGTCGCCGGAGTACTGGTCGGCCTGGTAATTGCACGACTGCACCTATGGTTGCCATCGATATTCCCGGAACCGGCTGATCTGCCGACGCTGGACTCGATCACGACCATGGCAGCGTTCGCGGCTCAGTACCTCATGATGCGCCGCAAGCTCGAAAGCTGGTACCTGTGGATCATCGTCGATGTCGTGGCGGTGTTCCTCTATTGGTACAAGGGTGTGCCGTTCGTCGCCGTCTTGTATTTCTTGTTCCTGCTCAACGCCTTCTACGGGTTGCGGGTCTGGCTGCGCAGCGCCAATACCGGTGAGGCCGTCGCCCGCGAGACGGTGGCGGCATGAGGGGCATCGTCGCGGGCAAGTTCTGCCCGCCGCATCGCGGTCATCATCTACTTATCGATACCGCTCTAACCCAGTGCACCGAGGTAGACGTATTGGTGGTCGACAACCCTAGCTATCCCATCCCGGCGGCTAGGCGAGCCGAGTGGCTGCGTCAGGTACATCCTGCCGCCAAGGTACACGTCATTGCCGATATCGGACACGACGGCGATTCCGTAGCCTGGGCAGCCCACGCCACATCGTTCCTTAGACGGGTGCCCGATATCGTCTTCTCCAGCGAGCCCTACGGCATCACGTGGGCTGCCGCCATGGGCGCCCAGCACGTCATGGTGGATCAGAGCCGTATCCAGATGCCAATATCGGCAACGCAGGTCCGCACCGACCTGTTCTCGGCCTGGGACTACCTGGCCGACCCGGTCAAGGCCGGCCTGGCACTAAGAATCGTGGTGGCAGGCGCGGAATCGACGGGCACCACGACGCTGGCGCGGGACCTGGCCGAGGCACTGCGGGTGGATTGGGTGCCGGAGGTAGGCCGCTACTACACCGAATCCATCCTCACCTCCGGAGCCGAGTGGCGGGAGGAGGACTTCTACCGCATCGGCGAGCTACAGCAGCACTACGAGGCGACGCTGGCTATGCGCTCGGGTGGCGTCCTGGTCTGCGACACCAACTCCTGGGCCACCCAGCTGTGGCAGCGGCGCTACCTTGGGCACACCACGAAGGAAATGGAACTCATCGCCCAACGTGACCGTATGGACCTGTTGCTGATCACCGGCGACGAGATCGACTTCGTCCAAGACGGGCTCCGCGACGGCGAACACATCCGCCACGAGATGCACCAATGGTTCGTCGATGCCGCCAAGGAAAGTGGGATCCCCTTCACCGTGCTGCGCGGCAGCCGCGAACAACGACTCGCTGAGGCCCTGAAACTGGCCCACAACACCATCGAGCAGGGCCGACAAATCGGCTGATCGAGTCATCAGTGGCGGCGCACAGGACCCTTGGCTAGTGGCAATAGTATAACGTGGTCGTTATACTATTGCCATGGCGGTGTTGGCGAGGGACGCACTGTGGTGCATCGCGGAGACGCAGCATGGATTCGTGACGGCGCAGCAAGCCGTCGAGGCTGGCGTCAGCAAGCAGGCGCTTCAGATGCTCGTTCATCGCGGCACGTTGGAGCGCGCGGCACACGGGGTGTATCGCTTCCCACGGTATCCGGTGAGCGAGTATGACCAGTTTGCTCTGGCGGTGTTGTGGACGCGGGCACCGGAGGCTGCGCTGTCGCACGAGACGGCGCTGGACTGTTACGGCATCAGCGACGTGAATCCACACCGTATCCACCTGACGGTGGGCAGGCACCGGCGCTTTCGGCGCGCTGACGCGGAGGACTACGTCATCCATTACGAG
>JBHAEB010000108.1:0-16512 GCA_041855345.1 Arachnia sp. | reverse complement strand
CGGTAAGACAGCTATCGCCATCGATACCATCATCAACCAGAAGGCCAACTGGGAATCCGGGGACCCGAAACAGCAGGTGCGCTGTATCTACGTCGCCATCGGGCAGAAGGGATCCACCGTCGCTGAGGTGCGCAGCACCCTGGAAGCCTCCGGTGCCCTGGAATACACCACCATCGTGCACGCTCCGGCCTCTGATCCCGCAGGCTACAAGTACATCGCGCCCTATGCCGGTTCGGCCATCGGCCAGCACTGGATGTACCAGGGCAAGCATGTGCTCATCATCTTCGACGATTTGACCAAGCAGGCTGAGGCCTACCGAGCCATGTCCCTGCTGCTGCGTCGTCCCCCGGGTCGTGAGGCCTACCCCGGCGACGTTTTCTACCTCCACTCCCGCCTGCTGGAACGCTGCGCGAAGCTTTCCGATGAACTCGGCGGCGGATCGATGACCGGGCTGCCGATCATCGAAACCAAGGCAAACGACGTCTCGGCCTATATCCCGACCAATGTGATTTCGATCACCGATGGCCAAATCTTCTTGCAGTCAGATCTGTTCAACGCCAACCAGCGGCCAGCTATTGACGTCGGTATCTCGGTATCCCGGGTGGGTGGCGCCGCACAGGTCAAGGCCATGAAGCAGGTCTCGGGTTCGCTGAAGATCAATCTGGCCCAGTACCGCGATATGCAAGCCTTCGCTATGTTCGCCTCCGACTTGGATGCGGCCTCTCGCCAGCAGCTGGATCGTGGCGCTCGCCTGGTTGAACTGCTGCGTCAGGGCCAGTACGCGCCCTATCCGGTAGAGGACCAGGTCATTTCGGTGTGGGCCGGTGTTCAAGGCCACTTTGACGATGTTCCGGTCGCTGATGTGCTTCGCTTTGAGCAGGAGTTCTTGGACTATCTGCGGCACAGCACCAATGTGTTGCACACCATCGCTGAGACCAAGCTGTTCGGCGACGATCTGCAAGCGGCTACCACCGAGGCCCTAGCCCAGTTCAAGCAGGTCTTTAGGACCACTGAGGGTAATCTCCTCGTGGGACGTGAGGAGCACACCCCGATCGCTGATTCTGAGATCGATCAGGAGACGATCCGCCTCAAGAAGCGGAGTTGATGCTGACATGGGAAGCAGTCTGCGGGAACTGAGGCAGCGGCGGAACTCCGTGGCTACCACCAAGAAAATCACCCGCGCCATGGAACTGATTGCAGCCTCCCGCATCGTCAAGGCGCAGCAGGCGGTCCGTGAAGCGGCCCCCTATGCCAGCTCCCTGATCCATGCTGTCTCAGCGCTGGCCACCTACTCCCGGGTATTGGAACATCCATTGCTTCGCGATGCTGAGCCGCCACGTCGCTCAGCGATGCTCGTCCTCACTGGCGATCGTGGTTTGGCTGGGGCCTATTCCGCCAATGTCATCAAGGTGGCCGAGCAGTTGCGGACCCGCCTAGAGGGCGAGGGCCAAGAATGTGTGCTCTACGTTGCCGGCAATAAGGGCGTGTCCTATTACGAGTTCCGGAATCGAGAGATCGAACGAAGCTGGTCGGGTTTCTCGATCGCGCCGAACTATCGCCATGCCCAGGAGATCGCGCAGACGCTGATCGACAAATTCCTCATCCCCTACGAGGAAGGGGGAGTGGATCAGCTGCACATCGTCGCCACCCGATTCCACACGATGCTGACCCAAGAAGCAGTCGCCTTGCGGATGCTGCCGCTGCGGGTAGAAGAATCCGATGAGCCGCATCATGAAGAGGGCAGCATCCTGCCGCACTACGCCTTCGAGCCCAGCCCCAAGGCCGTGCTTGATCAGGTGCTGCCGATGTATGTGGCCAACCGGATCTACGCCTTGCTGCTGCAATCTGCCGCATCCGAACTGGCCAGTCGGCAGCGAGCGATGAAATCGGCCACCGATAACGCTCAGCAACTGATCGAACGCCTGACCCGTGAAGCCAACCAGGCTCGCCAGGCCGAGATCACCCAGGAAATCTCTGAAATCGTCGGCGGCGCTGCGGCGCTGGCCGAGTCAGCCGGAAACGAATGAGGTAACAAATGACTGCAGATTCGACCACGTCGGTCGGCGTCGGCCGCGTCGCCCGGGTCATCGGCCCGGTTGTGGACGTTGAGTTCGCGGCTGACCAGATTCCCGAGATCGGCAACGCGCTGCTGGTCGAGACCGAGGTGATGGGCACCAAACGGACCATGACCATGGAAACGGCCCTGCATGTTGGCGACAACCTGGTGCGCGCCATCGCCTTGAAGCCAACCGACGGTATGCGTCGCGGCGCCGAGGTCCGTGACACTGGCGCACCTATTTCGGTACCGGTGGGTGATATCACCAAGGGACATGTGTGGAATGTGACCGGCGACGTGCTCAACGTCGATCCGGCCTCCATCGAGATCACCGAGCGCTGGCCAATCCATCGCCCCGCACCTGCATTCGATGCATTGGAGTCACGAACCGAAATGCTGGAAACCGGCATCAAGGTTCTCGACCTGCTGACCCCCTATGTCAAGGGTGGCAAGATCGGACTCTTCGGTGGCGCCGGCGTAGGCAAGACGGTGCTGATCCAGGAGATGATTTACCGCATCGCCCATAACTTCGGCGGCACCTCGGTGTTCGCCGGGGTGGGTGAACGTACCCGCGAGGGTAATGACCTGATCAACGAGATGGAAGAGGCCGGTGTTCTCAAGGACACCGCGTTGGTCTTCGGTCAGATGGATGAACCCCCCGGCACTCGGCTGCGGGTCGCGCTGTCGGCGCTCACCATGGCGGAGTACTTCCGTGATGTGCAGAACCAGGACGTGTTGTTGTTCATCGACAATATCTTCCGGTTCACTCAGGCCGGCTCTGAGGTTTCGACCCTGCTGGGCCGGATGCCCTCTGCGGTGGGCTATCAACCAAACCTGGCCGACGAGATGGGCCAGCTCCAAGAACGGATCACCTCAACCAAGGGACACTCGATCACCTCGATGCAGGCGATCTACGTGCCCGCCGATGACTACACGGATCCGGCACCCGCAACCACCTTCGCCCATCTCGATGCGACCACCGAGTTGAGCCGTGAGATCGCCTCTCGTGGTCTTTACCCGGCCGTGGATCCGCTGACCTCCTCTAGCCGGATCCTTGACCCGCAGTATGTGGGTCAGGAACATTACGACACCGCGGTGCGCGTCAAGCAGATCCTGCAGCGGAACAAGGAACTGCAAGACATCATCGCCATTCTTGGTATCGATGAGTTGTCCGAAGAGGACAAGATCATGGTGAACCGGGCTCGTCGTATCCAGCAGTTCCTCAGCCAGAACACCTATATGGCAGAGAAGTTCACCAATATTCCTGGATCCACGGTCCCGCTGGCCGACACGATCGAGGGATTCGCGATGATCTGCCGAGGCGATGTTGACCATATCGCCGAGCAAGCGTTCTTCAACGTCGGCAGCATGGAGGACGTGTTTGCAAACTGGAACAAGATGCAGAAGGAACTCTGAGCCGTGGGACGCGAGCCGCTGAAGCTGGAGGTTGTCTCCGCCGATCGGATGGTGTGGGAGGGCGACGCCGTCAACATCATCGCGCGCACCCATGAAGGTGATATCGGTATCCTGCCCGGTCACGAAGCGCTGATGGCAGCCCTGGTGCCCTGCATGGTAGAGGTGGTGGCGGCTGACGGTCGTACCGAGATCATGGCCATCGATGGCGGGATCCTCGCCGTAGCTTCAGGCCATGTCCGCATCCTCAGCCACGATGTGGCCCTTGCGGAGGAGATCACCCTTGAGGCTGCTCGCAAGGAAGCCCACGAGCTACGGCATCTACGCAGCCAGGGCGATGCGACTGACGAGCAGATCCATCGACTGCATATCCTCAACGCCCAGATTCGAGCGGGGGAGCGCTACCAGCAGCAGACCTGAGTTGCCAGTATTCATTGGTGGGGCGGTGTTCCGATTGGGGGAGCCGCCCCATCGTGATTTCGGTCAGTTGTGCTGTTCAAATATTGCAGCTTGGCAACCCAGCACCCTTCGGAATCGTCAGATACGTTAACAGCCGCTATGTTGTCCTCATGGGTTGGATGGCAATCACCGTTTCCGTTGTGGTGGTCTGTGCCCTGATCATGCCCATCGTTCTGCTCTACCTGCGCCGCCGCTGGCTTACCCGCCAAGGCGGCCTTTTTGATTGTGCCCACCGGATGCGTGACGGGGAACCTGGTATCGGGTGGGTGCTAGGTTTCTCTCGCTACCGCGATGACCGGTTGGACTGGTATCGCGCCTTCTCACTGGCGCTACGGCCCAGCCGCTCCTTCCCCCGCGCCACGACGTTGTGGGTGCAGCGGCGCGCTGTCACTCCGTTGGAGGCCACGATGCTCTTTGATGAATCGTGGATCGTCACCATCCAGGATCGATATAGCGGCCATCAACATAACCTTGCGATGAGCTACGACAATGCGATGGCCTTGATGGCATGGTTGGAGTCGGCGCCGCCAGGCAGTCACGCTCAGCCTGGAAGCGCCGACTCGCCGCGTTAACACCCGCTGCGGCAATGGGAGTTGGGTTGCGTTAAGGTGGCAGGTCGCCACCTCGGGGGAGCTACCGCTGCTAGGCGGCAGCTGGGGGAGGCCGTCAGAGGTCGTGGCTTCAGCGTTTGGGTGGGGGCTGCCGATCCGTGCCTGGCACCCACAGCACATCACCGTCTGGACCCGAGGCGCTGCGTGCCATGGTGAAGAGCAGGTCGCTGAGGCGATTGAGATAGGTGATCGCCAATTGGTTGACCCCTCCAGCTCCCTTGGCTGGTGCCGGTTCAAAGCCGAGTTCCTGGGCGGCACGCCAGGCGATGCGTTCAGCCCGACGACATACCGTGCGTGCCACATGGAGTTGAGCGACGCTGGGGGAACCACCAGGAAGGATGAAGGACCGCAGGTTGGGTAGGTCCTGGTTCAATTCGTCGATCCATGACTCCAATCGGTCGATAGAGGGTTGTTCGATGCGCAACGGCGGATACTCCGGGTTGGGGTGCAGCGGAGTGCTGAGATCTGCGCCAAGGTCGAAAAGTTCGTTGCGCACTAGGTTGAGCATGTCGACGATACGTTCGGGTAGGCCATCTAGGGCGATCGCGACTGCGATGACGGAATTGGTTTCGTCAACGGCACCATAGGCCTCTACTCGCCAATCAGTCTTGGGCACCTGTGCGTTGTCGCTCAGGCGGGTCATCCCGGCATCGCCGGTGCGGGTATAGATCCGGGTCAGGTTCACCATGGAAACAGCCTAGTGCCGGGGTGCTGCGATGTGGCTGACAGATCCGGGTGGGGAACCTCAGTCTCCCCGGAAGGTCACCACCCGGTGGTCATGGTGGCCAGTAGAACAAGGTGAGGCGTCCGCTCTTCCGACGGCCGAGCCTCGTCATGGCAGCGACGCTGTGCGGGGGCACCGATAGGATGCGAATGTGACTGCTAAACGAGTTCTGTGCCTGATCGCTGCTGTCAGCCTGCTGGGGGGATGCGGAGACGCCAACCAATCGGCTCCACAGGGTTCTGATGCGGTGCGGGCTCAGGTGTGCAGCTATCCCAGTAACGGTGAGCCAGCCATCCCCGTCGATCCGCCAAATACCACCGATGTGGTCAACAGCGGTGAGGTCAAGGCGGTGGTGCATATGACTGCTGGAGATGTGGAGATCACGATGGATCGGTCCGCAACTCCGTGTACAGTCAACTCCTTCGTCTCCTTGGCCCAGCAGGGCTGGCTTGATAACACGCGCTGCCATCGGCTGGTCGACTACGGTATCTTCGTGCTGCAATGCGGGGATCCCTCCGGCACCGGAAGGGGAGGACCGGGATACACCATCCCTGACGAGTTATCACCACTGACCACCAACCTCGAATCGGTTGCTGACAACTTGGTCAACTATCCCAAGGGCACCGTCGCGATGGCTAATATCGGGCAGCCCAATACTGGCGGATCGCAGTTCTTTATCGTGTGGGAGGATTCCTCACTGCCACCGGAGTACACCGTTTTTGGTCACATCGACGAAGCTGGACTGCAAGTGATCCAGGACATCGCCGCTCAGGGCGTGGACGCCAACGACGGGATCAGCCCAATCGCGGAGGCGTTGATTACTTCGGTGACCCTGGGCTAGGTCCCCATCCCCTATCCACCCCATCACCCGTGCACCCCATCACCCGTCCACCCCATCTCCTGCCCGACCTGCTTTCCTGCGATTCATCACGCCGAAAACGCCCCTGAACCCCGGAAAACCGCAGAAAAGCAGGCGCCTCGGGCTTGCGCTCCAGGACCTCACTCAGTTGTGCGACTGCAAGAATTCTCGCGTTAGGGTGACGAAGGCTTCCGGATCGTCAGCATGGACCCAATGGCCAGCACGTTTCAAAGTGACGGTCACGACCCGCGGGAAGAGCGCCTTCATCGGCGCCTGATGTTCCGGCTGGATATAGGTGGAACGTCCGCCAGCCACCCACCACGTAGCCCCCTCGTAACTGGCCTCCAGATGCGGCCAGCCGGCGATGACCGCCAGCGAGTCACCCAACAAATCGAGGTTTGAGGTCCACGTCCAATGCCCCCGGATTTGCCGCAAATTCTGTAGCAGGAAACCGCGCACCTCGGGATCAGGTATGTGGGTGGCGAGTTCTTCATGGGCTTGGGAGCGTGAACGCAGCCCCTCGAGATCGAGGCCACGCATGGCAGCGACCAGTGGAGCGAAGCTCAGCGGTCGGTCATTGCTCGCCGGTGCGATATCGACGACCATCAGTCGTTCCACGAGGTGGGGCTGCCGCAGGGCAAGCCGCATGGCGAGTTTCCCACCGAGGGAGTGCCCGATCACCGCGACTGGTCCAGGAAAACTACTCCTTATCCAGGTCGCGATCTCATCGGCTTGACCGTCGAGACTGAAGTCGATCGTCCACGAGGAGTTGCCATGATTGGGTAGATCCAGCAGCTGGCAGGTGGCGATATCGCCCAGCTCCGAAGCGATGGAGAAGAAGTTCTTCCCCTGTCCGAATAAGCCGTGCAGGAACACCACAGGAATTGCCCCGCTACCTACAGTGGTGACGTGGATCATCGGTTAAGCCTCCAACAGTGCTGGTGCCAGTGACGACGCTGCTCTAGCCCCGAGGTATAGCCTAACCCGGGCTCCTCAGGCCAAGCCACCAGATGGGCCACCCCCACCGGAATCGAGGTATTGCAGCCAGGGCACAGGTAAACCTTGACCGCCCGGTCCGCAGGAACCTCACGGACCAAGAAAGTGCCCTGGCCCTTGGTCTGTTTGACTGCGTAGCGTGCCGTATTGAGTGGACGAGGGGGTCGAGTGTGCTTCGACGGGCGACGTGCCATTAGAACAACCGCTCCTCGGCGTTATCGAGACCACGGAGGGCGTCGTAGTCCAGCAATTGGCAGTCGATCCCTCGGTCGCGAGCCAAGGTTGCGGCCTGAGGTTTGATCTGTTGGGCGGCCAGGATGCCACGAACCGGCGACAGTTGCGGATCGCGATTCATCAACTCCAGGTATCGACTCAACTGCTCGACACCATCAATCTCACCGCGACGCTTTACCTCCACCGCAACATGGGATCCGTTGGCATCCCGCAGCAGAAGATCTACCGGACCGATGGGGGTGTAATATTCACGCTTAACGACTTGCCAGCCCTCCCCGAAGGTCCCAGGATGTTCAGCCAGCAGGGCCTGCAGGTGGGCTTCGACGCCATCCTTCTGCAGTCCCGGATCTACCCCGAAGGTGTGGTCCTCATCGAGGAAGATTTCTCCGACTGCGATTCTTAGGGTGTCCCCGCTGGTTGCCCGCACCACCCACAGTTGCGTGGCTCCCAGGTCAACAAGTGCCGGCTCCGGCTCCTCCACAGTGAGCCGACACGGAGCGCTCATCCAGTTCAGCGGCTTGTAAGCCCGGTCGTCCGCATGGATGGAGACAGAACCGTCGGCTTTGAGCATGATGAGTCGTTTGGCCATCGGTAGATGAGCTGACAGCCTGCCCGAGTAGTCGACCTGGCAGGAGGCAATGACGAGACGCACAGACTAAGCCTAGCTGGCATCAAGATAGGGCTGGACGACCTCACGGTAGAGCAGCAGCAGGGCCGCGGTGGTTGGGATTGCTATCAATGCCCCAATCACCCCAAGCAAGATGCCACCGATCAAGGCAGACAACACCACCAAGGCTCCTGGCACCTTGACGGTCTGCTTCATCACCGTCGGGTACAACACATAGGCGTCGAACTGCTGATAGACCAGGAAATAAATGATCGTGGCGATCCCGATCGTGGGGGAGGTGGCGAAACCAACGACAGCCACAGCCAACATCGCGAGGGAAGAGCCAACCAGCGGGATGAAACAGAACAGGGCGACGACGAAGGACAAAGCCAGCGAGTATGCACCCAGCCCAGCGATGTTCATGAAGATGAAGGCGCACCCAGCGGCGACACTGACGATCATGAACATGCCGGTGATGTACCCGGATACCCCACGGAAGATTTCGTCGGCTAGGTATTGGGCACGAGCCCGTCGGCTGCCCGGGGCCAGTTTGTAGATGATGTCCTTGATGGCCGGTAGCGAGGCCAGGAAGTAGATCGTCAACACCAGGGTCATGATCAACGAGAACACCAGATTAGCCACCAACACACCCGCACCCCAGATGCCGCCAAATAGCGTGTTGACCAGATCCATCGTGCTCAAGGCCTCTTGAGCCTTGTCGATGATCTGGTATTGCTCATTCCAATAGGCGATGTCCTGGTTGGTGGTGAGTAACTCCAACCACATCGGCACCCGCACGCTGATCGACTGAAGCTGGGCTGTGAACAACGGCACGAGGGCGGTGACCCCCAAGACCAGAATACCCACCACCGTGATGGTGACCACGAAAACTGCTACCGGTCGCGGTACCCGGCGCCGGGTGAAGAATTCGACGGCGGGGTTGAGGCCCAGAGCCAGAAACAGCGAGAGCACCACGAGCACCAGGACATGTTGAACTTGCATCACCGCAGCCATGAGGCTCGACGCGGCGACCACTCCGAGGGCTCCAAAGAAACCCAGTGAGAAGGGCGAATGGTTCAGCAGCCGGGAGCGATTCTCCACCACCACTGGAGGGACTGGAGTTACTGGTTCGCTCGGGATGGGAGTGAGTAATTCGATGGCTCCCCGCTGGGCCTGGCCAAAGGCACCACCAATGGCCTGTTTGCTCCGGCCAACTAGCGCTTTAAACCGTCGGCGTTTCTTACCCTTAGCTGGCTCCGGCTCAGCGACGGGTTCAGGTACCGGCGGCTCGGTGGGCGTGGGGTCCTCAGTAGTCACTTTTCCTGCTTGGCATCCCGGGCATGTGGTGTGGTTTCCTCATCGGCGCTGTCGGTGAGCTCGTCGAGGGGCGAAGCCTCCTCAGCCAGCGCTCGCAGATTCTGCATGCTGGCCACAATAGAGGTTCGACGGGCCAACAGGGTGGCGATCTCCCGCTCGAGTTGTTCCTTGCGCCAAGCCACCTTCTCCTCTACCTGATCTTGTTTCGCCCGCGCCTGGTCACGTATCTCGGCCAAGGTAGCCTCGGCCTCCCGCGTCGCGGCGGTGCGGATCTGCTCGGCCTCCTCGATGGCGGTTTCACGTATCTGATTTGCTTCAAGGCGAGCCTGTTCAAGCTCCTCGCTGGCGCTGTCGACCCGGGTTCGGGATTCGGCAAGTTGCGCAGCCAAAGCCTCCTCGGCTTGCTTGGCGGCTTCGGTTTGTTTCGCTAGTGAATCGGCGGCAGCCTTGTCCGCCTCCAGTTTGATGGCAGTGGCCTGGGCCTGCGCCTCCTGCCGGATTCTGGCGGCATCGACGCGGGCAGCTTCGAGGATGGTTGTTGCCTGTTGCGCGGCTTCGTCGTGGGCGGTTTTAGCGGCTGCCGTAGCCTCAGCCCGCATCGTTTCTGCGTCGCGTTTCGCGGCAGCCAGGACAGCCTGTCCCGCCTCCGCTTGGTCCTGACGGAGTTTGCGTAGCCCGGTGAGCCCAGAGATACGAACATCGTCGGCCTCCTGCTGGGCGGCCTCGCGGGCGGCAGCGGCTGCTCGCTGGGCTTCGAGACGCATCCGATCTGACTCCGCCTCCGCTTGCCGGATCAGCTCGGCTGCCTGGGCTTCAGCAGCTTCCAGAAGGCTACGGGCGTGGGCACCTAACTTGCTGAAATCGGTGGTCCCCACTTGTTCACGCACAAAGGATGTCTCGCGGCGTTGTTCGCGGAGTTGCACCTTGACTTCCACCAGGCGCTGCTCGATTTCGCGAACATATGAGTCGACGGCCTGACGGTCATATCCCCACATCGCGTGCGGGAATCCACCCACTGCACTGGCTTTGTCCTCAAATAGATTGAGGCCAGTCACCTCGTCGAAGTCACCACGGGCATCGGTCATCGTCATCTCCTGGGTCAGCGTGGACGAGCAGAAGCCTACCTGGCCCCAAGAAGACTCATTAAGGCAAGCCTGGTAGCTAGGCCGAAGAATATCGGTTGGGCCGCATCGGGTATAGGTCTAGGGGCTATACGGAGTGATTGGCTTGACTAGTGGTTGTTGTGGGATGGGGTGAGAGGACCACGCGCAGGGGCCCGGGGTGGTGGCAGCCGCCTTGGTTGGGGTCGGCCAGGGTGATAGGCCCACGTGCCGGGGCGCGGGTCAGGGGAGCGCAGCGGACTGCACGATGAAAAGGGACGGCCTAGGCGCAGGGACGCGGGCGGTAGTTCTACCGACGTGGGTCACGTCCCTGCGCGGGCCTGAACGCTACGAAACTTAGTGGGCTGCGTCGTTAGCTGGTTCGACGAGCTCCAAGAGAACACCGCCGGCGTCCTTGGGATGGACAAAGTTGATTCGGGAGTTGGCGGTGCCGCGCTTCGGCTCGGGGTAGAGCAGCCGCAAACCGCGTTCACGCAATACGGCGCAGACATGGTCGATATCGGCAACCCGGTAGGCCAGCTGCTGGATACCTGGGCCGCCATTGCGTCCGAGCCATTTGGCGATGGTGGAGTTCTCATTCAGCGGGGCGAGTAGCTGGATCTTGGCGTTCTCTTCGCCCTGGGCTCCGGTGCCGATCATGGCTTCCGCGACGCCCTGCTCCTCATTCACCTCGCGGTGGAGCTCGCGCCAGCCGAGGACCTCGCTGTGGAACTTGACGGCCTCGTCCAGGTCCGGGACGGCTAGGCCGACGTGATCGATACAGATGAACAGGTCTTGGTTCTCCATGGGGCTCATTGTTCCACTCGCCGCTGGCCGCCTATCGGCGGGGTAGCAAACTGGCCCGATCAGCCCGGCGAGTCGCCGACTGGAGGTTGACATCATCAGGCACACTGGAAGGCGCAAAAGTCCCTTCCCCTGAAAAAGACTTTGGAGGCACCATGGTTGGCTGGGTCAAGAAGGTGCTTGTCGTTCTCGGCATAGCCTTCGTGGTCTTCTACCTCTTCACTCGCCCAGAAGCTGCAGCTGAGGCCGTTAAGACCTTCTTCGGGGGTTTCGAGGCGATTGCACGTTTCTTCACTGAACTAGCTAGCTAACCCGGACATGCGGCTGATCGCCCGGCTGCTGGAGCCAGACATCGATCGTCACCTCCTACACTCCGAGGACGAGCGAGTCATTGATGAGGTGCGTAAACACTGGGTGGTGACCCTGCCCTGGATGGGCCTGATGGCCATGAGCATCCCTTGTTTCCTCATGATGATCGTCGCTCGTCAATTTTTCTGGCTGCCCCTGATGCTTGGGCTGTACTGCTTTGCCCAAGGGATGTGGAAGGTGCACGTCGCTCACATGGACCGGTTCATCATCACCAATATGCGGGTGTTTCGGGTCCATGGCGTGTTCAACACCCATATGGGAACGATGCCGATGGCGCGGATCCTCGATATTTCCTTGGAACAGCCGCTGCTGGGCAAGCTGCTCAACTACGGCCACCTGATTTTCGAATCTGCGGCCCAAGCCCAGGGGCTGCGAGATATCCGCTATGTGGGTCGACCAGCAGAACGTGACCTAACCATCCAACGTGTCATCCAGCGCTCTGGGTTGCGGAAGAAGATGGAGGTTCTTGACGAGGACATGGCCGACGGCATCTAACACCGTCGGCCATGGTCACCGTCAGCTACCTAGGGCTGCGTTCACCACATCCTTAGCCTCAGCTTGCAACTGGGCTAGGTGATCGGCATCGCGCAGCGATTCTGCGTAGATCTTGTACTTATCCTCGGTGCCTGAGGGGCGGGCCGCGAACCAGCCCGAATCGGTGGTGACCTTGATACCACCGATGGTTGCACCATTGCCCGGAGCCTTGCTCAACACTGCGGTGATCGGCTCCCCAGCCAGCGAGGTCGCGGTGATGTCCGATGCGGACAGCGCCGACAGGCGGGCCTTCTGCTCGCGGCTGGCGTCGGCGTCGACGCGAGCATAGTAGGAGGTGCCGAAAGCGGCTTCCAGATCGGCGTAGTGCTGGCTCGGGGAACGCCCGGTGACTGCGAGGATCTCGCTAGCTAACAAGGCCAGCAGGATGCCGTCCTTGTCGGTAGTCCAGGTGCGTCCCTGAAGATCCAGGAAGCTCGCGCCGGCTGACTCCTCGCCGCCGAACCCCAGAGAGCCATCAGTGAGTCCAGGCACGAACCACTTGAAGCCGACCGGAACCTCAACGAGTGGCCGACCTAACCGGGTTGCAACCTTGTCGATGATGGAGGAAGAAACCAGGGTCTTGCCGACGCCGGCGCTGCTCTTCCAACCAGGGCGATTATCAAACAGGTAGTTGATAGCCACGGCGAGGAAGGCATTGGGATTCATCAACCCGAAGTCTGGGGTGACGATGCCGTGACGGTCTGAATCGGCGTCATTTCCGGTGGCGATGTCGTAACGGTCCCGATTGGACACCAATGAGGCCATGGAGTTGGGGGAGGAGCAGTCCATTCGGATCTTGCCGTCGGTATCGAGGGTCATGAATCGCCACGTGGGGTCGACCACAGGGTTAACGACGGTGAGGTCCAAGGAGCTGTGCTCGGCCAGGTACTCCCAATACTGCACCGATGCGCCGCCCATCGGATCAGCTCCGATACGCACTCCCGCTGCCGCAATGGCATCGAGATTGAGGGCGCCAGCCAACTCGGTGCAATAGGGGGTTCGGTAGTCAAAACGGTGCACCCGGGAGGATGCCGTGGTGTAGCTGAGTCGCTGGATCCCAGTCGGATCAGCCATCAGCTCATTTGCGCGCTTAGCGATCCACCCAGTGGCGTCAGTATCAGCCGGGCCGCCATGGGGCGGGTTGTATTTGAAGCCACCATCGCGGGGCGGGTTATGAGATGGGGTGACGACGATGCCGTCGCTGAGCTGTCCTGGATGCTCGCGGTTGTATCGAATGATGGCTCGTGACACCGCTGGGGTGGGGGTGTATTCCTCTTCGCGCTCAGCAAAGACCGTGACGTCGCAGGCGACCAGGACTTCAATCGCGGTCTTCCATGCTGGGAGCGACAACGCGTGGGTGTCTTTACCGATGAACAATGGGCCAGTGATGCCTTGCTGTCTCCGGTATTCCACGATCGCCTGTGTGGTTGCGGCGATGTGGAGGTCATTGAAGGCGAGATCTAGGCTCGAACCGCGGTGTCCCGAGGTGCCGAAGCTCACCATCTGATCTGGGTTCGTGGGATCAGGGGTCAGGTCGTAGTAGGCCGCCAACACGGCATCAACATCGATGAGGTCAGATTCCAGGGCCACTTGGCCAGCTCGCTCATGTGCCATGAGAGCTATTTTTCCATCCCGGTTGTCTGATCAGGCCAGGAACGTCAAAATTGTCGCCATGACGAATCCAAGTTTCACTCGACCCGGGGCTGTTGATCTATCTGCGCTGGCCGCCCAACCCAGCGGGGTTTCCTATGTCATCGAGGCCACTGAAGCTGGATTCCAAGAACTCATCGGCTCCTCCATGACGCATCCGGTGATCGTGGAGTTTTATTCGCCGCGGGATACCAATGGCGCCAGCGTCGGGAAGGATCTGACTGAGCTTGTCAACGCTGCGGCAGGAAGGTTCCTGCTAGCCAGGGTCAATGTGGATACCGAGGCTAGGCTAGCTCAAGCCCTGGGGGTGGCTGCCGTACCAACCGTGGTGGCTCTGATTGGTGGCCAGGTAGCACCCCTCTTCCAAGGGACGAGGGATCGTGCGGATTTGGCTGCCCTGATTGACCAACTCACCCAAGTGGCCGTAGCTAATGGGTTGACCGGCAGGGCCCAACCAGTCAGTTCTGGAGCGACCCAGGAGGCTCCGGCAGTAGATCCCCGTTTCGAGAAGGCGGGCCAGGCGCTGGCAGCCGGCGATTATGCCGCAGCGGTCGCAGAATTCGACGCCCTGCTGGCTGCCACCCCGAATGATCCCGAAGCCCTTGCTGGCCGGGCCCAGGCTGCGCTACTGGCCAGGACTGTGGATGTCGATGCAGTAGCGACGATGACCGCAGCTGCCGCCGATGAGATGAATGTGTCAGCACAGCTGGCTGCTGCCGATGTGGAGGCGATTCAGGGAGGCTACGAGGCCGCTTTCGACCGGCTACTTGGGTTGGCCGCACAGCTGGGAGCTGAGGACCGGGAACTCATTCGGGTCAGGCTATTGGAACTATTTGAGGTGGCCGGGCGCAGCACCCCCGAGGTGCTCAAGGCACGTCGTCGGCTTTCCAGCGTGCTGTTCTAGAGGCAGAACTCCGAACGAATTCCCTACGCGGATCCGAAGCGTCGCTCCCGGGTGGCGTACTGCTCCACGGCTGACCAGAGATCCCGACGATCGAAGTCTGGCCAGAGCCGGTCAAGGAAGATGAACTCGGCGTAGGCAGACTGCCATAGCAGGAAATTCGAGGTGCGCTGTTCCCCAGAGGAGCGGATGAATAGATCCACATCGGGGACCTCGGGCGCGTAGAGGAACCGGCGGAACCTCTCCTCGGTGAGTCGGTTGGGGTCAAGCTTGCCCTGTTGGGCTTCGGCGGCGATCCGGCGAACCGCATCGACAATCTCGGCTCGGCCCCCATAGTTCATGCAGAACTGCAAGGTGAGTCGGGTGTTGGCCTGGCTGAGTTGTTCAGCATCGGTGAGTTCCTTGATGACCGAACCCCACAGCCTAGGGCGTCGCCCCGACCAGCGGATTCGCACTCCGAGGGCCGAGAGTTCGTCGCGGCGGCGGCGGATCACGGATCTGTTGAAACCCATCAGCCACCGCACCTCGTCGGGGGAGCGTTTCCAGTTCTCGGTGGAGAAAGCGTAGGCCGAAATATAGGGGATTCCCATTTCGATGGCGCCATGGAGCACATCCATGAGGGCAGCTTCACCGCGTTGATGCCCATCGGTGCGTTGCATCCCACGTGCCTTCGCCCAGCGTCCATTGCCATCCATGACGATGGCGACGTGGCGCGGAATCGCGCTGGCTGGCAGTTTCGGAGGGCGTGCCCCGGAGGGATGTGGCGTGGGATCGCTATATGCCATGTCACCAGAATAGGGGCGCTGAAACTGCAGGTACCCTGTCCTGGTGCGTACTTACCGGGATAATGCTGTGGTCTTGCGCACCTGGAAGCTCGGCGAAGCGGATCGAATCGTCAGCCTATTTACGCGATCCCATGGCAAGATCCGTGCAGTAGCCAAAGGGGTACGAAAGGCCGGGTCGAAATTCGGCGCGAGGCTGGAGCCGTTTAGCCATATCGATGTTCAATTGGTGTCCGGGCGCGGGGCCATGGACACGATTACTCAGGTGGAATCCCTGCATCCTCCCATCCTGGGTGCTGACTATGACCGGTTTTGTGCTGCGGAGGTTGTCGTTGAAGCTGCCGATCGCCTGGTAGCGGAGGATAAAGTGGCCTCGTTGAGCCAGTATCGGCTGCTGCTTGGTGCCTTGCTGGCGTTGGGGCGGGGCCAGTTGCCACTGATCTGTGTGGTCGATTCCTACTTGCTGCGTGGTTTAGCCGCTGCCGGCTGGGCGGCTAGCGTCATGGCCTGTGTGAGTTGCGGCAGCACGACGGACCTGCGTTGGTTCTCACCCCAGTTGGGAGGCGCAGTATGCCCGGAGTGCAGGTTGGGATCCTGTGCTGCGGTAAGTCCAGAGCTGTTGACTCTGTTGGGCGCGCTACTGGCTGGGCAATGGGAGGAGATCATGGACTCAGACCCCAGATTGTGGAGCCGCGCCCATGGCCTAGTGGCGGCCTACACCGCATGGCATCTCGATAAGAGCCTGCGCTCGCTGCCCTTTCTCAGCACCTAACTACAGTTGCGGCACAGCCCGAAGATCTCCAGGTTGTGTCCGGCATCGGTGAAACCATGTTCAGCAGCCACCTCGTTAGCCCAGGACTCAACGGCTTCCCCGGCGATCTCCACAGCGGTGCCGCAGTTTCGGCACACCAGATGGTGGTGATGCTCGTTGGAACACATCCGATAGGCCGCTTCCCCGTCCGGGGTGCGAAGCACATCCAGGTCGCCTGATTCGCTCATAGTCTGCAGCGCCCGGTACACCGTCGCCAAGCCGACCCGATCTCCCAACTGACGCAGCTCGTCATGGATTTGAGTGGCGGTTCGGAACTCCTCGGTG